>CAVZNR010000028.1:0-10666 GCA_963776675.1 uncultured Alphaproteobacteria bacterium | reverse complement strand
GATCCCGCCCCCACAACGCCACGCGCTCGTCGGCAGCGCTCATGCCGCGCCCGACTTGAGCTTCTTGCGCGCAACCAGCGTGCCGACGCCGTGCGCCGTGAACAGCTCCAGGAGCACGCAGTGAGGCACGCGCCCGTCGATGACGACGACCGCTTCCACGCCCGCTTCCACCACCTCGATGCAGCCCTCGATCTTGGGGATCATGCCACCCGAGATGACGCCGCTCTTGATGAGCGCGCGCGCCTCCTCGATGGTGAGCTCGGCGATGAGCTGCTTGTCGGGATCGAGCACGCCCTGCACGTCGGTGAGCAGCAGCAGGCGTTTTGCCTTCATGCGCGCAGCCAGCGCGCTGGCGAACGTGTCGGCGTTGATGTTGAGCGTCTCCCCGCCGCGCCCGACGCCGATCGGTGCGATCACGGGAATGAGGTCGGAGCGCGAGATCACGTCGACGATGTGCGGGTTCACCTCGACCGGCTCGCCGACGTAGCCGATGTCGACCGCCTTCATCAGGTTGGATTCGGGGTCCTCGATCTCGGTGATCTTGCGCGCGATCATCAGGTTGGCGTCTTTGCCGCAGATGCCCACGGCCTTGCCGCCCTGCCGGTTGATCGCTGTTACGATCTCCTTGTTGATGGCGCCGGCCAGCACCATTTCGACCACCTCCACCGTCGGCTTGTCGGTGACGCGCAGGCCCTGCACGAAGTCGGATGTGATCTGCAACTTCTTGAGCATCGCCGCGATCTGCGGCCCGCCGCCGTGCACGACGATGGGGTTCACGCCCGACTGCTTCAGGTAGACGATGTCCTGGGCGAACGCGTCGGAGAGCGCGGCATCGCCCATGGCGTGACCGCCGAACTTGATGACGACGGTTTGCTCGTCATAGCGTATGAGATGCGGCAGCGCCTCGGCCAGGATGCGTGCCTGGACGTGGGGGGAAGGCTCGGTCTCGGGAGCTGCGCCACCGCCGTGCGGCTGCGTAATCGTCTTCATCGTTCGCGCCTATGCTTCGCTTTTATTCGGGCGCCCGCCCGCATTTCGCTCTAAGTTGGATGCTGGCGCAACCGAAGGCCAGCACATATACCGACAAGCCGCATGACCTCAACGGATTTCACCCACAATCGGCTGCTAACGCATCGGTTCGAAGGTCTCCTATACATGCCTGGTCGGCGGCGATCGGTTAATTTCGCGCCCACGGCCGGCTGGGAATCGGTCAAAGGACGGACATGATTGCCGACGACCTGAGCCGCATTGCGATGTCGCCCAACCTGGGCAGCGCGCTGGCGCGTGCCGGTGAGCTCGCGCGCGGCCAAGGCCATGGCGAGGTCACGCTCGAGCACATGCTGCTGTCCTTGTGCGAGGACCCCGACGCACGGCCTCGTCCTTGCCGCCAGCAACATCGACGCAATCCGCATCAAGGCCGACGTCACGGCATTTCTCTCCACTCTGCCTCGGCGCGGCCCCGGACAAGGCGGCGAGCCAGGCGTGTCGCTGGACCTGCGCCGCATTCTGGAGGCGGCGGCTGCAGCTGCACGCGGCGGCCGGCGCCGCGAGATCAATGGCGCGATCGTGCTGGCGGCCATCGTCGGCGACGGCCGCAGCCCTGCGGCACACATGCTCCAGGCCCAGGGCCTGACCTTCGAAGGCGCGATTCGCGCGCTTCAAAGCAGCGCCGCTGCGGCTGCGCGCCCGTCCAACACCGAGGACATTCTGGCGAGCGCGCGCGAGCGTGTGCTGTCGCGGACCGGCGGCTCGCGCAAGGTGCAGCCGCCGCCTCCCGAAGAGGAGCCGGCGGCAGGCTGCAGCCGAGGAGATCGAATCAGAGCCGTTCGATGATGAGCGCGGCCATGATGGCGGTGGCCGACGCCGAGGAGGCGATCGCCGAGCCGGAGCCCGAACCGGCACCTCCGCCCAAGCCCAAGCCTGCGCGCCAGCAGGTTCCCGTGGAGGCCGCGCCGGAGCCGCCGCGTCCCGCGCAGCCTGCGCCGGCCCCCGTTCCCAGCCCCGCCCCGCAAGCCGAGCAGCCATCGCCGCCTGCCAGGGGTGCGCCGCCGCCCTCGGCGCCGCCACCAATCCCTGGGGCTCCGCCTCCGGGTTGGGGACCGCCACCTGGCTCGCGCGTGCCGCCGCCGTCGGCGCCGCCCGCTGCCGCGCCGCCACCACCTATGCCGCCGCCGATCCCGCCCATGCCGGGCGGCGGAGCCGATCCAATGCCGCCCGGTCGGTTTGGTGGCGAGGTCGCTTCAGGGAGCGGACCGTCCTTGCGCAATCGCCTCGAGCCCGAGAGGCGCCGTGAGGGGATCGGCTCGGCATATAGCGGTCCGTCGGCGTACGAGAGGTTCTCGCCTCCGCGCCACGCCGCCCCGCCCGGCGCCATGCCCACGCCGCCCGCCGGGCGGCCGGTGCCGCAGCATCGCGCCGAGATCGGCCAGCTGGTCGAGAACATTCCCCGCACCATGCGCGTCGCCGTTCCTGCGCTGGTCGAGGTGCGCATTGCCAAAGCGGAGGTGAAGGCGCTTGCCGACGGGCTGCAGGGCGGGGGCGCCGCCTACCAGCACGAGGTGACGATCACCAAGGCGATGTCGGTGCGCCTGCGCGCGCCCGACGGCGGCTTCTTCATCGAGACGGCCTCGCCCGAGACGCAATGGATCGAGCGCGCCATGCTGCTCTCCTCCGATGACTTCGCCAGCTGGCGCTGGCACGTCACGCCGCGCGAGAAGGGCAAGAAGCGCCTGCAGCTCATCATCTCGGCGCGCACGGTCGGGGCCGACGGGCTCGCCGCCGAGACGGCGCTGCCCGATCAGGTGATCACGGTCCGCGTCCGGACCAACTACGCCAAGACGGCGTCGCACCTGGTCGGCTGGGGCGTGGCGGCGCTGATCGGCGGCCTGATCGCGAAGTTCGGCGAGGGCCTGCTCGACGTCGGCATGACGGTCATCGCCAAGTTCACCGCGGGATGAGCCTGGCCGCCATCGATGCAGCTAGTCAGCGCTCGGCGAGGATTTTCGCCATCGCCGCGCGCAGCTCCGCGATGCCGGTGCCCTTTTCGGAAGAGGTGGCGATCACATCGGGAAACGCGGCGGCATGTGTCTTGAGGGCCTGGCGGTCGCCTCGATCAGCGCCTGCAGCTCGTGCGGCTTGATCTTGTCGGCCTTGGTGAGCACGACCTGATAGCTCACCGCCGCGATGTCGAGGATCTCCATGATGGTCTGGTCGACCGGCTTCAAGCCGTGGCGCGAGTCGATCAGCAGCATCACGCGCGCGAGCGTGGGGCGTCCCTTCAGATAGTCGGAGACGAGCTCGGTCCAGGCCTCGACTTTTTCCTTGGGCGCCTTGGCAAACCCGTAGCCCGGCATGTCGACGATGTAGAGCGGCATCGCGTCGGTGAGAAAGAAGTTGAGCTCCTGCGTGCGCCCGGGCGTGTTCGAGGTGCGCGCCAGTCCGTTCTGGCGCAGCAGCGCGTTGATCAGGCTCGACTTGCCGACGTTCGAGCGCCCGGCGAAGGCGATCTCGACCCGATCGGCGGGAGGCAGGAACTCGAGCGCCGGCGCGCTCTTCAGGAACTGCCAGGGCCGCTCGAAGAGCTGCTCGCCCAACTCGAGTGCTGCGTCATTCGGCTCGGTCATCGGAGGTCCCGCGCCTTGTTGCGAGCGGTCGCTCAGCTCTTGTCGTCGTCTTTCGACTTGGCGCCGCTTTTCGAGCTCTTGCCGTCCCCGGCGCCGCTTTATGCGCCGCCGCCCATCAACTGTCTATATAGGCTCGTGACTTGTGCAGGCGCCGCTGCAAGCCCTTTGAGCTGCCGCGAGACGTTACCCGCCAAGTGCACCTCCACACCCTGCCGCTTCATGATGAAGTACTGCTGCGCCAGCGACAGCGAATTGCTCCAGGCCCAGTAAATCACCAGCCCCGCCGGGAACGACGCCAACAGGAAGGTGAACATCACCGGCATCCAGGCGAAGACCTTCTGCTGCACGGGATCGGGCTGCTGCGGGTTGAGCTGCATTTGCAGCCACATGGTGATGCCCATGATCAGCGGCCACACGCCGAGATGCAGGAGATGCGGCGGATCCCAGGGGATCGCCCCGAACAGCGTGAAGATGTTCGACGGGTCGGGCGCGGAGAGGTCCTGGATCCAGCCGAAGAACGGCGCGTGCCGCATGTCGATGGTGATGAACAGCACCTTGTAGAGCGCGAAGAAGACCGGCAGCTGCAAGAGGATGGGCACGCAGCCGGCGATCGGATTGACCTTCTCCTTCTTGTAGAGCTCCATCAGCGCTTGCTGCTGGCCGACCTTGTCGTCCTTGAAGCGCTCGCGCAGCTGCTCCATCTGCGGCTGCAGCTTCTTCATCTTCGCCATCGAGGCGAACTGCTTGTTGGCGAGCGGGAAGAAGGCGAGCCGCACCAGCACGGTGAGGATCAGGATGGTGACACCGAAGTTGTGCACCACCGAGTTGATGGTCTCCATCAGATAGTAGAGCGGCTTGGTGATGAACCAGAACCAGCCCCAGTCGATCAGCAGGTCGAACTGCTTGATCTGGTCCAGCCTTCTCGTAGTTCTGCAGCAGCTTGACTTCCTTGGCGCCGGCGAAGAGTTGCGCATCGATGCTGCGGCTCTCTCCCGGCGGCACGGTCACGCCGTCGCGCAGGTAATCGGTCTGATAGGCCGGCTGCTCGGACGGAAGCTTCGGCTCCTGGCCGGAGAACTGGGCTTTATAGGGCGCCGCCCTGATCCGGGATAAGGGTTGCCGCCCAGTACTTATCGGTGAAGCCGAGCCAGCCTCCCGTGGCGGTGGTGAAGGTCTGCGTGCCGTCCTCGAGCGCCGTCGTATACTTGCTCTTCTGCTCGCCCTGCTCGCCGATGACGCCGATCAGGCCTTCGTGCAGGATCCAGTAGCCCTGCACCTTGGGCGTGCCGTAGCGATGGATGCGGGCGTAAGGCGCGAGCGTCACCGGCTCGGTGCCTTTGTTCTCGACCGCATCGGCGATCTTGAACATGTAGTCGTCGTCGACGGAGACCGTGCGCTTGAAGATCAGCCCCTGCCCGTTGTCCCAGGTCATCGTCACCGGGTTCGACGGCGTCAGCGTGGGGGTGCCTTCCACGCTCCACAGCGTGTCGCGGTCGGGCAGCTTCTGCGTGGCGGTGCCCTGCGGCACCCACCCGTACTCGGCGAAGTAAGGATGCGGGCTGTTGGTCGGCGACAGCAGCACCACGTTCGGGCTCGTGGGGTCGACGGTCTCGTGATACTTGACCAGCACGAGGTCGTCGATGCGGCCGCTCTTCAAGGCGATGGAGCCGCGCAGCGACGGCGTCTCGATCGGAAGGCGCGGCGAGTCCTTGAGGGCCTCCTCGCGCGTCTGCGACGGCCGTTGCGATCGTGGCGGCCCCCGGCACGGTTCCCTCCGGCACGGCGGAAGGCTTTGAACCAGCGTCGGAGGGAGACTTGCCGGGCTGCGACTGCTCGGTTGCTTGCTGGTGCGCGCGCTCTTTTTCGCTCTTGGGGCCCGCATAGAAAATCTGCCAGGCGAGCAGCACCGCCATCGACAGCACGACGGCGAGCAGGAGGTTCTTTTGTTGGTCTGGGTCTTGTGACATCGATCCCTCGGCCTGGCGCCGTCCTCGTCCGCGCGCGTCGGGCCAGCTTTAATGCCGACCTGTGCAACTTGGAGAGCCGCAGCACCCGAACAGCGCAAGTGCCAATACCGCGATAAAGGGCCTCACCGCAAACCGGAAACCAAGCAGGGTTATTGGCTGCGGCGTTCTCGCCCCCGCGGCCGATGAACGCGGTCGAGCGCCTGGTCGAGATCGGCGGCGAGATCCTGGTAGCTGCGAAGCTCCGCTCCGGGCCGCGCGATCAGCACATAGTCGAAGCCCGTGCGCAGCCTTTCGGGGTCGAGTGCGGCCACCAGCGCGCGCAGGCGCCGGCGCACACGATTGCGCACCACGGCGCCGCCGACCTTCTTGGATACGGTGAAGCCGACGCGGGCCCCGGGCTCTTGTGCGTCCACGGAGCGAGCGCGGGCCTCGAGAACGAATGCCGGCGTGCTCCAGCGGGGGCCGCCCCTGACCCGGAGAAAGTCTGCGCGCTTCTTGAGGGTCGAAAGTGCCACCGCGCATCGTCCCCACCCACCGTGGCCCCCACCGCGGCTATGCAGCTCGGAGGGATCGGCTCGCCGGCCGGGGACGCCCAGGCGCTGAGACTGGCCGCGCTCAGGCCGACAGCCGCTTGCGGCCCTTGGCGCGCCGGCGCGTTATGACGCGTATGCCGCCCTTGGTCTGCATCCGCTTGCGAAACCCGTGGCGGCGCTTGCGGACGAGCCGGCTCGGTTGATAAGTGCGCTTCACGTTACAACTCCATTGCCGGCCGCGAATAGGACTTGTCGAGCGTCACGGTCGCCGTCGGCAGCAGGCCCATGCTCATTGGATTGCCGGGCTTATACGGGGTGGTTTCATGCAAGTCAACGAGCGGTATTTCCCCGAAAATCTACTGCTTGGGGCCAAAAGCCGGGTGTGTGCCGGGCCGGGAAATGGCAAACCAGCTCCATTCTTATGGGTCCGACCGCCATTCGCGTCCTGCTCGGCAACAGGCGTCAGCAAAAAGGAGTGGGGCGATGACCACGGCTAATGACAACGGCCCGCGAGGGTCCAGCGCTCCGGCGTGGCGACGGTGGCTGCCGCTCATCGTCATTGTCGCCCTGATGGCGCTCGCCTTCGCCATGGGCTGGCACCACTACCTCACCTTCAAGACCATCGGCACCAACTATCAGGCGCTGCAGGACTTCATCGCGGCCAATCTGGCGGCAGCGCTCCTCATCTACATTCTCGATCTATGCCACGGTCGTGGCGCTGTCGCTGCCCGGCGGCCTGGTCATGACCGTGACGGGCGGGCTGCTGTTCGGCTGGCTCGCCGGCGGGCTCGCAACCCTCGTCGGCGCCACGGCGGGCGCGACCCTCATCTTTCTCATCGCCAAGTCCTCGCTCGGCGAGGCGCTCGCGGCCAAGGCCGGGCCCTGGCTCGGCCGACTGCGCGAGGGTTTCAAGGAGAATGCGCTGAGCTATCTCCTGTTCCTGCGCCTGGTGCCGATATTCCCGTTCTGGCTCGTCAATCTGGCGCCGGCGCTGCTCGGCGTTCCGCTCGGCACCTACGTGATTCGGCACGGCCATCGGCATCATTCCCGGCACCTTCGCCTTCTCGGTGGCAGGCTCGGGGCTGGGCAGCGTGGTCGAGGCGCAGAACCAGATCTATGCCGACTGCCTCGCCAAGGGCGGCCCCGATCCCGAGGCCTCCTGCCCCTACACCATCGACACGAGTGCGCTCGTCACCCCGCAGTTGCTCGTCGCCTTTGCGCTTCTCGGCGTCGTCGCCCTGATCCCGGTCGTCTACAAGAGGTGGAGCCAACGCAATGCCAGCAACTAAGACCAAGTCACCCGCGCCGGGCAGCGAGAGCGAGACGATCTCCGCCGATATCTGCGTCATCGGCGCCGGCTCCGGCGGCTTGTCGGTGGCGGCTGCCGCGGCGGCCTTCGGGCGCAGCGTCGTGCTGCTCGAGCGCCACAAGATGGGCGGCGACTGCCTCAACTACGGCTGCGTTCCCTCCAAAGTCGATGATCGCCGCGGGCAAGCGCGCGCACGGCATGCGCACCGCGTCGACCTTCGGCATCGCCAGCGTCGAGCCCGAGATCGACATGCGCGCGGTGCACGATCACGTGCACGGCGTCATCGCGGCGATCGCGCCCAACGATTCGGTGGAGCGCTTCACGGGGCTGGGCGTGCGCGTCATTCAGGCGGCCGGCCGCTTCGTCGACAAGTCGACCGTCGTCGCCGGCGAGTACCGCATCAAGGCGCGCCGCTTCGTCATCGCGACGGGCTCGACGCCGCTGGTGCCGCCCATCCCCGGGCTCGACAGCGTGCCCTACTTCACCAACGAGACGATCTTCGAAAATCAGGAGCGTCTGCCTGAGCTGCTCATCGTCGGCGGCGGCCCGATCGGCATGGAGCTGGCGCAGGCGCACGCCCGGCTCGGCTCGCGCGTCACCGTGATCGAGGCGGCGAAGGCGCTCGGCAAGGACGACCCGGAGCTGACCAAGGTCGTGCTCGAGCGGCTGCGTCAAGGAGGGCGTCACCATCCTCGAGGGCACCAAGGTCGAGAGCGTCGAGGGCGGGCATCGGCAACGTGCGCGTCAACGTCGCCGTGGGCGATGAGAAAAAGGTCATCGAAGGCACGCATCTGCTGCTCGCGGTCGGGCGCAAGCCGACCACGGCCGATCTCGGCCTGGAGGCTGCCGGCATCCGCTATGACAAGCGCGGCATCAAGGTCAACGCAGGCCTGAGGACATCCAACCGGCGCGTCTACGCCATCGGCGACGTGGCGGGCGGGCTGCAGTTCACCCACGTCGCCAACTACCACGCCGGCATCGTCATCCGGCGCGCGCTGTTCCGTCTCCCCGCCAAGGTCGACAACAGCATCATCCCCTGGGTCACCTTCACCGATCCCGAGCTCGCCCACGTCGGGCCTGTCGGAGGAGGAGGCGAAGAAGTCGGCGGGCAAGATCAACGTCCTGCGTTGGCCCTACCACGAGAACGACCGCGCGCAGGCCGAGCACGAGACGGAGGGCCATATCAAGGTCGTGACCGCCAAGAACGGCAAGATCCTCGGCGCCACCATCGTCGGCGCCCAGGCCGGCGAGCTCATTCAGATGTGGGCGCTGGCGATTTCCCAAAAAATGAAGATTAAGGCGATGATTGGCTGGGTTTCGCCCTATCCGACGCTCAGTGAGATAAACAAACGCGTTGCCTATCGCTATTATGCTACCGCGCCCAGCAGTCCGCTGGTGCGACGGATCATCGGCTTCCTGGCGAAAGTTCGGCTAGGAGCAGCAGATCAAAGGCGAGCCAAGAGGAAACGCGTGCTCCGCGAAAACAAAGACCGATACGCGGACCCAAAGACCGGTGGAGATCAACCGTTTCCACCTTCCCGATTGGGCGATTGCGCTGCACTGGCGCTGGCGCGACCTCGGGCTCCCCGCGAAGCTTCTGATGATGACGCTGGTCTTCGTCATGCTGGCGGAGATCCTGATCTTCCTGCCGTCGGTGTCGAGCTTCCGCGTGGGCTGGCTGGACGAGCGCCTCACCGCCGCCCAGCTCGCCACCCTGGCGGCGGAGGGCTTCCCCGGCGGCGACGTGCCTTCGGGCCTGCGCGCCGAAATGCTGCGCACCGCCCAGGTGAAGGCGATCGCCTCGCGCCGGCGCGGCGTGCGCCGGCTGGTGCTGCCCGTCGACCCGTCGATGACCATCGACGCGCACTATGACCTGCGCCAGCGCCCGCAGAGCGTCTGGGCCGGCATCGCCCTGCGCCTGGAGCAGATCGGCGACGCGGTCGCGGTGTTCTTTGCGCCCGGCGGCCGCACCATCCGCGTGCTCGGCTCGATCGGCGACGACCCTGACGACCTCGTCGAGATCGTCATGCCGGAAGCGCCCCTCAAGGCGGCGATGCAAAACTATGCCCTGAACGTTCTGTGGATCTCCATCCTGATCTCGCTGGCGACCGCGGCGCTCGTCTACTTCGCGCTGAGCCGGCTGTTGGTGCGCCCGATGATGAACATCACGCGCAACATGGTGCACTTCCGCCAGGATCCCGAGGACACATCGCGCATCATCGTTCCCTCCGGGCGGCAGGACGAGATCGGCACGGCCGAGCGCGAGCTGGGCGAGATGCAGCGCCAGCTCTCGGGCGTGCTTTTGCAGAAGACGCGCCTTGCCCAGCTCGGCCTGGCGGTCAGCAAGATCAACCACGACCTGCGCGGCCTGCTGGCGAATGCGCAGCTCCTATCGGACCGCCTCACCGCCATTCCCGATCCCACCGTGCAGCGCTTCGCGCCCAAGCTCATCGCCTCGCTCGACCGCGCCATCAACTTCTGCAACGACACGCTGCGCTTCGGGCGCGCCGAGGAGGCCGCACCTCGGCGCGAGCTGATGCTGTTGAAGCCGCTGGTGGAGGAGGTGGGCGAGGCGCTGGGCCTGCCGCGCGAGGGCTCAATCGACTGGGCGCTCGACATCGACGACACGCTGCGCATCGACGCCGACCGCGATCATCTGTTCCGCATCGTCTCCAACCTGGTGCGCAATGCCATGGAGGCGGTGGAAGGCGAGCACGGCGATGGCGAGATCCGCATCAAGGCCTGGCGCGACGGACGCCGCGTGCTGGTGGAGGTGCGCGACAACGGGCCCGGCGTGCCGCAAAAGGCGCGCGATCACCTGTTCGAGGCCTTCACCGGCTCGCAGCGAAAGGGCGGCACCGGGCTCGGGCTCGCCATCGCGGCCGAGATCGTCGGCGTGCACGGCGGCCAGCTGGAGCTGCTCGACACCAAGGAGGGTGCCGCCTTCCTGTTCGACATCCCCGACCGCGGCGGCCACGCCAGCCACGAGATTTCGCATGCGCCCGCGGGCGGCCGGGCGCGCACCGACGATATAGAGTAGGGCGGCCTAAGGCCTCTTGCGCGGGTCGTCGCGAGCCATTAGTAGTGGCGAGCTTCGGCGGGGGGAACTGCCCCGCCCGGCGTTCGGCCCTCTGCGAGGCCCATTGCAATCGCGGACAAGCACCGGTAGCTCAGCTGGATAGAGCACCAGACTACGAATCTGGGGGTCGGGAGTTCGAATCTTCCCCGGTGCGC
>CAVZNR010000027.1:0-185068 GCA_963776675.1 uncultured Alphaproteobacteria bacterium | reverse complement strand
AGGTCCCGCGCCTTGTTGCGAGCGGTTGCTCAGCTCTTGTCGTCGTCTTTCGATTTGGCGGTGCTTTTTGAACTCTTGCCGTCCCCGGCGCCGCTTTGTGCGCCGCCGCCCGTCAACTGTTTAAACAGGCTCGTAATTTGTCCAGGCGCCGCTGCTAGTCCTTTGAGCTGCCGCGAGACGTTACCGGCCAAGTGCACCTCCACACCCTGCCGCTTCATAATGAAGTACTGCTGCGCCAGCGACAGCGAATTGCTCCAGGCCCAGTAAATCACCAGCCCCGCCGGGAACGACGCCAACAGGAAGGTGAACATCACCGGCATCCAGGCGAAGACCTTCTGCTGCACCGGATCGGGCTGCTGCGGGTTGAGCTGCATTTGCAGCCACATGGTGATGCCCATGATCAGTGGCCACACGCCGAGATGCAGGAGATGCGGCGGATCCCAGGGGATGGCCCCGAACAGCGTGAAGATGTTCGACGGGTCGGGCGCGGAGAGGTCCTGGATCCAGCCGAAGAATGGCGCGTGCCGCATGTCGATGGTGATGAACAGCACCTTGTAGAGCGCGAAGAAGACCGGCAGCTGCAAGAGGATGGGCACGCAGCCGGCGATCGGATTGACCTTCTCCTTCTTGTACAGCTCCATCAGGGCTTGCTGCTGGCCGACCTTGTCGTCCTTGAAGCGCTCGCGCAGCTGCTCCATCTGCGGCTGCAGCTTTTTCATCTTCGCCATCGAGGCGAACTGCTTGTTGGCGAGCGGGAAGAAGGCGAGCCGCACCAGCACGGTGAGGATCAGGATGGTGACACCGAAGTTGTGCACCACCGAGTTGATGGTCTCCATCAGATAGTAGAGCGGCTTGGTGATGAACCAGAACCATCCCCAGTCGATCAGCAGGTCGAACTGCTTGATCTGGTCCACCTTCTCGTAGTTCTGCAGCAGCTTGACTTCCTTGGCGCCGGCGAAGAGCTGCGCATCGATGCTGCGGCTCTCTCCCGGGGGCACGGTCACGCCGTCGCGCAGGTAATCGGTCTGATAGGCCGGCTGCTCGGACGGAAGCTTTGCCTCCTGGCCGGAGAACTGGGCTTTATAGGGCGCCGTCTGATCCGGGATAAGGGTTGTCGCCCAGTACTTGTCGGTGAAGCCGAGCCAGCCTCCCTTGGCGGTGGGGAAGGTCTGCGTGCCATCCTCGATCGCCGTCGTATACTTGCTCTTCTGCTCGCCCTGCTCGCCGATGACGCCGATCAGGCCTTCGTGCAGGATCCAGTAGCCCTGCACCTTGGGCGTGCCGTAGCGATGGACGCGGGCGTAGGGCGCGAGCGTCACCGGCTCGGTGCCTTTGTTCTCGACCGCATCGGCGATCTTGAACATGTAGTCGTCGTCGATGGAGACCGTGCGCTTGAAGATCAGCCCCTGCCCGTTGTCCCAGGTCATCGTCACCGGGCTCGACGGCGTCAGCGTCGGGGTGCCTTCCACGCTCCACAGCGTGTCGCGGTCGGGCAGCTTCTGCGTGGCAGTGCCCTGCGGGACCCACCCGTACTCGGCGAAGTAAGGATGCGGGCTGTTGGTCGGCGACAGCAGCACCACGTTCGGGCTCGTGGGGTCGACGGTCTCGTGGTACTTGACCAGAACGAGGTCGTCGATGCGGCCGCTCTTCAAGGCAATGGAGCCGCGCAGCGACGGCGTCTCGATCGGAAGGCGCGGCGAGTCCTTGAGGGCCTCCTCGCGCGTCTGGACGGGCGTTGCGATCGTGGCGGCCCCCGGCACGGTTCCCTCTGGGACGGCGGAGGGTTTTGAACCAGCGTCGGAAGGAGAACTCGCCGGCTGCGACTGCTCGGTTGCTTGCTGGTGCGCGCGCTCTTTTTCGCTCTTGGGCCCCGCATAGAAAATCTGCCAGGCGAGCAGCACCGCCATCGACAGCACGACGGCGAGCAGGAGGTTCTTTTGTTGATCTGGGTCTTGTGACATCGATTCCTCGGCCTGGCGCCGTCCTCGTCCGCGCGCGTCGGGCCGGCTTTAATGCCGACCTGTGCAACTTGGAGAGCCGCAGCACCCGAACAGCGCAAGTGCCAATACCGCGATAAAGGGCCTCACCGCAAACCGGAAACCAAGCAGAGTTATTGGCTGCGGCGTTCTCGGCCCCGCGGCCGATGAACGCGGTCGAGCGCCTGGTCGAGATCGGCGGCGAGATCCTTGTAGCTGCGAAGCTCCGCCCCGGGCCGTGCGATCAGCACATAGTCGAAGCCCGTGCGCAGTCTTTCGGGGTCGAGTGCGGCCACCAGCGCGCGCAGCCGACGGCGCACACGATTGCGCACCACGGCGCCGCCTACCTTCTTGGAGACGGTGAAGCCGACGCGGGCCCCTGGCTCTTGTGCGTCCACGGAGCGAGCCCGGGCCTCGAGAACGAATGCCGGCGTGCTCCAGCGGGGGCCGCCCCTGATCCGGAGAAAGTCCGCGCGTTTCTTGAGGGTCGAAAGTGCCACCGCGCATCGTCCCCGCCCACCGTGGCCTATGCAGCTCGGAGGGGTCGGCTCGCCGGCCGGCAACGCCCAGGCGCTGAGGCTGGAGGCGTTCAGGCCGACAGCCGCTTGCGGCCCTTGGCGCGACGGCGCGTTATGACGCGTATGCCGCCCTTGGTCTGCATCCGCTTGCGAAACCCGTGGCGGCGCTTGCGGACGAGCCGGCTCGGTTGATAAGTGCGCTTCACGTTACAACTCCATTGCCGGCCGCGAATAGGACTTGTCGAGCGTCACGGTCGCCGTCGGCAGCAGGCCCATGCTCATTGGATTGCCGGGCTTATACGGGGTGGTTTCATGCAAGTCAACGAGAGCAATTTCCCCGAAAATCTAAGGCTTGGGGCCAAAAGCCGGGTGTGTGCCGGGCCGGGAAATGGCAAACCAGCTCCATTCTCACGGGTCCGACCGCCATTCGTGTCCTGCTCGACAACAGGCGTCAGCAAAAAGGAGTGGGGCGATGACCACGGCTAATGACAACGGTCCGCGAGGGCCCGGCGCGCCGGCGTGGCGACGGTGGCTGCCGCTCATCGCCATTGTCGCCCTGATGGCGCTCGCCTACGCCATGGGATGGCACCACTACCTCAGCTTCAAGACCATCGGCACCAATTATCAGGCGCTGCAGGACTTCATCGCGGCCAATCTCGCCGCCGCGCTCCTCATCTACATTCTCGTCTATGCCACGGTGGTGGCGCTGTCGCTGCCCGGCGGCCTGGTCATGACGGTGACGGGCGGCCTGCTGTTCGGCTGGCTTGCCGGCGGGCTCGCGACCCTCGTCGGTGCCACGGCGGGCGCGACCCTCATCTTTCTTATCGCCAAGTCCTCGCTGGGCGAGGCGCTCGCCGCCAAGGCCGGCCCCTGGCTCGGCCGGCTGCGCGAAGGCTTCAAGGACAATGCGCTGAGCTATCTTCTATTCCTGCGCCTGGTGCCGATCTTTCCATTCTGGCTGGTCAATCTGGCGCCGGCGCTGCTCGGCGTTCCGCTCGGCACCTACGTGATCGGCACGGCCTTCGGCATCATTCCCGGCACCTTCGCCTTCTCCGTTGCCGGCTCCGGGCTCGGCAGCGTTGTCGAGGCGCAGAACCAGATCTACGCCGATTGTCTTGCCAAGGGCGGCCCCGATCCCGAGGCCTCCTGCCCCTACACCATCGACACGAGTGCGCTCGTCACCCCCCAGTTGCTCGTTGCCTTCGCGCTTCTCGGCGTCGTCGCCCTGATCCCGGTCGTCTACAAGAGGTGGAGCCAACGTAATGCCAGCAACTAAGCCCAAGACGTCCGCGCCGGGCAGCGAGAACGAGACGATCACCGCCGATATCTGCGTCATCGGCGCCGGCTCCGGCGGCTTGTCGGTGGCGGCGGCCGCGGCGGCTTTCGGGCGCAGCGTCGTGCTGCTCGAGCGCCACAAGATGGGCGGCGACTGTCTCAACTACGGCTGCGTGCCCTCCAAAGCGATGATCGCCGCCGCCAAGCGCGCGCACGGCATGCGCACCGCATCGACCTTCGGCATCGCCAGCGTCGAGCCCCAGATCGACATGCGCGCGGTGCACGATAACGTGCACGGCGTCATCGCGGCGATCGCGCCCAACGATTCGGTGGAGCGCTTCACGGGGCTGGGCGTACGCGTCATTCAGGCGGCCGGCCGCTTCGTCGACAAGTCGACCGTCGTCGCCGGCGAGACCCGCATCAAGGCGCGCCGCTTCGTCATCGCGACGGGCTCGACGCCCCTGGTGCCGCCCATCCCCGGGGTCGATAGCGTGCCCTACTTCACCAACGAGACGATCTTCGAAAATCAGGAGCGCCTGCCCGAGCTGCTCATCGTCGGCGGGGGCCCGATCGGCATGGAGCTGGCGCAGGCGCACGCCCGCCTCGGCTCGCGCGTCACCGTCATCGAGGCGGCGAAGGCGCTCGGCAAGGACGACCCGGAGCTGACCAAGGTCGTGATCGAGCGGCTGCGTCAGGAGGGCGTCACCATCCTCGAGGGCACGAAGGTCGAGAGCGTCGAGGGCGGGCATGGCAACGTTCGCGTCAACGTCGCCGTGGGCGACGAGAAAAAGGTCATCGAAGGCACGCACCTGCTGCTCGCGGTTGGGCGCAAGCCGACCACGGCCGATCTCGGCCTGGAGGCTGCCGGCATCCGCTATGACAAGCGCGGCATCAAGGTCAACGCAGGCCTGAGGACATCCAACCGGCGCGTCTACGCCATCGGCGACGTGGCGGGCGGGCTGCAGTTCACCCACGTCGCCAACTACCACGCCGGCATCGTCATCCGGCGCGTGCTGTTCCGTCTCCCGGCCAAGGTCGACAACTCAGCATCATTCCCTGGGTCACCTTCACCGATCCCGAGCTTGCGCATGTGGGTCTGTCGGAGGAGGAGGCGAAGAAGTCGGCGGGCAAGATTGCCGTTCTGCGTTGGCCCTACCACGAGAACGACCGCGCCCAGGCCGAGCACGAGACGGAGGGCCATATCAAGGTCGTGACCGCCAAGAACGGCAAGATCCTCGGCGCCACCATCGTGGGCGCCCAAGCGGGCGAGCTTATTCAGATGTGGGCCCTGGCGATTTCCCAAAAAATGAAGATTAAGGCGATGATTGGCTGGGTTTCGCCCTATCCGACGCTCAGTGAGATAAACAAACGGGTTGCCTATCGCTATTATGCTACCGCGCCCAGCAGCCCGCTGGTGCGACGGATCATCGGCTTCCTGGCGAAATTCGGCTAGGAGAGATCAAAGGCGAGCCAAGAGGAAACGCGTGCTCCGCGAAAACAAAGACCGACCGCGGATCCAAAGACCGGTGGAGGCCAACCGTTTCCACCTTCCCGATTGGGCGATCGCGCTGCACTGGCGGTGGCGCGACCTCGGGCTCCCCGCGAAGCTTCTGATGATGACGCTGGTCTTCGTCATGCTGGCGGAGATCCTGATCTTCCTGCCATCGGTGTCGAGCTTCCGCGTGGGCTGGCTGGACGAGCGCCTCACCGCCGCCCAGCTCGCCACCCTGGCGGCCGAGGGCTTCCCCGGCGGCGACGTGCCGTCGGGCCTGCGCGCCGAAATGCTGCGCACCGCCCAGGTGAAGGCGATCGCCTCGCGCCGGCGCGGCGTGCGCCGGCTGGTGCTGCCCGTCGATCCATCGATGACCATCGATGCGCATTACGATCTGCGCCAGCGCCCGGAAGGCGTGTGGGGCAGCCTCGCACTGCGCTTAGAGCAGATCGGCGACGCGGTCGCGGTGTTCTTTGCGCCCGGCGGACGCACCATCCGCGTGCTCGGATCGATCGGCGACGACCCCGACGACCTCGTCGAGATCGTCATGCCGGAAGCGCCGCTCAAGGCGGCCATGCAAAACTATGCGCTGAACGTTCTCTGGATCTCGATCCTGATCTCGCTGGCGACCGCCGCGCTCGTCTACTTCGCGCTGAGCCGGCTCCTGGTGCGCCCGATGATGAACATCACGCGCAACATGGTGCACTTCCGCCAGGATCCAGAGGACACCTCGCGCATCATCGTACCATCGGGGCGGCAGGACGAGATCGGCACGGCCGAGCGCGAGCTGGGCGAGATGCAGCGCCAGCTTTCGGGCGTGCTTTTGCAGAAGACGCGGCTGGCCCAGCTCGGCCTCGCCGTCAGCAAGATCAACCACGACCTGCGCGGCCTGCTGGCGAACGCGCAGCTGCTGTCGGACCGCCTCACCGCCATCCCCGATCCCACCGTGCAGCGCTTCGCGCCCAAGCTCATCGCCTCGCTCGACCGCGCCATCAACTTCTGCAACGACACGCTGCGCTTCGGGCGTGCCGAGGAGGCCGCACCCCGGCGCGAGCTGATGCTGTTGAAGCCGCTCGTGGAGGAGGTGGGCGAGGCGCTGGGCCTGCCGCGCGAGGGCTCCATCGACTGGGTGCTCGACATCGACGACACGCTGCGCATCGACGCCGACCGCGATCATCTGTTCCGCATCGTCTCCAACCTGGTGCGCAACGCCATGGAGGCGGTCGAAGGCGAGCACGGCGGCGGCGAGATCGGCATCAAGGCCTGGCGCGACGGGCGCCGCGTTCTCGTGGAGGTGCGCGACAACGGGCCCGGCGTGCCGCAGAAGGCGCGCGATCACCTGTTCGAGGCCTTCACCGGCTCGCAGCGCAAGGGCGGCACCGGGCTCGGGCTCGCCATCGCAGCCGAGATCGTCGGCGTGCACGGCGGCCAGCTGGAGCTGCTCGACACCAAGGAAGGGGCCACCTTCCTGTTCGACATCCCCGACCGCGGCGGTCACGCCAGCCACGAGATTGCGCACGCGCCCGCGGGCGGCCGGGCTCGCACCGACGATATAGAGTAGGGGGCCTAAGGCCTCTTGCGCGGGTCGTCCCGAGCCATTAGTAGTGGCGAGCTTCGGCGGGGGGAACGACCCCGCCGTGCCTTCGGCCCTCTGCGAGGCCCATTGCAATCGCGGACAAGCACCGGTAGCTCAGCTGGATAGAGCACCAGACTACGAATCTGGGGGTCGGGAGTTCGAATCTTCCCCGGTGCGCCAATTCCCCGCCGCCCCCTACTGCTCCTTGAACGCCCGCGTGATCTGGTCGGTCAGCGGTTTCGTCAGGAACGACAGCGCGCTGCGCGTGCCCGTCTGGATATAGGCCTCGACCGGCATGCCCGCGATCAGCTTGCGGTGCCCCAGCTTGGCCAGCTCCGTCTCCGCCACGTCGATGCGCGCCGTGTAGTAGGGCGCGCCGTTCTCGTTCTCCTGCGACACGTCGGCGGCGATGCGCGCAATCGTGCCGCTGATCTCCGGGGTCGTGCTCTTATGGAAGGCGGGAAAGCGCAGGATGACCGTCTGCTCGGCGGCCACCTGGTCGATGTCGGTGGGCGCCACGCGCACCTCGATGGTGCGGTTCTCCTCCATGGGAACGATGCCCATGACCACGTCGCCGGGGCCGATGACGCCGCCCACGGTGTGCACGGCGAGCTCGTGCACCATCCCTGAGCGGGGGGCGCGGATGTCCACCCGCCGCAAGACGTCCTCGGCCGCGATCTTGCGCTCGTTGAGCTCGGCGATGCGCGCCTCGGTGTCGCGGTACTCCTTCTGGGCGTCGAGCATGATGGTCTCGCCGACCTCGACGATCTTGAGCTCGACCTCGTAGACTTGGCCGCGCAGCCGCGCGATCTGCGCGATCAAGGCGCCGTGCTCGCCTTCGATGCGCACCGCGTCGCGGCGTATGGCCAGCACGCGCGTGACGGGAACGAGCTCGCGGGCGTACATGTCCTCCAGCCGCTTGAGCTCGTCGTTGACGAGGTCGAGCTCGCGCGACTTCGACTTTTCCTGCTGCAGCAGGCCGTCGATCTCGTGATGGTACTGGCCGATCCGTTCGCGCAACTGCGCCTTCTTGTTCTCCGCCGTCTTGATCTTGGATTTGAACAGGCGCCGCTCTCCGGCCGCGATGCGCTGGTGCTCCGGGCTCTTTTGCTCGAAGCCTGCGGGGAACTCGATCTCGTCCCCCCCGTCGCGCTCGGCGGCGAGACGCGCCTGGCGCGCGGTCAGCTCGATGAGCTGGCTTTGCACGATCCCGAGCGTCGCCCGCGTCTGCGTATCGTCGAGCCGCAGCAGGATATCGCCGGCCTCGACGCGGTCGCCGTTCTTGACGTTGATCTCTTTGACGATGCCGCCGGTCGGATGCTGGATTTTCTTGATGCTGCTGTCGACGACAACGCGGCCGGGCGCAATCACCGCGCTCGATAGCGACGCGCTCGCAGCCCACCCGCCGCAGACCACGAACAGCAAGGCCACCAGCGCCAGGCCGAACATCATCCGGCGATGAAATTCGCGCTCCGCGGTGTCCGCGCGGCTGTGTTGTGCCGATTTCAAGCTCCGTCTCCTGCTTTCGCGCTAGGCGACCGGCTGCTGTTCCTGCCTCTGCGGCTTGCGCTCGGGCGCCTTGGCCGCACCGCTGTCGTTATGCATGGCGCGCCGCAAGACGTCATCGCGGGGTCCGAAGGCCCGCAATTGGCCGCGGTCCATGACGCCGACCAGGTCGACGGCCGCCAGGACGCCCGGCCGGTGCGCGATCACGATGACGATGCCGCCGCGGTCGCGCACGTCTCTTATGGCACGGGCAAGCGCCGCCTCGCCTTCCGCGTCGAGATTCGAGTTGGGCTCGTCGAGCACGACGAGGAACGGCTCGCCGTAAAGTGCGCGCGCGAGCGCGATGCGCTGGCGCTGCCCCGCCGACAGCCCGGTCCCGCGGCTTCCAAGCCTGGTCTCGTAGCCATCGGGCAGGCGCAGGATCATCTCGTGCATGCCCGCCGCCCGGGCCGCTGCGATGACCGACTGGCTGGTGGCGGCCTCGTCGAAGCGGCAGATGTTGTCCTTGATCGTGCCGTCGAACAGCTCGACGTCCTGCGGCAGATAGCCGATGTAGCTCCCGAGTTGCTCGCCGGACCAACGATCGATGGCGGCGCCGTCGAGCCGCACGACGCCGCGTCCCAGGTCCCAGACGCCGACGATGGCCCGCGCGAGCGACGACTTGCCGGCCGCACTCTGGCCGATGACGGCGAGCGCCTGGCCGGCTTTCAGCTCGAAGCTGACGGTCTTTACGACAACGTGCTGGGTGCCGGGGATGGCGACGCTGATCTTCTCCACCTTGAGGCTGTCGACGGGCGCGGGAAGCTCCAGGACCTCGGCCTCGGGTGCGACGCCGCCGAGCACCGTCGACAGACGTTCCGCGCTCTGGCGGGCGGCGACAAAGCCCTTCCAGTTGGCGATCGCGATCTCGATCGGCGCGTAGGCGCGCGAGGCGGCGATCGAGCAGGCGATGATGGCGCCTGCCGACATTTCGCCTTGGATCACCAGATAGGCCCCGAAACCCAGGAGGGCCGACTGCAGCATCATCCGAATGACCCGCGAGGCGGTTGCAAAGCCGCCGGTGAGGTCGCTGAGGCGCTCCTGGGCGGTGAGGTGCTCGTCGCTGGAGCTTGCAAAGCGTGCCATGGCGCGATGGCCGAAGCCCATCGCGCGAAGCACCTCGGCATTGCGCATCGTCTCCTCGACCAGCGACAGCCGCCGCGTCACGGCGCTGACGAGCGTGCGGGTCGGCTCCCGTGCGAGCCGCTCGGTCCACAGTGTGATGCCGATCAGGCCGATGGCGCCGACAAGCGTGACAATGCCGAGCGCGGGGTGCAGCAGAAACACGAACGCCACGTAAAGCGGCATCCAGGGCAGGTCGAGAATGGCGACCGGTCCCTGCCCGCCCAGGAAGCTGCGGATGGTGTCGACGTCGCGGATGGGCTGCTGGGCGTCGCTGCCCTGGCGACCGCGTAGGGCCAGGTGCATGGCGGCTGCGTGCGCGCCTGTCATCAGCTTGCGGTCGACACGGCTGCCGATGCGGACCAGCAGCTGGGAGCGCGCGATCTCGAGTAAGCCTTGGAAGAAGTAGAGCCCGAGCGCCAGCAGCGACAGCGCCACGAGCGTGGGGATGCTCTTGCTCAGGAGCACGCGGTCGTACACCTGCAGCATGTAGAAGGCGCCGGTCAGGGCCAGCAGGTTGACTGTCCCCGATATGACGGCCATTGCCCAGCCGCCCCCCTTCAGCGAGCCCAGGGCGGCCCAAACTTTGGATTGCGATTTGTCCAACACTGTAAACGTGCCCAAAACAATCCCCACTATACGCGGCCCAACAGGCCGGAAGGCGCCTGCTCACACACTCAGCTGAAAATGAAGTCGTCCTTTCCAATCGTATTGGCGCTGACATCAAGCAGCGTGATCGAGTCCTCGTTGATCGTAATAATGGTGTGAGATCCGCATGACGTAATGCGGATGTCCGTGCCGATCGAACTCCGCCGTCAGCGACGCGTAGGCGCTGACGTCCAGCCGGTCGTGTCCCTCGGTGTCGTTGGCATCGAAGCCGACGACGACATCGTTGCCGAAGCCGGGGCGCAGCACGATCGTGTCCTGCCCATATGAGTCTGCGTCCGCGTCGCCTCCCGCGGAACGGTTGGCAAGATAGAGCATGTCGTCGCCGAGGCCGCCGTCGAAGTGGTCGTCGCCGTAGCCGCCAAACAGCACGTCGTTGCCGCTTCCGCCGTGGAGGTCGTCGTTGCCGCGGCTGCCGTACAGCACGTCGTCTCCGGCCTCACCCCACAGCGAGTCGTTGCCGCTGCCGCCGCTGATGATGTTGTTGGCCGAGTTTCCTCTGCCGACGAACCCGTCCTCACCCGTATAGGTCAGGTTCTCGACGTTGGCGGCCCTGCCGAAGTCCGTGAGATCGGCGTCAGGCTCTGTGCTGTCGGTGGGCGTGGCGGCGTCGGCAACGGGCGCAGC
Organism: uncultured Alphaproteobacteria bacterium; assembly: GCA_963776675.1. Taxonomy (GTDB): domain Bacteria; phylum Pseudomonadota; class Alphaproteobacteria; order Rhizobiales; family Hyphomicrobiaceae; genus Hyphomicrobium_A. Next base: position 174,271 of record CAVZNR010000027.1, on the reverse strand, counting down.
CGCATCCCCGACAGTGTTGCCGGTGTCGTCGACGGGGATCACTTGCGCGCCATTCCCCGCATCGCTGGCATCGTGAACGTGCGCGGCCGGCGAGGCATCACCGTCGTCTTCGAGCGCGAAGGATTTCAAAGTCGTCAGGACCGTATCCACGCCGCCGTCGACGGTTTCGACGATATGATCCTGGATGTTGTCGACCACGTAGGTGTCGTTGCCGGCCCCGCCGACCAGCACGTCGGCATTGTGGCCGCCGTCCAGGAAGTCGTCGCCTGCCCCTCCGAAGATGATGTCGTGACCGTCGGTGCCGATCAGGACGTCGTCGCCATCGGTGCCATGAATGATATTCGGCACTTCCGCCGCGAGGGCGTGCTCCGGCCGCGCCAGCACATAGTCCGCAAGGTGCGCCGCGCCTGTGACCCGACCGACGATATCGGGCCAGGACTGTCCCGTGATCACGGACAAGAGGTGGGTGCCGGCCAGGAGGTCGAGACAGGTCGCCCCGCGTTCCTGCGGCAGCTGGCCCCTCTCGGCGCCGACTGCCGCCGCGATGGTCGGACCGACATTGCCTACCGCGGCCCGTTCGGCGAGGCCGCCGACCCACAGATCGACCGATGAGAAGCCATCCGGATAGGCGGCCTTGAGGTCGTCGATCAGATCCTGGGACAAGTGATTGCGATCGCGAAAATCGTCCCAGCCCGCATACGGCAGCAGCGTCGACAGCCCGCATTGGGCATAGAGCTCGCCGCGCGCCTGATTGAAGGACACGTGCCCGGCATGGCGCGAGCGCACGCCCGTGAGCTCTCCCAGCGTCTCGGCCCGGCGCGCATGCAGGTCTTCGTGTGTGACCCGATGATGGTTGTGGGCGGCGTCGCGAAACTGCAGGTCCGCGCTGTCGTCTTTCAGCTTGATCGCATGATGCGGACGGCTAAGGTCGTCGACGACGAAAGCCAGCCGCACCTGATGCACGTGACCCGTCGAGGCATCGACAAGATCGAACGTCTCGTCGAAATGCGAAGATTCGTGCGTCTGGAAGTGATCCGAGCGGCCATGGCCGCCCCTGCCGTGCCAGCCGTCGGACATTCCCCGCTTCAGGACGCCGGCGATGTCGCTGAAGACGACGTGCTGATATTCGGCCGTGTTGAGGATGGTGGCGGCCGAGGTGTACTGGGCGTCGGTCCAGGTCCCGTCGGTGTCGGCTTCTGAGCTTGTCCACCCAGTAGGCGTGATTGGCATCCCAGATGGCGTGGTCTTGGTGGAAGTGATCCGGCGAACCGGGCAAGTCGCCGTCGTCGTCCTCCCTGAAATGGCGCGCGGACCCATCCTCCAGCCGTCCCTTCTGAATGAGACGGAGCAAATGGTCCAGATCGCCATGGTTGATCCGGCCCTTCATCCCTGCACTCGCTTTTCTTGTGTTTTCAGCATTGAAAGTCCTGTGCGGGTCCGATTAACCATATCACGCTGCGTACGGAGTGTATTGAAATATTGGGGACTTCGAAGACCCGCCTTCTCGTCCTTTGCTCCGTCCTGCTTCGTATTTCCGCCGCCCCCAAGAGCTTGGCGCAGCGGCAATCAAGTGGCGCGCTGTCCTTGTTTCTGAAGAGCAATGACCGCCTGGACGCGATTGCGAACCTGCAGCTTTTGCAAAACGCTGGTCATGTAATGCTTCACGGTTTTTTCGCTGAGCCGGAACTTGAGAGCGATTTCCTTGTTCGTGAAGCCCTGGGCGACCTCGTCCATGATCTGCTCCTCGCGGATGGTCAGCTCGGACTCGGGCGCCTTCGATCTGGTCGAGCCGTTGGCTCCGGTGCGGCGTTGCATTCTGGAGAGGACGCGCGCGGCCATCTGCGGCGTGATGTAGGTCTCGCCCTGATGCACCGAGCGAATGGTCGCGAGCAGCTCCGGCCCGCCGATGCCCTTCAGGACATAGGCGCGTGCCCCCGCTTCCATCGCCGCGATCACATCGTCCTCGCGCTCGGACACCGTAAGCATGATGGTCTTGATCTTCGGATGCGACCGGCCGATTGCGCGTGCCGCCTCGATGCCGCCGCCCGGCATGCTGATGTCGAGCAGCATGACGTCGGGCAGACGCTCGTCTGCCAGGCGCGTTGCGTCGTCGGTCGAGGCGCCGGCGCCGACGACGTCCATGCCGGCAGCGCTCAGCGTGCCGACGACGCCCTCTCTGAGGAGAGGATGATCATCGACGACACAGATGCGGATCGGTCCTGTCATTTTGCTCACGCCAGAGGATTGCGAAACTGGACGGTGAGCTTTGCTCCGCGTCCCACCGCCGAATTGATTTGCAATGAGCCGCCGAGCGACTCCACGCGGTAGCGCAGGCCGGACAGCCCGAGACGCCCCCTGCCGGTCGCGGAGGGGTCGACGACAAAGCCGGGCCCGGTGTCGGCGACCTCGACCGATATGGTCCCTTCCTCGTACTTGGCGCGCAGGCTCTGCCCGCTGCCGCTCGCGTGGCGGAAGGCGTTGTTGAGCGCTTCCTGTGAGAAGCGATAAAGGCAAATGGTCATCGGCAGCGGCAAGCGCGTCGGCAGGTTGTCGAACGTCGCCGCGACGGGCGTTCCCGTCGCGCGCTGATGAGCGCGCACGGCGATGAGCAAGGCATCCTGCAAGGAGATCTTCTGCAACTCGGGCAGCGCCAGCCCCGACGAGATGTGGCGGATCTCTTTCATCGCATCCGACGTCGCCCGCCGGATCGTCTCGAGCGTGTTGCCCGACGTGCCGGGCCCGCTCTGCGCCGGCTTGTCGAGCACGGGCGTGAGCTCGTCGAGCCGCAGCAGCACGAGCGCCAGATGCTGGGCGGGGCCGTCGTGCAGGTCAGAGCCGATGCGGCGCAGCATCTTTTCGCTGTGGTCCACGCCGCGCCGATGGATCACCTCGGTGAGCTTGCGCAGGGCCTCGTTCTGCGAGGCGAGGTGCGCCTGCTCGGCCTTTTGCTCCCCGATGCGGTCCAGCTGCGCGTCGATCTGCCGGCCCGCCCTCTGCACGATCCAGAAGACGACGGCCAGCATGGCGGCGCCCAAGGCCGCCAGCACCAGCACGCTTTGCAGGACCATCTGCTGAAGCGTCGCGCCGATGGAGTTGGCGCGGCGATAGAGCTGCGCAATCGCAATGATATCGCGCGTGCCGGTGCGATAGAGGGGCGCCTTTATCTCGACGAGCTTGGTGCCGAGCCGCTCCTCGAGGGCGGCCTGGTCCAGCTCGCGGTCTAAGCCCGACGGACGCCACGCCGGCGCGCTGTCCTCGGGCCGATCGCTTCTGTAGACGAGCGTGCCGTTCGCACGCCAGAGGCGCAAGACGGCGACCTGCGCGGCGACGTCGGACGCCGCCATCAGGTTGTCGAAGGCGGTCGCGGCCTCCGCCGACAGGGATTTCTTATTGTTCAGGCCCTGAATGAGCGGCTGTACGACGTCTTCGACGAGGGCGATCGCCGACGGCGTCTGCCCGGAAACGAGGCCGCGCTCGAGTTGCCCGCTCACCCAAAGCGCCGATAGGCCTGTGAAAATGGCGAGGGCTATGCCGGCCACCACGAGGTAGACCCGGACCAGGCTCAAGTCGCCCCACGCGGCACGAAGGTCGCCCGCGCGCCTTAAGAGCGCGTGCCAGTCCACAGCGGGCGCCGCTCGGAAAGGCGCTCCGACCCAAGCCCCCACCCTCGAGGCCACCGCAGACCCTGCCGATGAGCTACGCATTCCGGCACACTTTAAAACCCGTGTACCGAGTATCAGTCTTGCGCCTTTGAGTTGCAAGCATTTCACGGGTCCTGTCGGGCTCGGCTGAGGTCGGGATCGGCAGCGCGCTCGCACCGGTCCACCTGCGTGGCGCCGGCCTAGCTCGCGGTCTTTTCGTCTTCGAGGAGACGATTGGCGAGGTAGGCCACTTGGGTTCTATTGGTTGCATGCAGCTTTTTCATGATGTTGCGGACGTGCACTTTCACGGTGCTTTCTCGCATTTTCAGCTCGTAGGCGATGATCTTGTTGGCCTTGCCGCGCCGCAGGGCGTCGACGACGGCGGCTTGGCGCGCGGTGAACAGTCCGCCAGCCGTGTGCGGGCTCGGCGCGTCGCTGGCGGGAACGCGATGGGCGGCAATCAGGCTGCTGGCCGGCACGTACACGCCACCGGCGCGCACCAGCTCCATCGCCTGCAGGGCGACACTGATGGAAAGGCTGGTCGGCACGTATCCGCGCACATTCTTGCCCAGCATCTGCACGATCAAGTCGGGATCCTCGTTATCGGAGAGGACGACCGTCGGAGGGCGGCCGATCTGCTCCGATATCTCGCACAGCTGCGCGGCCTCTTTGAGGGAGTCTGCTTTGGAGCATCCGCAATGGCACAGCACCACCAGCGATACCGGGGCCGGCGGCCCGCCTGCGACCCACTCGTCGAGCGTCGAGAAGCAAACGACGGGGACGCTGCATTCGGCGATCAGAACGCGCGCCAGGCATTCGCGCGAAAGCAGGTGAACGCCAATGAGGACGATCGGAGCCCGCACGGCGTCGGCGCTCTGATCGCGTCCGCCGGTCGTCGCGCAGTGCGCAGGCCCCTGTTCCCTCAAGTCCGGGCGCTCAGCCTGATCATCGCGCCCCTCGACCTCCCTCAATCCAGTGAGCCTCACGCTCGACGTCGGCATAACTCGCCTCACTTTGACAATTGGACACGCGCAGCGATCGTCCCCGTCCTGACCGTCGGTCGGCGCCCTGAGGCGGTACGATTGCTTGCAGTGCCCCGGGCACCTGCACCTCCGCGGGCCGCTCAAATCGCGCTTTCGCTAGTCAGGTGAATTCGCCTGTGAGAACTCTCTGGTGAAACAATTCCGCAGGGATATACTCGCTTAATGCAACGTTAAGCATGAAGGCGGTCGCCCATAACCGGCGTTGGTCCAACGTCTTTGGTCGGAGGGTCATCAGACTAAGGTCTGACAGCATCGAAGAGCGCCGATGCCGAACCTATTGATCAATCAGCGATATTTTTGATTGTGCGGCCGCTTTCCGGCAGCCGCTGAGAAGTGCATCAGCAAACGGAATGACGACAAAGTATTGCATCCGCCGCTAGCACCTCATCCTTCAAAGGCGAGGAGGCTCATACTGCGAGGAGACTATGACCGTCGACGAGGAGTTCACCCCCGACGATCTGCGGATTGAGGCAGGCAATAGCGGGCAAGTTCGATTGGTTTGGGGTCGAGACACCGGCGAGCGCCGGGTGGTAGTTCTCGACGATGCGCAAATGACTGCGGTCGCGCGAGAGTTCCTGAAGCAAATCGGAGATGCGAGCACAATCTCCACGCGCGCGGCGGCTCTGCTGTCTGAGACGGAGTCTCGGGTTGCGGGTCTGGGTTTCTCTCCCGAGCCCGACCACTTTCGTTTGACGGTGTACGTTGAGACGCCCCAGCAGGGCGAGGGTTTCGAGATTTCACTGCGCTTTTCCAAGCCCGACCTGCTTGAATGTGTGTCGGCGATGGCCGACTGGCTAGAGCGCTCCTGAGATGAAGGTTAAAGGGCCGCGGCGAAGCACGTCACGCCGCCGTCTCGGCTGGGATTTCGTGCAGGAACGCCTGGCAGACTGTGCGCCGCCTGCTACGCGACGTCGGCACTCGCGACGCTAATTCGATGGCGCTCGCGTCTCCTTCGCACGCCGCCACGCCGATGCTGACCGTGACGTTGATCGGCGCTTCCTGAGCTGGATGCCCGCCTCGACACGACTTTCACGTCGCGATGCCCCGCAGCGCAACAAATCCACGGCCGGCCATGCCCGTCGCGTCGCGTTGGAGCGAACCTCTTGCCGCGCCTCAAATTCTCCGAACGCGCACTTGGAATCGTGATGCGCCCGCCGGAATCGTCGGCGCTTCAGCCGTGACTTTTTATCTACAAGCAGCGGCGGAATCGCACGGCCAGGTGCTCCGCATGCGAATAGATGCTTGCTTCCGCCCCTGTTGCCGTTGAAACTTTTGTCAACGTGTATTGGCGTCGCGTCGCCTCGGCCTGCCACCAGCTTTGGGGGCCGTCGACGTTCGATGCCGCGTTAAGGCCGGGTCCGACAACCGGCCAAGTTGAGTGGGGAGCATTTGTAATGCGTATCGGGGGGAAGCAAGCGGGGACCACATACAAATCCGCGCTGATGGCGACAACCGCCGTGGCGGCGCTCGTGGCAATGACGAGCATGGCATCGGCGGGTGGGTTTGCCATTCGCGAGCAGTCGGCCGAATTCCAGGGCATGTCGTTTGCCGGCAACGCCGCCGGCGGCTCGCTGAGCTCGATGTTCTGGAACTCTGCCGCAACGGCAAGCCGCGACGGTATTAACACCGAATCGAGCCTACACGGTCGATCCTTGCCGAGACTCCGAAATCACCGTGACGATTGTCACGCGGTGCGCCTGCAGGTGACCCAAATTCGGGCGACATCGGTCGCCACCGGGTTCGTGGCGGCCTCCTACGGCAACTATCAGCTCACCAAGGACATCTATCTGGGCATGGCCATCAACGCGCCGTTCGGCCTCAAGACCGACCCGATCAAACACCTACTACAGGGCGCCGTGCATCGCCCAGAAGACCGAGCTCGTCACCTATAACTTCAATCCCGACCGTCGCCATTCGCCTCGCGCCCGGGATCACGGTCGGCGCGGGCGTGCAGATCGAGAGCGCCGACGGCGCGTTCCGGTTCGCGCCCGGAGGCTCCCGGCAGGCGCACCGACGACCAGGTCGAAGGCAATGGCTGGGGCTTCGGCGGCACCGCCGGCGTCCTGATCGAGGCCAGCCCCACGACGGAGATCGGCATCGGCTACCGCTCGCAGATGGACCAGGAGATCGACGGGCACATCGAGACGTATGGCGTGTTCGCGCCGCAGGCCACCGAGGTGACGCTGAAGCTGCCCGACGTCGTCACCTTCAGCATCCGCCAGGTGATGTCGCCGGTCTTGCGGGTTGCCGGCACCTTCGAGTGGACCAACTGGAGCCGCTTCGAAGAACTGACCGTCACGCGGCCGAGACCGGCTTAATATCGTCGGAGGACCAACCCAGCCGGAACGAATTGCCTCCCTGCCGTTCAACTGGAGCGACGGATACTTCCTCTCCGGCGGCGTCGAGTACGACATTACCCGACGGCTGACGTGGACGCGCCGGCGTCGGCTACGAGTGGTCCCCGGTCGATTCGCCCGAGAAGCGCACGACTGGCATTCCCGGACGCCAACCGCGTGTGGCTGAGCGGCGGCTTCTCGTGGCAGTTCATGCCGACCACGACCATCGACTTCGCCTACACGCATATCTTCGTCGAGGACTGCGAGCTTCATCCGCGCGAACCCTACCGGCACAGTTACCGTCGCAGGTGATGTCGAATTCAAAGGTCGACATCGTGTCGGTCGGCATCAAGACCCACTGGTAGGCGCGAGGCGATCGTGCAGCCTAGTAGTCCCGCGACACGGTCACCTTCTGGTTGAGCGGGAACACCGAAGAGGCCGGCAGCTTGACCTTGGCGAGCTGGCTGCGGTCCGACGGCTGGAAGGTGTTCTGGAACTCCTTGGGCAGCGTTTCCGTCACCGGCAGGATGTCGGTGACGACGCCGACACTGGTATGCTGTCCATCCGTGACCGACAGCTTCATGCCGACGTCAATCGAGAACAGGTAGCGGCGCGGCAGGTACACCAGCACGTAGGGCTCGCCCCAGTAGATGGAGAGCATGGGATCGCCCGGCTTGTAGACGTCGCCGACGAATGGGACTCTGGAGCCGACTGAGCCGCCGACGGGCGCGCTGACGAGACCGTTGGCGTACAGCTTCTGCAGATCGTCGAACGTGCTGTTGGCGTCTTTGCGCGCCAGCTCCAAGGCCGACAGCTCCTCCTTCAGCACACGGGACTGCGCCGACAGAGTGACGAGGTCCTTGTTGGCTGCGTACTCGGCGCTCAACGCTTCGGCGTACGGCACCGAGCGCACGAAGCCTTCCTTCTGCATGCCGTTGAACAGCTCAATGACGTGCTTGGCCTCCTTCGTGCGGCGCTCCGCCAGAGGAAGCAGCTCGCGCACGGAATCGGCGCGGATCTTGAAGTCCGTGGCCTTGGCCGCCAGATCGGCACGCTTGAGCGAAAGATCTGCGATACGCTCCTGTACCTCCAGCGATTGCAGCTGTAGCAGCGGGTCGCCCTTCTTGACGGTCTGGCCCGCCTGCACGGTGACCTTCTCGACGCGCGCCATGTAGGTCGTGGCTACGACCGTCTGGTCGCGCAGCGCGAGGCCGTCGGCGCGCAGAATGAGAAAGTCGCCGAAGAAGTAATTGAGCACCGCCAGCGCGAACACCGCAAGCAGCACCAGATAGATGATGCGCCCCATCGAGCCGCGCTGCACGCGTTTCTCGTTGGGAATGTTGTCGGGGCGAATGCGTTTCTTGAGGGCTCGCATGGTCACTTCCGCACGAGCGTGCACTTTTTTGGGCACGTAGGTGTCTTGGTAGGACGCACGGAACACCCATTCCTGCACGTAGGCTACGACCCGGACCATGCGCATGAGGAAGCCGTAGAAGGGGCTGTAGGCGAGCAGGTACGGGAACAGCGTCATGGCGTTGGCTTTGGGCGTCATCCAGGCCGCGATCAGGAACGTGAAGAGGTCGAGGGTCCACATGCCGATCTGCGCCGCCATGAGGATCACAGGCGCGAAGTCGCCGTAGGTGACGAACAGCCAGACGAGATAGACGGGGAAAAAGACTGCCGCGAGGATATTGAAGACGATGAAGTCGAGCTCGTGCAGCAGCTCGACGAAGTCGAAGCGCTTGGAGAAGGGATTGAGCAGGGCCCGGTGCTTGCGGTAGCGCAGGCGCACGGCGTCGCGCTCCCAGCGGAAGCGTTGCCGCGTCAGCGCCAGCAGCGATTCGGGCACGTCCGTGTAGCAGATGGCGTCGGGGGCAAAGACCGCCTTCCAGCCGGCCGAGCGCAACTTCAGCGTCACGTCGAGATCCTCGCCGCCGCCGGAATCGAGCCCGCCGACGCGGTCCAGCGTCTCGCGCCGGAAGGCTCCGAAAGCGCCCGACACGCAGCTCATCATGTCGGTGAGGTTGGCCGCCTGCTTGCCCTGCGAGATCGAGATCATGTACTCGATCGCCTGGCAGGCGGTGACGAGGCTCGCCGTCGGGTTGCGCACGATGATGTTGCCCGCCGCCCCGCCCACTTTGGGGTCGGAGAACACCGCCATCATCTCCTTCAGCGCGTTGCGGTCGAAGGTGCAATCGCAGTCCACGTTGATGACGATGTCTCCGGTCGTGCGTCCTACGGCCAGGTTGACGCCCGCCGACTTGCCGCCGCGCATTTGCGTGCAGTGCGCCTCTTTGATGAGGCCCTTCTCCTGCAGCGCCTGCAACCGCTCGGGCATGCGGTCGGTGGAGCCGTCGGAGATGACGATGATCTCGTCGGGCGGGCGGCTCTGCTCGAGCAGGGACTGCACGCAGCGGTCGATCGAGTTCCTCCTCGTTGTGCCCGGCGATCACCACGCTCATCGTCAGCCCGTCCGGCGCGGCCTTGGACTTGGGCCGCACCGAGCCCGCCAGCGTGGCGATGAATCCGAGCGTGTAGCGCGGGATCTCGAAAATGATCACGAACCAGAACAGCGTGAACAGGCTCACCCCGCTCTGGGCGGTGAGGAAGGCCAGGCTCTGGGAGATGATGTCCGGCATCAGGAGAAGTCCTCGGGCCCGAATGCCTGGAACTTTGCGCCCAAATCGTAGCGCACCGTGGACTGGGCGGCCTCGCGCAGCTTTGCGAAATCGCCTTTCGCCTGCTTGGGCTCGATATCGCGCAAAAGCGCGAAGTCGTAGGTCTGCCCCTTGATCGACCATGTCGGTCTTGGGCAGCGCGGCTCGCATGTTCTCTATGAAGAGGTCGCGCGCCTGCGCGAACGCGCGCGCGCCGTGCTCGGCGGTGATCTCGCGCTCCTTCTCGTAGGCGATGTTGACGAGCGTGAAGGGGACCTTCTCGTCGTTGAATTTCTTGGCAGCGGCGTTGAGCGCCACCACCAGCTCGATGGGCAGCTCGGCGAGGCGCAGAGCGTCGCGCGCCTTGCCAAGGAAGGAGCGGCCGTACTCGGCAAACCCCACGCCCTGGTCGGTCAGCCGGTAGGAGTAGACGTCGCGCGTGCAGCAGCTGTCCGAATCGGCGTGCGCGCTGCAGTCGAGACAGATGAATCCGACGGCAGGATCGGAGCCGGCATGCCCGCATTTCCGGCACACCAGCATGCTCCCGGGGCGATCGTAGTCGTAGCCGAAGTGTGACAGCTCGCGCCGGCACTTTGGGCACACGAGCTGGTCGCCTTGCCGGAACTCCGATTCAGGCCCCTGGTAGGCACATTTGAAGTGATGCAGATAGGGCTCCTCGACGAGCTCGGCCGAGCGGCACTTGGGGCATTCCTCGCGCACGTGCATGCGCGAGGAATCGCAACGCGGGCACACGTGGAAGCGGTCGAAGAACTCGCGCTTGAACAGGCCCTGCTCGCTCAACGCTTCCGCCTCGCGCGTCACCAAAGGTCCGCTCAAGCGTCGTGTTGTAGGAAACGAAGCTCTTGGAGGCGGGATCGCGGGCCGCTATTGAGCGCAGCCCGCCGGAGACGAACACGCGGCCAAGCAACTCCTCGCTCAAGTCCTCGCTGAACAGCAGATCGCGATGCAGTCGCGCGCGGTTGTCTTGGAAGCGGCGGATCAGCTTGCGAGATGATCTCCCGCGTCCTGCGCGCTGAGCTTGGAGCCGTCGAGGTCGGCTTTCGCCCCGAGCGTCCCCGTCAAGTCGATCACCGGCAGCGCAAACAGCGCCTTGCGGCGCCACAGCGTGACGAGCTCGTCGGGCGTCACGGGCTCGCGGATGAGGATGCCGTCGAAGCGGGGGTCGCCGAGCGTCGCCTGCATGCCGCGGGCCGAAAGCCGGGTCGCGTCCAGATCGTGGGGCCACGACAGAAACTGGTAGCCGAGCTCATCGAAGAACGATGGCGGCGGTCGCGGCGCCTTGTCGCCCGCCTGGGCGACAGCCTTAGGGGCCTTGGCCGCGATGGCCGCACGGTCGGCGATGTTGGCCTGCTCCTCCACCAGCTTTCCGACCTGGTAGATGTCGAGCGGTTTGGGCAGGATGTGGTCGAAATTCTCGCAATCGTCCTCGTTTGCGAGCAGGCCTTCCACGTCGGCGGTGATCGCGACCAGGCGCGGCAGCTTGCGGCCGTTGGCGTCCTTCTTGATCGCAGCCGCGACTTGCAACCCGGTCAACTGCGGCAGGTGGAAATCGAGGAGCGCCACGTCGTAGTCGTGGTTGCGCAAGGCCTCCAGCGCCTGCGCTCCGTCGGTCGCGATGTCGACCTCGTGCCCGCGCTGGTTGAGCAGCAGCTTCAACAGCTCGTACGTGATCGGGCTGTCCTCGGCCACGAGCACTTTGCGCCCAGTGATGGGCTCAGGCGCAGAGGGGAGATTTTCGGCAGCAACAGCGCTCATTGTCGATCTATTGGCAGGCCCACGGGTGGCACAAACTTTCCAAGCCGGTCGCGCGGAACGCGCCGGTCTCAACCTCAGTCACTGCTCGGCGGCCACGCGACCTGCTCCCGCTAACGGCACTATCGTGCACAAGAAGTTACCAAGTACTCTCGCGCTGGCCCCGACTGATCCAAAGAACGAGGGGCGGCTCGCAGTACCCACTGCCGTGAACACCGATAAATTCGAATAATCTGATTTTATCCGTCAGGTTTATCTCGGTGCCATGGAAAGGTGTTTTTCCGCCCGCCGGGCCAATTCGGGTGCGGCGTGGGCGCGCGCGGCATGGGACCTTGCACATGCCTCTTGACGGAAGGCGGCCGGTAACCCTACTTTGCAGTTGCAAATCATTTGCAATAAGCGCACGAGACGAGAACCGAGAGAGGACGCACGTGGACTGCCACATCGTCGAAAAAGCGGGACAGCACCGGCCCGCTGGGGCTTGGCAGGACATGACGCGCCAGCGCTACCGGCCTTGGGGCTCGCAGCGCCCGCGGCATGCAGGCCTGCCGCATGAGGATCGCCTGGACCGGTCGGGGGCTGCTCGCGGCTCTCGGGATCACGCTGCTTGCGACCCTTTCGGCCGCCTATGCCGCCGAGGAGACCGACAAGCCCTTTCGCGTCGTCACGACGTTCACCGTCATCAGGGATATCGCCCAGAACATCGCCGGCGATGCCGCGGTGGTGGAATCGATCACCAAGCCCGGGGCCGAGATACACGGCTACCAGCCGACCCCCCTCGACATCGTCAAAGCGCAGTCCGCCGATCTCGTCATCTGGAACGGCCTCGGCCTGGAGCGCTGGTTTGAGCGGTTCTTCCAGAATGTCGAGGATGTGCCCAGCGTCGTCGCCAGCAATGGCATCGAGCCAATGAGCATCGACGAAGGGCCCTACCGCGGCAAACCCAATCCGCATGCGTGGATGTCGCCCGCGAACGTGCTCATCTACATTGAGAACATCCGCAAGGCGCTGGTCGAGCACGACCCCAAGCATGCCGACACCTACAACGCCAACGCGGCCGCCTATGCTGCGCGCGTCAAGGCGATCGACGCGCCGCTGCGCCAGCGGCTCGCAGCCATACCCGAAGCGCAGCGCTGGCTGGTCACCAGCGAAGGGGCCTTCAGCTATCTGGCGCGCGATTACGGGCTGCACCCGCTGTACCTGTGGCCGATCAACGCCGAGCAGCAGGGCACGCCCCAGCAGGTGCGCCACGTCATCGATGAGGTGCGCGAGCACAAGGTGCCCGTCGTCTTTTCGGAGAGCACGGTCTCCGACAAGCCGGCGCGACAAGTCGCCAAGGAGACGGGTGCCCGCTACGGCGGCGTACTGTATGTAGATTCCTTGAGCGAGAAAGGCGGTCCCGTGCCGTCCTATCTCGATCTGCTGCGCGTGACGGTCGAAACCATCGCCAAAGGCTTCGGGACATGAAGCACGATCGAGCAGCCAACGTCGGCACCGCCCTCGTTCCCGTCGACGGCGCTTCGCTGTCCGTGCGCGATGTGACGGTGACCTATCCGAATGGAATGACGGCGCTGCAGGACGCCTCTTTCGAGCTCGGCCCCGGCACGATCTGCGGGCTGGTCGGCATCAACGGCAGCGGCAAGTCCACGCTCTTCAAGGCGATCATGGGCTTCGCGGCGCCGCGCCGCGGCGAGGTGCGCATCGCCGGCATGCCGGCGCGCGAGGCCTTGAAGCAGGGCGCCGTCGCTTATGTCCCGCAGAGCGAGGACGTCGACTGGAACTTTCCCGTCCTGGTCGAGGACGTGGTGATGATGGGTCGCTACGGCTACATGAATTTCTTGCGCATCCCCTCCGCTAACGACAAGCGCAAGGTCGACGAGGCGCTGGAGCGCGTCGGCATGACCGCTTTTCGCAAGCGCCAGATCGGAGAGCTGTCCGGCGGCCAGAAGAAGCGCGTGTTCCTGGCGCGCGCTCTGGCCCAGGAAGGCAAGGTCATTCTGCTGGACGAGCCGTTCACCGGCGTCGACGTGAAGACCGAGACGGCCATCGTCGACCTTTTGCGGCAGTTGCGGGCGAGCGGTCACGTGATGCTGGTCTCGACCCATAACCTCGGCAGCGTACCGGACTTTTGCGATCATGTGGTGCTTCTCAACCGGGTGGTGCTGGCGGCGGGTCCGACGGCGCGCACGTTCACCCAGAAGAACCTCGAGCGCGCCTTCGGCGGCGTCCTGCGCCGCTTCCGGCTGGAAGGCGGAGAGCTGCACGACGACGACGACCGCAGAAGCGTCACCGTTCTCACCGACGACGAGAGCCCGTTGGTGTTCTACGGAGATCGCCGCGATGAGGGCGGCCCCTTGCGCCGCAAGGACCACGAGGACAAGACGTGAGCGAGCTCCTCGTCCCCTTCGAATACGACTACATGCTCAAGGCCATGCTGGTGAGCGCGCTCGTCGGCGCGGTGTGCGCCTTCCTGTCGGCCTACCTGATGCTCAAGGGCTGGTCGCTGATCGGAGACGCTCTAGGGCACTCGGTGGTTCCGGGCGTGGCCGGCGCCTACCTCCTGCATCTTCCCTATGCGGCCGGCGCCTTCTTGGCCGGGCTTCTCGCCGCGGTGGGCATGGCGCTGGTGAAGCAACGCACGCGCTTGCGCGAGGATGCGATCATCGGGCTGGTGTTCACCTCGTTCTTTGCCGCCGGTCTGCTGATGGCCTCCATCAATCCCACGGCGGTCAATATTCAGACCATCGTGCTCGGCAACATCCTCGGCATCTCCGACGAGGACGTTCTCCAGGTTCTGATCATTGCCGGGGTGTCGCTCGCCATCCTGATCGTCAAGTGGCGCGACCTGATGGTGGTGTTCTTCGACGAAAGTCATGCGCGCGCCATCGGCATCAATCCCAATGCTCTGAAGATCCTGTTCTTCACGCTGCTGGCCGCCTGCACCGTCGCGGCCTTGCAGACGGTGGGCGCGTGCCTGGTGATCGCCATGGTCGTGACACCTGGCGCGACCGCCTACCTGCTGACCGACCGTTTCGGGCGTCTGATCATCTTGAGCGTGATCATCGGCGCCACGACCAGCTTCGTCGGCGCCTACATCAGCTACTTTCTCGACGGCGCGACCGGCGGCGTGATCGTGACGCTGCAGACGCTGCTTTTCCTGACGACCTTCTACCTGGCGCCCAAGCACGGCGTGCTCGCGTCGCGGCGCAGGGCGACGGAAGCGCCAGCCGACGAGGGAATGATCCCATGAGCGAGCTGTGGGATTTCTTCGCCGTTCCCTTGAGCTATGGGTTCATGCAGCGGGCCTTGGTGGCGGCCGTTCTCATCGGCGCGGTGTGCTCGGTGCTGTCCTGCTACCTCGTCTTGAAGGGCTGGTCGCTCATGGGCGACGCGGTCTCGCATGCCGTGCTGCCCGGCATCGTTATCGCGTTCGTGCTGGGGCTTCCGCTCGCCGTCGGCGCCTTCGCGGCGGGGCTCACCTGCGCGGTGGCGACGGGCTACCTGAAGGCGAACAGCCGCGTGAAGGAGGACACGGTCATGGGCATCGTGTTCTCGGGTATGTTCGGGCTCGGGCTGGTGCTTTTCACCAAGGTCGAGACCGAGCAGCACTTGAGCCACATTCTGTTCGGCAACATGCTGGGCATCACGTTCCAGGATCTGATCGAGGTCGCCATCATCGCCGGCGGCACGCTGCTCATCGTGCTCGCCCGCCGCCGCGACTTGCTGCTGTACTGTTTCGATCCCCAGCACGCGCGCGCCATCGGCCTCCCCATCGGGGTCATCCACTACGCGCTGCTCGTGCTTTTGGCGCTTACCATCGTGGCCTCATTGAAGGCCGTCGGCATCATCCTGGTCGTGGCCATGCTGGTGGCGCCGGGCGCCACCGCCTATCTCCTGAGCGACAGGTTCGAGCGCATGCTCGTCATCGCCGCGGTCGTGGCCATCGGCTCGAGCGTTTTCGGGACACTTGTCAGCTTCCACGTCGACGGCGCCACCGGCCCCTGCATCGTGCTGACCCAGGCCTTCGTCTTTGTGCTGGCGTTCTTCTTCGCACCGCGCCGCGGCGTGTTCGCGATCAAGCGCACTTGATTGCGCGCTGACTCTCTACCATTCCGGCCGTCGATCTTATTCGGCAGGGTGGGCATGAGCGCCGCCGCTCGGAGCAGGCGCGGCCTCTTCGTCGCGGCGGTGCTCGCGCGCGATGTAGGTGTAGACGGCGGGCGTGACGAACAGCGTGAACATCGTGCCGATCGTCATGCCGAAAGCGATGACGATGCCGATCGCGAAGCGGCTCGCAGCACCCGCGCCGGAGGCGAAGATCAGCGGCACCATCGCGATCACCATCGCCGCCGTCGTCATCAGGATCGGACGCAGACGGATGGCGGCGGCATGCTCGATCGCCTCGCGGCGCCCCATGCCCTCGTTGATCTGCAGGTGGTTGGCGTAGTCCACCATCAGGATGCCGTGCTTGGAGATCAGCCCGATCAGCGTCACGAGGCCGATCTGCGTGTAGATGTTGACGGTGGCGAGCCCGGCGGTGAGGGGAATGAGCGCGCCGAAGATGGAGGTCGGCAGCGCGATCAGAATGATGAGCGGATCGCGGAAGCTCTCGTACTGCGCCGCCAGCACCAGATAAATCACGATCAGCGCAAAGACGAACGTGACGACGAGGCGGCTGCCCTCCTGCACATACTGCCGGCTCTCGCCCTGGAAGTCGTAGGTGAAGCTGTCGGGGAACACGTCATCCGACTTCTCTTTGAGGAAGTCGATCACCTCGCTCAACGTGCGGCCGGGGAAGGGCACGCCGGAAATGATCGCCGAGTTGAGCTGCTGGAAGCTCGTCAGCGCGTTGGGCTGCACCGACTGGCGCACGTCGACGACGGTCGACAGCGGCACGAGCTTGCCGGAGTTGGTCTTGATCTCGTAGCGCTTGATCCAGTCGGGCGACAGGCGGAACTCGCGCGGCACCTGCGGGATCACCTGATAAGAGCGCCCGTACAAGTTGAAGCGGTTCACGTAGTTGCCGCCGAGCAGGGTGGCGAGCGAGTTGCCGATGTCCTGCATGGTGATGCCGAGGCGGTTGGCCTTGTCGTGGTCGATCTTCACCTCGATCTGCGGCGTGTCGAAGCGCAAGTCCTTGTCGGTGAAGATGAAGAGCCCGCTCTTCTGCGCCTCCTCCTGCATGGTGTCGAGCACCTTGGCCAGCTGCTCGTAGTCGGAGGTCGTCGTGATCACGAACTGCAACGGCGCGCCGCCCGTCGAGCCCGGCAGCGAGGGGCGCCCGAAGGTGAAGATCTGCGCGCCGGCGATGCTCGCCACCTTGGGCTGCAGCTCCTGCATGATCTGCGCTTGCGTGCGGTGGCGCTCCTCCCACGGCTTGAACAGGATGCCCGAGAAGCCCTGGTGCACGTCGTTGCCCATGCCGTTGATGGCGAACACGTGCTCCTTCTCGGGCACGGTGTTGAACACCTTGTAGAGGTGCTCGCTCACCTGCTCCAGGTAGTCGAGGTTGCCGGGCGCCGGCGTCTTGACGAGGTTGAACAGGATGCCCTGGTCCTCCGCCGGGGCCAGCTCCTTCTGGGCCGTGGCATACATGAGCGCGGTCGCCGCCAGCACGCCAACCAGCACCAGGAGCGTCACCGGCCGATAGTTGAGCGTGCGCCCGAGCCGGCGCGAATACCGCCCCTTGAGGCTCTCGAAGCGGCGGTCGAGAAACCGTACGAAGCGCCCCGACGACAATTCCGAGGTCAAAAGCTTGGAGCACATCATCGGCGACAGCGTCAGGGCGATGACGCCCGACACGATCACCGCGCCGGCCAGCGTGAAGGCGAACTCGCGGAACAGGGCCCCCGTCAGCCCCGACACGAAGCCGATGGGCGCATAGACCGCGGCCAGCGTGATGGTCATGGAGATGACCGGCACCGCGATCTCGCGCGCGCCCTTCAAGGCGGCTTGAAACGAGCTCAAGCCCTCCTCGATGTGGCGATGGATGTTCTCCACCACCACGATGGCGTCGTCGACCACGAGCCCGATGGCGAGCACGAGCGCCAGCAGCGTCAGCAGGTTGATCGAGTAGCCGAGCGCCAGCAGCGCAAACATCACGCCGATGAGCGACAGCGGAATGGTGATGATGGGGATCAGCGTGGAGCGCAGGCTGCCGAGGAACAGAAAGATCACGACGATGACGATGACGGCCGCCTCGATCAGCGTCTTCTCCACCTCCGCGATCGAGGCATCGATGAACTTGGTGGAATCGTAGGCGATCGCCGCCTTCATGCCCGGCGGCAGCTCCGACTCGATCGAGGGAAACGTCTTGCGCACGTCGGCGATGACGCTCAAGGGGTTTGCCGTCGGCGTCGAGTAGATGCCGACGAATACCGCCTTCAGCCCGTCGAACACCGACGAGGAATCGACGTTCTCGGCGCCGAGCGCGATGTCGGCGATGTCGTTGAGGCGCACCAGCGCGTCGCCGCGCGCGGCCACGATCAGCTGCCCGAAGGCATCCGCGCTGTCGAGCGAGGTCTCGGCGTTGATCGTCGTCTGGACGAAATCACCTTTGATCTGCCCGGCGGCCGAGGTGAAGTTGTTGGCCGCGAGCGCGGTACGCACGTCCGTCGGCGTGATGCCGAGCGCCGCCATCTTCTCCGGGTTGAGCCAGATGCGCATGGCGAAGATCTGCCCGCCCAGAATCTGCGCGTTGGCGACGCCGTTGATGGTCTGCAGCTTCGGCTGCACGACGCGCGTCAGGTAGTCGGTGATCTGCGAGCTCGTCAGCACGTCGGAGTTGAACGACAGGTACATGAGCGCCGTCGACTCGCCCGTCTGCTTGACCACGATCGGGTCCTGCGCCTCGCGCGGGAGAATGCTCTTGACCTGATTGACTTTGGCCAGAACGTCGGTCACGGCCCGGTCGGGGTCGGCGTTGAGGCGCAGGTTCAGCGTCACCGTCGACACGTTCTGGCGCGACGACGAGGTCAGCGTGTCGATGCCTTCGGCGCTCGCCACCGCCTGCTGGATCGGTACGGTGATGAAGCCCTTGATCAGGTCGGCGTTGGCGCCGGGGTAGGTCGTGGTGATCGTGATCGTCGTGTTCGACAGCTCGGGATACTGGCGCACCGACAGGTTGAACGCCGAGCTCAGGCCCACGAGCAGGATCAGCAGGCTCACGACCGAGCTCAACACGGGCCGGCGGATGAAGATGTCGGTGAACGACATGGGCGATGGCCCCTTCGCTACTGTTTGGGAAGCACCGCCGGGGGCTTCAATTCCTGCGAGTTGTCGATCTTCACGTGGCTGCCGTTGTTGAGCTTGAGCTGGCCGGTGGTGACCACCTGCTCGCCCTCCTTGAGCCCGGAGTTGATGGCGACGAGGTCGCCGCGCACCTGGCCGGGGCGCACGAAGCGCCGCTCGACGACGTAGATCTGCTCCTTGGCCGCCGTCTCCTCGCCCTCCTTGGCCGCTTCCGGCTGCACCACGTAGACGGCATCGCCGTAGAGACTGTAGGTGACGGCCGTGCGCGGCACGGTGACGACGGCGGATTTCTCACCCGCCAGCACCGCCACGTTGGCGAACATGCCCGGCAACAGCGTGCGGTCGGGGTTGTGAAGCGTGCCGCGCACCAGCAGCGTGCGCGTTTCCGCCGATACCCGCGCGTCGAGCGACGTGATCTCGCCCTTGAAGACCTTGCCGGGAAACGCGTCGACGGTCAGCTCGATGATCTCGCCGCGCTTGAGCTTGCCGATGTTCTGCTCGGGCATGGGAAAGTCGACCCAGATCGGATCGAGCGCCTGCAGCGTCACCATGTTCAGGCCGGGCGATACATATTGGCCCAGCTCCACCTTGCGGATGCCCAGCCGCCCGGCGAAGGGGGCGAGAATGGACTTCTGCGCGATCAGCGCCCTGATGCGGTTGACCGCCGCCGCCGCCGTGTCGCGCTTGGCGAGCGCGGTGTCCACGTTGGCCTCCGAGGCCACCGACTTGCGCAAGAGATCGGTCTGCCGCTTGTAGGCGACGTCGGCCTCGCGCTGCGTCGCCTCGGCGCTGGAAAGATCGGCACGCTCGACCGAGATGTCGAGCTGCACCAAATTCTTGCCCTTGGGCACGTCCTGGCCGCTCTCGAAGCCGATCTCAGTGACGATGCCCGCCACTTGCGAGGCCACGTCGACGCCTTGCGAGGCGATCAGCGTGCCGATCGCCGGCAGGCGCTCGATCCATTCTCTGGTCTGCGCCGGCTGGGCCGTGATCGTCGCCGGCGGCGGCACCTGCTTGGCCAGGAACCCTTTGATCATCTGCGGCTTGAAGACGAGCTGGAAGTAGGCGAGCCCCCCCAGAAGGATTGCCAGGACGACGATGGCAATGAACAGTCGTTTGACCATGGGGCCATTTCCCACACGAAAGCGTGGCGCTTGCGCGCACGTCATAAAGAGGCGGAACCGGGGGAGGACCGCTGTCGAGAGAGTGTGGGTTTAGCCGAAGGCGTGTCCGGCGTCAGCCGTTTCTTCGCCGCACCGCGCCTGTGTCAGACAACTGGAGACGTCGTTCTGTTTGCGCATGCCGAAAGGTCCCGGCGCAGGCGAGCGGGGGATTACGATTTGAGACGCTCGAGCAGCTTTCCCAGCCACGCCGCCACGGCTTGCGGCCCATGCAAGTCGGCGTCGGCGCGGTCGAAGTGGCCGCCGGACACTTTGAGACCGACGCCGCCGAGCTTTTCCGCCGCGGCGAGGGCGGGAAGGTCGCCCGCATCGTCGCCCAGCATGACAGGCATGCGACCGGCAAATGTCGGCAGCGCCAAGAGAGTTTCCAGTGCGGTGCCCTTCGAGTGGCCCCTTGGGATGACCTCGAACAGCTTACGCCCCGGGCACAGCACCAGATCCTCGGGATGCTGAGCAATCAGCTTGCGGATCTCCGCCTCGACGGTGGATTTCAGCTCCGGCGCCTGCCGGTAGTGGATGGCAAATCCCGGCCCCTTGGGCTCGGCCAAGATCCCCGGCAGTTGTTCGGGAAGTGCGTTGAGCTGCTCGACCAGCGCCTCGGGCAGCGCCGTCGCCACCTGCGTGATGGGCCCTCCCGGCGTCGTGCGCAGCTCGGCGCCGTGAACGCCGGCGCCCACCAGCATCGTCGGTGCCAGCAACTCGTCGATCTCTGCCAGCTGCCGCCCGGTCAGGATCGCCAAGGCGCCGTCGAGGGCCCTGGACAGGTGCACAAGCAGCTCCGGCAGCTCCGGCGGCACGACCACCTCGGCAGGCGTGGGCGCAATGTCGAGCAGCGTTCCGTCGACATCGAGGAAGAGCGCACACTTGGACGGCTGCCCCGAAAGGATGTCCGCCGCCGAAGCTGAAGGCGTCTCGATCCGATCGGTGTCCTGCAAAGCCTTACCTCCGCTCGCGGCAAGTGTCCTGGCGACTTAGGTAGCCTCCAGAAGGGGTGACCAGTCCTACCCGCAGAGTGTCCCGTGTGGAAGAACCTAGATGGGTGTAGGTGCTTTGATCAGAGCCGCCATCTTCGCAGCGCGGGCTCGGCGGCGTCCAAAAGCCGCGCTTCGACCTCCTCCCGCCGCAGGAGGCCCGTCTGTGTGTCCACGTGGGTCACGACGCTGGCGGCGTTGATTGTCGCGGCCCGCAGCGCCTCCCCGCCCGGGCGGCCGAGCGCGAGGAAGGCGGCGAAGGTCGCGGCAAAGGCATCGCCTGCGCCCGCCGTGCCGGCAACCTCTGCCTCGAGGGCAGGGCAGAACAGGATCTCGTTATCGACATATGCGTAGGCACCGCTCCGGCTGTCGGTCAGCAGCACGCACTTCGCGCCGAGCTTGCGCAAAGCGCGCAAGAAGGCGGGAAGGCTCATTTCGAAGCCGCCGCCGACGAGGCCGCGCGCCACCAGCGCCGGGGGCTGCTCGCCCGACTCGAGCGCAAGCGTGTGGCCGCCCTCGCCGAACTTGGCGACAAGGCCCGCGACCATCACATCCGCCTCGGGCCGGTTGATGGTGAGGATGTCGACATCGGGAAGACACTTCTCGAAGGCGCTCGCGCGTGCCGAAAGCTGCCGCACGCCGGGATTGACGGCGACGAGCGCGCCGTTGGCCTTGGCCTTCTCGATGATCAGGGGGTAGCAGTCGGCCGACTGGTTGGAGAGATTGGAGACGTAGACCAGGTCGACGGCAAACGCATCGTCGTCGAGATCGCCGGCCTCCAGAAGCGTGTTGGCCCCACGGAAGGTGAACACCGCAGCATTGCGCTCGTGCGAGGACAGAAGCACGGAGGCGCCAGAGGGTGCGTTGCCGTCGCGGTCCACCCAGCGGGTCGAAATGCCTTCCGCCTTCAATCGCGTGAGGATCAGCTCGGCGCGGTCGTCATGCCCGAGCTTTACGAGCGTGGCCACGTCGAGCCCCAGCCGCGCCATGGCGACCGCGGTGTTGATCGCGCCGCCGCCGCAATGCGTGGAAACTTCCAGCGATTCGGTCTTGCGGCCTTCCTCGAGCAGCAAAAACGAGGTCTCGGCGTTGAGCATGGACATGCGCTCGATTCGATCGCTCTCGATGATTGCGATCGTGTCGATCATTGCGCCGCCGATGGTCAGTGCCTTCATCAACTCCTACAACGTCTATAGTCAGTTCGTGCCGGTGCGCGGCGAGACGCGCGCGAGCTCAATCCCTTGCAGGGCCTTCGTTGCAGCCTCGGAGGGCGAGGCGAACAGCTCCGGCTTGCGCCGGCAAACATTCTCGAGCGTGCTGAGGAACGACCGGCACCAAGCGAACGTCGAGTGGGTGCGGATCCCCGATAGCAGCGCGTGGTGGCGGTCCTTGCGCTCCTGCAGGCCCATCTCCAGCGCGACCTTGATGGCGTCGGCCATCTCCTCCACGTCGTAGGGATTGACGATGAGCGCCTGCTTCATCTGCTCCGCAGCGCCGGCAAAGCGGGATAAGAGCAGCACGCCCGGGTCCTCGGGATCTTGCGCGGCGACGTATTCCTTCGCCACGAGGTTCATGCCGTCACGCAACGGGGTCACGAAGCCGATGCGCGACTGGCGGAAGACGTCGACCAGCATGCGCCGCGGCGTCGAGCGATGGATGTACTGGATCGGCACCCAGTCGAGCTCGCCGAGCCTGCCGTTGATCGATCCCGATAGCGTCTCGAGCTCCTGGCGGATGTCGGAATAGGCGACGACGCTCTCGCGGGTCGGCGGTGCGATCTGCGAAAGAATGACCTTGCGGCGGTAGTCGGGGTACTTTTCCAGGAAGCGACCGAAGGCGCGGAATTTTTGCGGCAGGCCCTTGGTGTAGTCGAGCCGGTCCACGCCGATCAGGCGGGTAGCGGCGGGGGCGGCCTCGCGCGCGCGTTTCGGGCGTGCTTCGAGGAAGGAATCGACCTCGATGCCTACGGGGAAGCTGGCGATGGCAAGCTCGCGGTTGAAGGCGCGGATTCTGCCGTCGTTGAGGATGCGGCCGAACACGCCGTCCTGCAGATAATCGATGAGGTTGCTGACGTCGGCCTTCGTCTGCAGGCCGACGAGGTCGTAGGCTGCGAGCCCGCGCGCCAGATCGCGATGCTCCGGGATTGCGAGAAAGGTCTGCGCCGGCGGAACGGGGATGTGCAGAAAGAACCCGATCGGATTTTCGACCCCGAGGTTGCGCAGCTCCATCCCCAACGGGATCATGTGATAGTCGTGCACCCAGATCGTATCGTCGGGGCGCAGCAGCGGCTGCAGCGCTTTGGCGAAGCGCTTGTTGACGTCGAGGTAGCGCTGGTAGTAGCCGGCCTCGAACTGCGCCAGATCGAGGCGCGTGTGAAACACCGGCCACAGCACGCCGTTCGCGTATCCGAGATAGTATTCCTTGTACTCGCGGCTGCTGAGGGGGAGCGTTGCGATGGTCGCCGTTTCCGACTGCGAAATGTCGGGCTGCGTACGCAACTCCTCGCTCTTCTCGCCGATCTTGCCGCTCCAGCCCAGCCACAGGCCGTTGCGGGCGCGCAATACGTCCGCGATGGCGATGACGACGCCGCCGGCTTGCGCAGCCTTGCTGATGTCGGCGACCCGATTGGAGACCAGGACGATCCGGCTCACTCGTGCTCCTGTCGATGCTGCAGCGCACTATAGCAGCATCTTCCTCGCTTTGGTTGACAATCGCCGCTAAGCCCCACTCTAACCAGCAATCATTTACTGGCTGTTATGGTTCCCTGCGGGCCCCCGCGAGAGCCCGATTTTTCAATCTTTCTGGTGAATTCGGCCGCTTCAGGCGGACCAGGCTTCGTCCCAGCTGCGCGAAAGCTGCATGCCGGTGTTTATGACCCCGGCCATGCAGTAGGTCTGCGGGATGTTCCCCCAGAGCTGCCCAGTCACTGGGTGTATGTCCTCGCTGAGGACGCCGAACGCGTTGGTCCGCGACAGCACGTCGGTGAAGATCTCACGCGCTTTGTCCGTCTGGCCGGTCGCAGCCAGCGCGTCGGCATACCAGAACTGGCACACCAGGAACGCCGTCTCGGGCGCGCCGAAATCGTCCTCGGCGGTGTAGCGCATGACGAAGCCGTTGCGGCACAGCTCCTTGCCGATGACCTGGACCGTCCGCTGGAAGCGCTCGTCGCGCGCCGAGATCAGCCCGAGGTCGGCCAAGAGCAAAACGCTGGCGTCGAGGTCGTCATGGTCGAGCGCGCCGGCGATCGCACCCCACTTGTCGCTCCAGGCCCGCGTCAGGATCTCCTGGCGCAGCTTGTCGGCGTGCGTGCGCCAATAGCGCGTGCGTTCCTCGAGGCGCAACAGCGCCGCCACGCGCGCCAGGCGGTCACAGGCAACCCAGCACATGGTGGCGGAGTGCGTATGGATGCGCAGGCGGCCGCGGTACTCCCACGGGCCGGCGTCGGGCTCCAGAAAAAGCCTCCGCGCCTGATGGCCCAGCGGCTCTAGGCGGCGGAACAATGTCTCGTCGCCCATGCCCGGCAAGCGCTCGTCGATGAACATGTGCGAGGCGCCCAGGATTACGCTGCCGTAGGCATCGTGCTGCATTTGCTCGGCCGCCTGGTTGCCGACGCGCACCGGGCCCATGCCGCGGAAGCCGGCGAGGTCGGTCGCGATGCGCTCTTCCAGCGGATGGTTGTGGATGATGCCGTAGACCGGCTGCAGCGGACGCTCCACCTCCACCGCGAGCGTGGTGATGTAGTTGATGTACTCCTCCATCGTCTGGGTCGCGCCCAGGCGATTGAGGGCGCGAATGACGAAGTAGGCGTCACGCAGCCAGCAGAAGCGATAGTCCCAATTGCGTTGCGTCCCGGGCGCCTCGGGGAGTGAGGTGGTGTGGGCGGCAATGATCGCGCCCGTCTCCTCGAACTGGCACAGCCGCAGCGTAATGGCCGCGCGGATAATGGCGCCTTGCCAGTCGAGCGGAATGCCGAGCCCGCGCACCCAGCCGCGCCAATAGTCGCGCGTACGCTCCAGGAACTCGCGCGAGACGGTGTCGACGGAGGCCTCGAGCGGCTCGTCGGGGCCGAGGATCAGCGTGAGGGGGTGGGTCAGCGCAAACGGCGTCTCGTGGGCGATGTAGGACAACGGCGCGTCGGTGGTCAGGCGCAGCACGTCGGCGCCGCCGGTGAAGCGCATGTGGTTGGAGCCGACCGCCTGGCAGGTGCCCCGGCTCGCCGTAGTTGAAGGTCGGGCGCAGGCGGATGGAAATGCGCGGCAATCCGCGCACAGGCTCGATGCGTCGCAGGATTTGCGCGGGATGGAAGGCGCGCTCGAAGCGCATGAAGCGCGGGGCGAAGTCGGTGATCTTGACGGCGTTGCCGCTGCCGTCCTCCAGAATCGTCTCCACGATGGCGGTGTTGCGCACGTAGCCGGAGCGCGCCTGCGTTTCTCCGTTGCCGTGCATGACCACGTCGCAGAAGCCCTTCTCCTCGTTGCCCGCGAGCAGGCGCGAGAAAACGGGATCGCAGTCGAGGCGGGGAAAGCACCACCACACGATGCGCGCGTTGGCGTCGACGAGCGCCGCGACGCGACCGTTGCCGATCGGGGCGAGCTGGAGGGTATCCATGGGAGAAAGTTTTTTGGTGTCGCCCATTCGCGGAGTCTTAAAAGAGGGTTGCGTCGGCCTTGGCCCACAGAGGGGCGCACGGATCATTGCACAAACTAGTTATTGGGGGCTTTGACCGGGGCAGGCCGGTTAATTGCGGGAACCGCCGTTTAGGGCGCGGGCGCGCTTCTGTCCAGACCGGCAGGGCGTTGGCATAAGCTCATTGCGGCGCGGCATGGCGCTATGACAGCCGCGTATGGCGGCTTGTCAGCGTGGCATAAGCCATTTGCAGCGATTTGCTGAGGCACGGAGCCGGCACGGGGGCGCGCAGTAACGGACCATTAGGGCCCGCCAGCGCGCCTCCGCGCCGACTGCGCCGTGATACGCAAGAACTAAGATTCGCGGCGTCTGAGGGCAGTTAAGCGCAAAAGTATTGCTACAAAGGAAATGCTCCGCATCAATCTTCGTCACCCGTCGTCCCGCTCCAGGATCGTTCCTCGCGCGGGCGCAACA
This sequence comes from uncultured Alphaproteobacteria bacterium, assembly GCA_963776675.1. Classification (GTDB taxonomy): domain Bacteria; phylum Pseudomonadota; class Alphaproteobacteria; order Rhizobiales; family Hyphomicrobiaceae; genus Hyphomicrobium_A. Next base: position 148,318 of record CAVZNR010000027.1, on the reverse strand, counting down.
GCCAGCCGATCAGCGGATTAAGCGCGCTGTGCGGCAGGATGCGCAAAGCCACCGCCAGCACTTTGTTCATGAGCCCGGGCACGATCAGGCGGCAGCCCAGCACGTAGCCGCGATAGCCTGCGCGCGCCACGTCCTCGGGGCTCAACGAAAAGATCAGCTGACGGTAGAACGAATGCTCCGCGCCCATGTCGGCATGAAACCCAGTATCGGCGGGGCCGGGCGCCAGCACTGACAGCCGCACGCCGGCGCCTGCCGTTTCGTAGCCGACTGCCTCCGTCAGTGAGATCACGTACGCCTTGCTGGCATAGTAGGCGGCCTGATAGGGCCCCGGCGCCAGGCCGCCGAGCGAGGCGACGTTCAGGATCCCGCCGCGTGCGCGCGCCAGCATCCCGGGCAGCGCGTGGTGCATCAGCCGCGTGAGCGCCGCGACGTTGAGGTCGAGGAGGCGCACCACGTCCACTGGCGCGTGATCGGCGAACGTTCCCGCAAGCCCCATGCCGGCATTGTTGACCAGGATATCGAGGTAAAGCCCGTGTGCGGCGAGTTGGGCGTCGAGTGCGTGCAGGGCCGCGGCATCGGTGATGTCGAGCGGGATAGCATAAGTCTTGACGGAAAAGTCACGTGCAATGGCGCTTGCGGCTGCCTCGAGCGGGCCCGCATTGCGCGCGACAAGCACCACGTCGTGACCGGCTTGCGCGAAGCGGCGGGCAAGTGCCAGACCGATCCCGCGCGAGGCTCCCGTTACGACGGCCGCTGGTTTCAGAGCCGCGACGGCCTCGCGCGCACCGGGGTCGGGGTGCGCGTAGCGTGCGATCCAGATGTCCAGGAGGCGGCGGAGCAAGTTGTCATCTCCGCGACTGTGAAGGCGCTGGTGCCGCAAACAGGACTTCGAACCTGTGACCCCGTCATTACGAATGACGTGCTCTACCAACTGAGCTATTGCGGCTTAGCGTGAGGCGGAGGGATAGCGCCCGCAAACGCCGAATGCAAGTGCGGCGATGGATGGGTCGGGGAACTTCCCGGAAGCCCCCGGCGTTGGGAGCCCGCTTGCCATTAATACATCAACGCGAGGGCGCCATGGCCGAGGCCAAGTCCAAGATTGCAGAAGGCAACGAAGCTGCCAGCAAGGGTCATACGTTCGGGCCCGACCGGCGGGAGGAAGGAAACCCCGCAGGCGCCAAGGGCCGGGACCGCAAGCGGTCGGTCGCCGCCGACAGAAATCACTCCAGCCGCTAGGCGCGGCGCGCTGTCGGGTATCAAGCCGGTTTGGTGCGGAGCGGCGGGGCGATGTCCTCTTGAGCGCCTTCGGGGCCGGGATCGTCGGGCGCCGGCGGCGCTACGAAAATGCGCGGCTCAGGCTTGCGACGCGTCTCGGTGCCGGTTTGGCCCTTGGTCCGCTCGCTCGATGTCGACGGCACCGAGGCGGTGCTCCGACGTGCCGCTGCCGCAGGCGCCGCTTCAGCTTTAGGCGCGGGCTCGGGAGCGGGCTTCGCCGGTGCTGCTTTCCTTTGCGGCTCCGCGCTCTTGGCCGCGGCAGTGTCGGCGGTCTTGCGGACAGGCTCGGTGACAGGCACGACCTCGATCGTTGTTGCGTCATCCACGGTTTTTCTGGCGGCGGCCGCCTCGTTGGCCGCGCTGCCGCCTTCCGGGCCGCCGAGCGCCACGAGCTCTTCAAGCTTGGCGGCCAGCGTCTCGCCGTCACCGCGATCCACGGACTCGACCGGTACGCGCCACCGGAAAGCGTCGAGCGCGCCGGTGACCGGCGAGATCGGCGCCCATTTGTCGGCAACGACGCCGTCGGCGGTCCACGCAGGATCGCGTGGCGCATTCACCGCGCGGGCGAGCCATTCGCGCACACGGCCCTTGTCGCCGTGCTGCTCGCCCTCGATGCGCGCCATGAGGGTCGCGACGCGCTGTGTCATGCGGCTGTCGAGCAGCGGCTCGAGAGCCGCGCGCGCGTCGTCGTACTGGCGCGCCTCGATGGCAGCCGTCGCCGCCGCGATTGGGCCCTCGAGCGAATTGGGGCTAAGGGCCGCGAGCTGCTTGACGCGATCGAGGCGGTCGCGCGGGCTGTCGCCGATGCGGGCATAGGCGTAAGCGGTTGCAAGATCGGGGTGGGGCGCGCGCGTCCAGGTCTTTTGCAGGATCTTGGCGGCGCGCGGCGTGTTTCCGCGTGAGGCGAGCAGCCGTCCGGCGATCGCTGCAGCCGGCACGAGGTCGGGGGCAAGTCCATGCGCCTCGAGCGCCAAACTGAGCGCGCGCTCTGGGTCGCTGTCCTCGGCGGTCTGCGCCTGCGCGGTCAGCAGCACGGCGCGCCGGCGGTCGGCGCTCGGCCGCTCGATATGTCCATTCTTGCGCGCAATCGCGAGCGTCTCCAGCGCGCCCGCCCAATCAGACTGGCGGCACTGCAGATCGAACAGCGCATCGACTGCCCACGCCAGCTTGGGGTTCAGCTTGACGGCGCGCTCGGTGAAGTGGCGCGCGGCTTCCGTCTCGCCCTCGCGCTGCGCCTCGAGATAGAGGCCGCGAAGTCCCAGCTGCTCGGTGTCCGGTGTGGCCAGCATGGCTTCGAAAATGCGCCGCGCCGTCGTTCGGTCGCCGGTGAGTTGCGCGGCCTGCGCGCGCAAAAGGTGCGTCAGCGGCTCATTGGGGAGCGTTTTGCGCGCCTGTATGGCCGCTCGCATGGCCGCAGCCCGGTCGCCGGCACCGAGCGCGATCATGCCGCTCGAAAGGGCATCGAGTCCGAGCTTTTGCCGGCGCTTGGCGAGGTGGCCTCCAACGGCGGCGGGACTGTTCCAGGCATGGCGCAACAGCGACCAGACGACGAGCGCCATGACGAGGAATGCAAAGAGAATGACGATCGCGCGAAAAACGCTCGTCTCGATCTGATAGCCCTGCCACTGGACGACAAGCTCGCCGGGCCGGTCGGCGAGCCATGCCAGCCCGGCGGCGGCGACGGTGACAGCGAGCAGGAAGCCGATCAGGCGCAGCATGTCCGCTCCCTACTGTTGAGCCGGGTCGGCGCCGCTGGAGGGCGCAGCGACGAGCGATGCCTTGAGCTGCGCCTCGACCTTGGCCAGGGCCTGGTCGGCGGTGTCGCGCACCTCGACTTTGGCGAGAAAGTCGCGGGCGGCGTCCTGCGAGGCCAGCGGCAGGCTCTTGGCCTCCGCGATCACCTCGTCGAGACGGTCGTGGTTGAGCGCATCCTCCATGCGCGCGACCACCGCTTCGACGGTCTTGTCGTCGGATTCGTGGCTGATCTTGCGCACGCGCACGACCGACTTGGCCCCGGCGAGGAGGCGATCGACGATCGAGCCGTCGACGGGCTGCTGGTCGGCATCGATGATCTTGAAAGCGACGCCCTTAAAGTCCTGCTGGAGGTCGGCCAGTGTCGGTACGCCGGTGTCGGCAAAGCGGGCGAGCGGCGCAAGGTCGACGCTGCCGTCGTCGGTGAGCTTGCGGGCGGCCGCGAGCTCCGCCGTGTATCCGGTGCCCCGGTCGATGGCCCGTTTCAGGTTGGCGAGCTCCAGCGACAGCACGATGCGACTGGCTGTCGCTTTGCGGTCCTTCTCGCCTTCGACGACGCTCTGCATGTCTTTCTGCAGGCTAGCGATCTTGTCGGAAAGCGGTGAGGTTGCTGCGGTCACGTCCTCGGGCCTGGCAAAGTTCGGCAGGCGCGCGTTGAGATCAACCTTGAGCCGCGTCAGCTCCTCTTGCGTGGTGCGCAGCGTCTGAGTTTCGCGGTTGGTCTCGGCGTTGAGCGTATTGAGCCGTGCTGCAAGCTGCGCGTTGTCGGCCTTGATGCCGGCAAGCTCGCGGTCGATGCGCTGGGTGCCGGACTTGGCGGCCTCGCTGGCCGATGCCGCGGAAGCGAGGCGCGTGTCGATCTCCTCGGTGACGTTCTTGCGCAAGGCGTCGAGCTGATTGTTGAGCGTCGATTCGAGGTCGGTGAGCTTGCCGGTCACGGCCGCGAGCTGAGGCAGGCCATTTCCGTTGGGGTCGGCTGCCGCCGCTTCGGACAATGCCGCGAGCTTGTCCTCGAGCGTCTTGATGCGGGCTTGCGCTTCGGCATCGTCGCCCTGTGCGCCGACCTTGGCGTCTAGCGATTTCACGTCGCGGTTCAGCGCAGTCTGGTTCTTCTCGAGCGTCGCCAAGCTGCCGCTGAGTTGCTCGAGCTTCCCGAGCTTGGCCTCCGTTGTCTTGAGGCGGGCGGCAAGCTTGTTCGTCGCGTCGATACTCTTGCCGCCGGTTTCCAGTGTCAGGATGCGCCGCTCCAGGGCGGCGGATACCTGCGCCTGGTCCGGCGAGGAGCTCAATCCCAGCTGGGAGGCGAGCATGTCGGCGCCAAGCAGGGCGATGACCCCGCCGGCAATGCCGGCCGCGAGGTGCGTGAAGAAGCGGCCAGAGCCGGTCGATTTGGTGGCTGCCGGCTCGACTTTCGGCTCCTCGGACTTGGCGGTTTCCGGCTTCGGCTTGGCTGCCTCAGGCCCTTTGGGCGGGGGAGTGCTGGAACCGGTACTCGCACGCGGTGGCGCTGCGCCGGCCGCTGCGGGGCCGGGCGCAGTCTTTTCGGCCTTGCCTGGCTCTGTCTTTGCTGGCCCTTTGGATCCTTTGGGGTCGTCGACCACTGTCGCCTTCAGATCGATCGTTGCGTGCGGCCGGTTGCCGGCGGAGCCCGCCGGATCTTTCTTATCGGGCTCGTCCTTCTTGGTGTTCATGAGCGCTCAAGCACCTCGGGCTATGGCCTTCGCGCCGCCCACCAACCATGGCAGGGCGCGGCGACTCAAGACTTATCATCGAGTTTTGACGCCAAACCTACACCCCCCGGCACGCGCTTGCCACCCGTCCCACGGCGGCGAGCATGGCGGACGCGTTTGGCGCCTCGGCGATCTCGACTTGAACCGGAGCGAGGCTTTTTGTTGCGTCGGCGACCGCCTGCGAAAGGCAGAGGACAACGAGCCGGCGCGCGGGCGCCTGGAGGCCTCGATCTGCGACAAGTTGCGCAAAAATGTTCGCGCTTCGCGGCGACATCAAGATGACGGCGTCGAGGGCGTTTTCGGCGATGGCGCGAGCGGTCGGTTCGCTGAGCGAGGTGGCGGCAACCGCGCGATACGCAGTCAGCGTGCGCACCTTAAAACCGTGCTCCGCCAGTGCTGCGGCGATGTCGAAGGCCGTGACCTCCCCGGCGACGTGCACGAGCGGCCCGTCGCCGGGCTCAGCCTCGGCAGCGATCGCGGGTACGAGGTCGCGTCCCGCACCGGCTCCCTCCAGCACGCGTTCAAACCCCAACTCACGCGCGATCGCGGCCGTGCCGGAGCCGACCGTGAAGACAGGGAGCTTCAGTGCGGCGCCGAGCGCGGGGCTGCGCCCGAGCGCGCGCAAGCCGTTGCGGCTGGTGGCGATCAGCGCCTGCGCCCCTTCGAATGCAGACGCATCGATGGAGGCGGGCTCGATCTGCAATAAAGGGTCGAGTGTCACGTGGTGCCCGGTGGCTTCGAGCTGCGCCTTCATGCGCGAGCCTTCGGGCTCGGGACGGGTGACGAGGATGTGCATCAGGCAATCGCGTCGAAAAAGCCCGGGCCGGCACGCGCGAGCAACTCACGTGCGGCGTCATCGCCGAGCTTGAGTGCACTCTGAGCGCTGCCGCTCCGCTCGGTCGCGTAGCACTGGACACCGTCGGGGGTCAGAATCTCACCGCGCAAGCGCAGCGTGCCGTCGCGCAGCTCGGCGAGGCCAGCGATCGGCGTGCGGCAGGAGCCTTCGAGCGTTGCCAGGAATGCCCGCTCGGCGGCGACGCACAGTGCGGTGGCCGCATCGTTCAGGGGGGCGACCAGGCGCGCGGTTTCCTCGTCGTCGGCGCGAATCTCGATGCCGATGGCGCCCTGCGCCACCGCTGGCAGCATGACGTCGGTGTCGATCTTTGTCGTGATGTGCGCGGTGAGACCGAGGCGGTTGAGGCCGGCGCAAGCAAGAAATGTGGCATCGGCCTGTCCCTCGGCCAGCTTCTTTAGCCGCGTCTCCACATTGCCGCGGAAGGGCACGACCTTGAGGTCGGGGCGGCGGTGCAGGAGCTGCGCCTGGCGCCTGAGCGAGGAGGTGCCGACATTGGCGCCGGTGGGAACGTCGGCGAGTGTCGCGTGCGAGATACTAATGAAGGCATCGCGTGGATCCTCGCGCTCGAGGACCGCCGCGATCACGAGGCCGTCGGGCAGCACGGTGGGCACGTCCTTCATGGAGTGCACGGCGAGGTCGACCGTGCGGGCAAGCAGCGCCTCCTCGATCTCCTTGGTAAAGAGCCCCTTGCCGCCCGCCTCGGCCAGCGGCCGGTCGAGGATGCGGTCGCCGCTGGTCTTGATGACGACGATCTCGAGCGCGTCATCGTTAAGACCATGTGCCTCGCGCAGCAGGCGGCGCACGAGATGGGCCTGGGCCAACGCCAGCGGCGAGCCACGTGTGCCAATGCGGGTCTTGGCTGCTTGCAAGCCGTTCACTCCGGGTGCTAGGCGACAGGCCCACGTTTTATAATGCGGCGCCATTAATGCCTGTGCCGCCTATGGAAGGCAAACCGAGGCTTTCGCACGACCTATGGATAACGGCCGCCAAGGCTTGGGTGAGACCCTGGTCCTCGGACTTGAAACCAGCTGCGACGAGACGGCGGCGGCGGTGGTCGCGCGCGCGTCCGATGGGCGGGGACGCATCCTGTCGAATGTGGTGCGCACGCAATGGGAGCGGCACCGCCCCTATGGCGGCGTGGTGCCGGAGATCGCCGCGCGCGCGCATGTGGAATGCCTCGATATCCTGACGCGCGAGGCGATGGGCGAGGCGGGCATCGGGTTCGGAGATCTGGGCGCGGTGGCCGCGACGGCAGGTCCGGGGCTGATCGGCGGGCTGATCGTGGGACTGGTGACGGGCAAGGCGATCGCGCTGGCGTCGAGGCGGCCGTTTCTCGCCGTGCATCACCTGGAGGCGCACGCGCTGACGGTCGGCCTGACCGAAGGGCTTCGGCCCCCCTACCTTCTGCTGCTGGTCTCGGGCGGGCATACGCAGCTCCTGATCGTGCGCGGGGTTGGCGACTACGAGCGGCTCGGGACGACCATCGACGATGCGCTCGGTGAGGCGTTCGACAAGACAGCGAAGCTGCTGGGGCTGGGATTTCCCGGCGGGCCTGCGGTCGAGCAGGCCGCATTGAAGGGCAACGCGGCGCGCTTCGCTCTGCCCCGGCCCATGGTGGGACGCGAGGAGCTGCACTTCTCCTTTGCCGGTCTCAAGACGGCGGTGCGCCGCACGGCTGAAAAGCTCGCGCCCTTGCGGGACGCGGACGTGGCTGACATTGCGGCCTCTTTCGAAGCGGCCGTGACGGAGGCGGTGGCCGACCGTTGCGCACGTGCGATGGCGGTGGCGGCGGCTCGGTTCGGTGCCGGGGCTCCGCGACGTTTCGTGGTGGCCGGCGGCGTCGCCGCAAATGCACGATTGCGCGCAGCGTTGCGCGATCTGGCGGAGCGTCAAGGCTTCACCTTTCATGCGCCTCCCGTCTCGCTGTGCAGCGACAACGCGGCGATGATCGCCTGGGCCGGCGCGGAGCGGCTCGGGCTGAATCGTGTCGATGCGCTCGACGCGCCTGTTCGCCCACGCTGGCCGCTCGACCGCGACGCCGAGCCCGCAATCGGTGCGGGCGTGAAGGCATGAAGCCGCCGGCCGTGCTAAGGATTGCAGCCGCGACTTTTAAGCAGAGGGGGCGCTCTTGAAGATCGACAGCGTCGGCATCGTGGGAGGTGGGGCCTGGGGCACAGCGCTGGCGCAGTCGCTATGCCGCGCCGGCCGCCAGGTGCTCCTGTGGGCGCGCGAGGCCGAGGTGGTTGACAGCATCAACGCGCGCCACGCCAACGATGCCTTTCTGCCGGGAGTGACGCTCGACACCGGCGTGCGTGCCACAGTCACGCTTGCCGCGGTGGCTGCGTGCGACGCGGTGCTGATGGTTGCGCCGGCGCAGTACGTGCGTTCTCTCGCGCAAGACTTGAAAACGCACATGCGGCCGGGCCAGCCGATGGTCTTGTGCTCCAAGGGCATCGAGCAGGCGACCGGACGCCTCATGGGCGAAGTTGTTGCCGAGGCCGTGCCGCAAGCGACGCGTGCGGTGCTGTCGGGCCCGAGCTTCGCCGCCGACGTGGTGCGCGGCCTGCCGACCGCGCTCACCCTTGCGTGCGCCGACGAGACGCTGGGACGGCTTCTGGCCGAACGTATCGGGAGCCGCAAGCTGCGGCTCTATTGGACGAGCGACCTTGTCGGGGTGGAACTCGGCGGCGCCTTGAAGAATGTGCTGGCGATCGCCGCCGGTATCGTCGACGGGCAAGGGCTCGGCGCCAGCGCCCATGCGGCCCTGGTCACGCGGGGCTTTGCCGAATTGCGCCGCTTTGGCGAGGCGCTGGGTGCGCGCCCGGAGACATTGACGGGGCTCTCAGGACTCGGCGATCTGATTCTCACCTGCGGTAGCGGGCAGTCGCGCAACATGTCGCTGGGACGGGCGCTGGGCAAGGGCGTGAGCGTTGCGCAGGCGCTCGAGGGCAAGACGGCCGTGACCGAGGGCGTTTACACGGCCGTTGCGGTGCGCCGCATTGCGCGCGAGCGCGGCATCGACATGCCGATCTCGTTTGCGGTGTGCGACGTCATCGAGGGGCGAGCCAGCGTGGCCGATGCCATCGGCCAGCTAATGCAGCGGCCGCTCAAAGCCGAGGACTAAGGCTCAGGGCTTGACGCGCCAGACTTTGTAGGGCGTCGGCGCGCCGAGGGGAACGGGCTCGAGATACGACGGCGCCTTTCCCGCAAACAGCAGGCTCTGCAGGCCGTCGGGTGAGGTCGTCAAGTTGTGGCCTTCGCAGATGATCACGTAGCGCGCACCGATGGCTTTGAGACGCTTCTCGGCCACTTGGGGCTTGGCACGCTGTATGCCATCGGCCTCTAGGATCGCTTTATCCATGCGGTGATAGGGCGCTGCCAGAACGTCGAGATCGGTAAGTGCGACAAGGAAGGGGCCGAGATCCCGGTCGGCGACCACGAGGCCCTTCGGCAGGTGTGCGAGCGGTGCGATCGCCGCATTCGACAGGCAGCGCCGGATGGGCTCGATGGTTTCGCTGACGCGACGGACCGATGGTGCGGCCGTGTGCAGCACCCAAGCTGCGGCTCCGATCACCAAGAGGGCGCCGAGACCGATCACCGCAATGGCGCGTTTGCTCGAGCGCGGTACGATGTCGTCTGGTGGCCGTGCCAGCCAGATGGCGAGCAGCGGGATCGGCAAAAAGGTCGCGTAAGGCATGAGCTTGATCTGCCAGACGCTCAGCGGGATGGCGAGAAGGAACGCGAGCATGTGGAAGCGTAAGCCGTCCTCGCGGTCGGTCTGCATGAGCCTAAAGCCGCAATAGGCTCCAATCAGGAAGTAGACGAATGCCATGCCGCCCACGAGCGGCAGCTTGGAGCCCAATGACAACAGGCTCTGCGTCTCCGAGACGTTATCGAGCCACACAGGAAAGACAGCGGGATCGACCTGACCGAACGGGCCCGCGAGGCAGGCGGGCTCGACGAGCCCGAAGATTGCAATACCGACAAGCCCGGTGGCAGCGAGGAGCACAATCTTGAGGACAGAAGACAGCACGTGCTCGAATGCTTGCACGGAGCAGACGCCGAGTGCCCCGATCGCGGATAGCAGGACCAAATTGATGGACAGGTCATCGCAACGCGAGACGAAGAGGGCATCACGCGCAGTTGTGAGTGCGAGTGCGATTGTGAGGGTTGCAGCAAATACGAGGGCAGCGCGCGAAGGACCAAGCAGGGAGCGCCGGGGAAGCGAGCCGAAGAGTATGGCGGCCCCGAGGCTCACCGCTGTAAGCGCCAGGGCCTCGTAGCCGACTGCTGTGCCAAGTCCCAGAAAGAAGCCGGCGCTCCAGCCCGCACCGGGATCGTCGAAGCTGCGGGCCAAACGCAGAATGCCGATGACCGCACACAGAATGAGGACGTTGTGGTGGTCAATGCGCCCCGGCATGAACTGCTCGACGCCAAGCACGCTCATAAGCGTGACAGTGAGCAAGATCAGCACGAGCGCTGCGGTGCGACCACTTCGGATCTCCGCCTCGCGGGCGAGCAAATAAAGAAACGCGAGCAGCACTAGAGGTGGCCAGACGGCGCGCAGCAGAAGCTCGGCTTGAGCCTGCGGCAACACCAGCTCGAATGTGCCCAGAAGCATTGCGAGCGGCGCGTCGACCAAGCGCGACCAGTGCGAGACAAGAGGATGCGCCCCACCGAAGCGCGGCAGCGTGGTGTCGAACCATGGCGCACCCCCTAATAGCTCGCGCACCTCGATGAGACGCGTGGCATCGTCGGTGTCGCCAAGCGATGTCGCGAGGTGCACCGGCTCGACGAAGAAGACCAGCGCGACGAACAGGGCGACGGCAAGCGCGCACCAGGCGACGAGCGGCACGCGCTCGAGCGACGCAAGTCGCCAGGAGCGGTTCCTGCTGCCGGTGATCGTCAGTGCCATCGCTGTTCCTTACCCCGCGGCTCAGCGGACAATGACCGAGCCCGCTTGAGGCCTTGTAAACACGAGAGGATAGGGGCGGGGGCGTCGCAGGTTCGCGCAAGGGTTTCTTCAGCGTTGCCCCCTAGCTTGCTGAGGCAAGCTTGAACCGGATCAACAGCGGGAGTTTGGGCGTGGAGCACACCGATGTCTTCGTCATCGGCGCGGGCCCAGCTGGGCTGACCGCGGCATATTTGCTGACGAAGGCTAATGTCGCGACCACCGTGATCGAGGCCGATCCCACCTACGTGGGCGGCATCAGCCGCACCGTTAACTACAACGGCTTTCTTTTCGACATCGGCGGCCACCGCTTCTTCTCCAAGTCGAAGGAGGTCGTGGACCTCTGGCATGAGATCCTGCCCGATGACTTCATCGATCGTCCGCGCCTGAGCCGTATCTATTACGACGGTAAGCACTACTCCTACCCACTGAAAGCCTTCGAGGCCCTGAGCAACCTCGGCGTGGCCGAGAGCGCGATGTGCGTGATGTCGTACGCGTACAGGCAAGCGTTCCCCAACGAGAACCCGGAAACGTTTCGCGACTGGGTTTCCAACCAGTTCGGCGACCGGCTGTTCTCCATCTTCTTCAAGACCTACACCGAGAAGGTGTGGGGCATGCCGTGCGAGGAGATCTCCGCCGACTGGGCTGCACAGCGCATCAAAGGTCTCGACCTGTGGAGCGCGATGGCCAACGCGCTGCGCCGCTCCATCAACATGACGCCCGGCGCGCAAGACGGCGACAAGGTTATCAAGTCGCTGATCGAGAGCTTTCAGTATCCGCGCCGCGGTCCCGGCATGATGTGGGATGCGGCCGCCGCCAAGGTGCTCGCGCAGGGCGGCCTGATCCACATGGGTTACAGACTTCACAGCCTCAGGTGGAACGAGCCCGCCGGACTTTGGACGATCACGGCGCGCGACGGCGAGGCCGAGCGCGTCTTCACCGCCAAGCATGTGATCTCGTCGGCGCCGATTCGCGAGCTCATGGCGTCTATCGAGCCGCGGCCGGCGAGTGCTTCGGCGGCTGCAAAGCTGCGCTACCGCGACTTCATCACGGTTGCCCTCATCGTCGACAAGCCCGATCTTTTCCCCGACAACTGGATCTACATCCACGAGCCGAGCGTGCGCGTGGGGCGCATTCAGAACTTCCGCTCGTGGTCGCCCGAGATGGTGCCCGACGACAAACTCTCGTGCCTTGGGCTCGAATACTTCTGCTTCGAGGGCGACGGATTGTGGACCTCGACTGACGACGACCTTATCGCGCTCGCCAAGCGCGAGCTCGCCGCTATCGGTCTGGCGTCGGAGCACGAGGTCAAAGACGGGTGCGTCGTGCGCCAGAAGAAGGCCTATCCCGTCTATGACGACGAGTACAAGATGCACGTCGACACGATCCGCGAGGACATCGCGGCACACTATCCGACGCTGCATCTCGTGGGACGCAACGGCATGCACAAGTACAACAATCAGGATCATGCCATGATGACCGCCATGCTGACTGTGAAGAATATCCTCGCCGGCGAGAGCGTGTACGACGTGTGGAACGTCAACGAGGATGCCGAGTATCATGAGGCCGGCGCGTCGAGCGCGGAGGAGGCCTTGAAAAGCGTGCGTCAGGTGCCGCGTCGCGTTAGGCCGGCCGCGTGAGCGCCAGCCACCACCTGCCGCGGATCGCCGTGCTGCCGCAGCTTTCCCGCTACGCCATTGTTAGCGTGCTGGCGCTGGCCGCGGATTTTTCCGTCTTCCTCGGATTCAATGCGACCTTCGGGCTGCCCACGCTTGCCGGCGTCATCGGCTACAGCTGCGGCATCGTCCTGCACTACTTCCTTTCGCGCAATTTTGTTTTCAACGCCATGCACTCGCACAAGTCGGCGCACCGACTGTTCAGCGAGTTTGTGGCGAGCGGGTTGATCGGCCTTACCGCGACTGCGGCCGTCATCGCGCTCGCGATCACGTATCTGGGCCTTTCCGCCATCAGCGCCAAAATCCTCGCTGTGGGCGCGAGCTTCGTCGGCGTATTTCTTATCCGCCGCACCATTGTGTTTGCCTGAGGCACGCTTCCTTCGGTCCAATCCTGCCTTGACACAGGCCCCGCGCTGCGCGACCGGGGTGGCGTACTCTCGAGCGGGAAGAGGGATGCGATGCCTAGCTATTGGCTGTTCAAGTCCGAGCCGGATGTGTTCTCCTGGGAGATGCTGAAAAAGCGCGGCAAGAAGGGTGAGGCTTGGGACGGTGTGCGCAACTACCAGGCCCGCAACAATATGCGCGCAATGAAGCTCGGGGATTTGGGCTTCTTCTATCACTCCAACGAGGGCAAGGAGGTCGTCGGGATCATGGCGGTGTCGGCGCTGGCTCATCCCGATCCTAAGGACGGAACGGGTACGTGGGAGTGCGTGGACGTGCGCGCCGTCCGGGACGTGCCAAGCCCCGTTTCGCTCGTCGCCATCAAGGACAACCCGAAGCTCGCCAAGATGATGCTCGTGGTGAACTCGCGGCTCTCGGTGCAACCGGTTACGGCCGCCGAGTGGAGCGAGGTGTGCCGCATGGGCGGTCTCGACGCGAAAACAATAAAGGCATGAGCGCGCTCCAGGAGGTTCCGCTCGATCCGGGCGACCGTCGGTCGGTCGACGCATTCATCCGCGCCAACACCAAGCTGCTGGTGCCGCCTCTGGTGCCGGAGGTGACGCTGCATCTTGCCGAGGAGTCGCTCGCGATCTGGCAAAAGACCGAAGACGAGCTCGGGGCCATGAACGTGCCGCCGCCCTATTGGGCCTTCGCCTGGGCCGGCGGCCAGGCGCTGGCGCGCTATGTGCTCGACAACGCGCAAATGGTGGCCGGTAAAGCCGTGTTGGATCTGGGCTCGGGCTCGGGGCTGTCTGCGATCGCCGCCTTGAAGGCCGGGGCGCGCTCGGTGCTCGCCGCCGATATCGATCAGATGGCGTTGGCGGCTATAGCGCTCAACGCCGCGGCTAACGATGTTGCGGTCGCTACGACGTCGGACGACCTGCTCGGACGTGCGCCCGGCGCAACCGACGTGCTCCTCGTCGGCGATCTCTTCTACGAGCGCGCGCTCGCCGACCAGGTGCTGGCCTACATTGAGGCGGCCGCGGCCCAGGGTGTGCCCGCGCTCGTCGGCGACCCGAAGCGCAACTACTTTCCCACCGGCCGGTTTGAGGTGCTCGCAGAGTACCAGGTGCCGGTGACGCGCGATCTGGAGGATGCCGAGATCAAACGCACCACCGTCTGGCGCTTCGCCGGGTGAGTTTCGCATACGCGAAGGCGTACGTGTCAGCGACGATCTGCTAAGCTCTCTCCCTGCAGATATTTCGCAGCGGGAGGAAGCGCTATGCAGTTCGCAGGCCTCAATTATTTTGCGATCGTGGCGGCGGCGGTCGTCAGCTTCATGTTCGGATGGCTGTGGTACGGCGTGCTCCTGTCGCGCCAGTGGATCGACGCGGTCGGCAAGACCGAGGCGGAAATAAAAGGACAAGGGGGGCCGAGCCCCCTCCCATTCGTCATCGCCTTCGTCGCGCAGCTCATCATGGCCTGGGTGCTCGCCGGCGTTATCGGCCACCTGGGGCCGGGCGAGGTCAACTTCCATAACGGCGTGATCTCGGCGGCGTTCGTCTGGCTCGGGTTCGTGATCACGACCTTGGCGGTCAACAACGCCTTTCAAGGGGCCAAGCACGCGCTCACCCTGATCGACGGCGGCCACTGGCTCGGGGTGCTGCTTTTGCAAGGCGCCGTGATCGGTCTGATGGGGGTGTGAGGATAGACCAATTGCGAAATTGCGGTCTTTCAAACTCGCCGCCATAATCGTGCTCAAACAAGAAGTTGGGAGGAAGCCGGGCCATGCATCAAATGCTCCAACATCAATTGCTCCATCCGGTGTCACCTGAATGGGCGGCACGGGCGTGGATCGACGAGAAGGCCTACCAGGCGCTGTATGAGCGCTCGATCAAGGACCCGGAGGGCTTTTGGGGCGAAACGGGGCAGCGCATCGACTGGATCAAGCCGTATACGAAGGTGAAGAACACCTCGTTCGGCCCGGGCGACGTATCGATCAAGTGGTACGAGGACGGCACGCTCAATGTGTCGGCGAACTGCATCGACCGGCATCTGGCGACGCGCGGCGATCAGGTTGCGATCATCTGGGAGGGCGACGATCCCGCCAAGGACGAGCAGATCACCTATCGCCAGCTGCACGAGCGCGTCTGCAAGTTTGCAAATGTGCTCAAGGCGCACGGCGTCAAGAAGGGTGACCGCGTCACCATCTACCTGCCGATGATTCCCGAGGCCGCTTACGCCATGCTCGCGTGCGCGCGCATCGGAGCGGTGCACTCGATCGTGTTTGGCGGGTTCTCGCCGGAGGCCCTCGCTGGGCGCATCGAGGACGCGAGCTCGAAGTTCATCATCACCGCGGATGAGGGTCTGCGCGGCGGCAAGCACGTGCCCTTGAAGAAAAACACCGACGAGGCTGTGAACAGAGTCGGCAAGGGAGACGAGAAGGTTCTGGTCGTGCGCCGTACGGGCGCAGAGGTGCCATTCAATCCTGCGCGCGACATCTGGCTGCACGAGGAGCTTGCCAAGGTCTCGGGCGATTGTCCGCCCGAGGAGATGAACGCCGAGGATCCGCTGTTCATCCTCTACACGTCGGGGTCCACCGGCAGCCCGAAAGGCGTCGTGCATACCACCGGCGGCTACCTCGTCTATGCATCGATCACGCACCAGTACGTGTTCGACTATCACGACGGCGACATCTACTGGTGCACGGCGGACGTGGGCTGGGTCACCGGCCACAGCTACATCGTCTACGGGCCGCTCGCCAACGGCGCGACGACCCTGATGTTCGAGGGTGTGCCGAACTACCCTACGCTGTCGCGCTTCTGGGACGTCGTCGACAAGTGGAAGGTCAACATCTTCTACACGGCACCCACCGCGATCCGCGCGCTGATGGGGGCCGGCGACGAGCACGTGAAGAAATCCAACCGTTCCTCCTTGCGGCTTCTGGGAAGCGTCGGCGAGCCGATCAATCCGGAGGCGTGGGAGTGGTACTATCAGGTTGTCGGTGGGGGCCGCTGCCCCATCGTCGACACCTGGTGGCAGACGGAGACGGGCGGCATCCTGATCACGCCGCTGCCCGGCGCCACGGCGTTGAAGCCCGGATCGGCGACGAAGCCGTTCTTCGGCGTGAAGCCGGCGCTCGTCGATGAGAAGGGCGCCTTCCTGGAGGGTGAAGCCTCCGGCAATCTGGTCATCCTCGACAGCTGGCCGGGGCAGTCGCGCAGCGTATTCGGCGACCACGAGCGCTTCGTGCAGACCTACTTCTCGGCCTACAAGGGCATGTACTTCACCGGCGATGGTTGCCGGCGCGACGCGGACGGCTACTACTGGATCACGGGCCGCGTCGACGACGTGATCAACGTGTCGGGCCACCGGCTCGGCACGGCGGAGGTGGAGAGCGCGCTCGTCGCCCATCCGAAAGTGGCCGAGGCCGCCGTCGTGGGCTACCCGCATGACCTCAAGGGTCAGGGCATCTACTGCTACGTCACGCTGAACGGTGACGAGACGTGGACCGAGGAGCTGAGGAAGGAGCTTGTCACGCACGTCCGCAAGGAGATCGGACCGATTGCCTCGCCCGACCTGATCCAGTTCGCGCCGGGATTGCCCAAGACCCGCTCGGGCAAAATCATGCGCCGCATCCTGCGCAAGATCGCCGAGGATGAGTTCGGCAACCTGGGAGATATCTCGACGCTCGCCGACCCGGCGGTCGTCGACGACCTGATCAACAACCGGCAGAACAAGCGGGTGGGGTGAGCGCGCGGGCATTGCGGTGCTCGTTCTGCGCGGCTTGTCCTTCAGGGGTGCTTGTCGCGACCACGGCGATTGGCCGCGCCTTTCGCCTCGCGGCATCGCTGCCCGAGGGCTTGTGAGAAAAGAACCAGGGAGCGAGGCGGCTTAGGCCCTTCACTTTGGTTCGAGATTGGATGCGGCCTTCGCCGCCCCACTCGGCACACGGGCTGTCCGCCACCATTCTCCGGATTGCATCCCCGCCCCGGAGCGTCACCGAGATTTTCGCCGTCCATGCGAAGCATGGCTCCGCCATGACGCGGCAGGATGGACACAGGTGCAGCTTATGGCTCCCACCCGGTGTGCCGGCCCGCTCCGCGCAAGTCCGCCAGCGCACGTCTGCGCCCCTGGCCGTTGGAACGGGCGGACGCAGTGTAAGCGCGCGGTGCAGACGCGGGGATTACTTTGCGGGCGCTCTCACAGGCCGGTGTGAATGAACCCGCCCCAGAAATAGGGGTGCGCGTACGGCGCCGCCATCTTCGAGTTGGCGGAGGTGGTGCCGGTCGTGTCCGCTAAGCGCGCGCGTTTGCGACTGCTGCGAGCTTTTCGCGCTCAGCGCCCGCTCGATCTCGGCCAGTTGGCGCGCTGTGAAGCCGGCCCCGTCGCTGCGGCCACCTTGGCGTAGGCGCCGAGGTCATCGCCCGTTGCCGAACGCAGCCAGATTTGCGCACCGCGCAAGGCAGCGGGCGGGCTCAGCTGCGAATCCATGTGCAGCTCGTAGAACTTCGCCATCAGATAGCGCCGTTGCCGCGTCCGACACCGGCCACAGCGTGCCGAGCACGCCGGCGGCGCCGAGGGCCGTGAACGTGCCGGGCAGTCCGATGAACCCGTCGGGGCTGCTCGCGATGTCGTAGAGCCCTGTTTCGCACGCAGACAGCACGACCAGGCGGGGATGCCCGAGCCCGTCGGCCTCGAGCAGCTGACCAACTGTGAGTCGAGCCGGACCGTGCACGAGCAATGCCGATTGGCGCGCGTCCTGCCACGAAAAGCCGCCGTGCGTCGCGAAGTGCCAGTGAGTCTTGCCTTTGAGAGCCGAGAGGACGGCCTGCGGCGTGGCGGCGTCGCGCACCAGCAACGTGCGCGCCGCGGGTGAGAAGTGCGAGGCGACGATGGCGCCTTCTTTCTCGGTCCCCGGAAGGTCGCCGGTGGGGTTGATGATAGCTGCGAGCGTCGGCGGCGCGGGTTTCTTCAGCGAGTTCTTGCGCGGCTGCGAGCGCTTCGAGGCTCGGCGCATAGACGATCTCGTAGTCGTCTATGAGGCGGCGATGGCTGGCAGGGTCTTGTGCAAGTCCCAGTGGCAGCGTGCCGAGCCAGCCCGATGGCAGCCACACGAGTCGCGCACCCGGCTTCAGTCCGCGCTGCTTTAGGAGCGCATCGAGGCGCGCGCCGAACAGGCTCCACAACTCCGGCCCGAGATGGTCGATGGCCGACGTCCATTCCGGCCAGCGCTGTCTGCATCTCGTCGCCGTCGAGGTAGTTGACGAAAAAGGCTTCGAGCCAGCCGCCCGGCGGGCCGTCACGGAGCCGATGAGCACCTCAGACAGTCGCTGCATCGTCAGATCGGGCAGGTCGATGATCGTGACGATCGCCTGCCCGCCTTGGTCATCACCAGTCTTGCCGCCGAGGCGTGACGGTCACGACGTCAGCGTGCTGTTGGCCCCGATAGCGGGCCTCGCCGAAGCGGGCCGTGACGTCCCGGGGCCGCTCCTGTCGGCTCGAGTACCTCGTGACGCGCCGCTGCTCGAAGTGCGTCCGCGCGGTCGTTGCCTGCCGCGTTTCAGCCTGATCCTGGGCGCGGATAGCGCGGCGAGATCATCGAGCCGTTGGCGCTCCGGCGCCGGAAGCGCGACCGTTTGGAGCTTCAACGGCACGCTCAGGAACCGCTCCCTGCCCCGCAGCGAGCTCAAGCTCGCCGCGTCCCTCGGCTGGGCAGCGGCGAAGGCCGAATTCGGCGAACAGCGGTCCGGCATCGGCAATGAGCGCGCGCGTCTCCGATTCCTCGATTCCCTGCCCGAGCAGCATCAGGAAAGTGTCGGGCGCGTCGCTGGAGAGGCGGGCCTTTGCAGGTCACCGGCCTGACGTGTGCTTCCCAGAACCGCGCCTCCAGAAATGAGGGGTAGCGTCGGCGTGAAACGGTGAGCGCCGCCTCGAAGCCGGCGATCGCCTTGCGTCTGTTTTCAGCGCGACCGCCCTTGAGGCGCCCCGCATAGGCGATGCCCATGTTGTGCTGAAGCTGCGCCCATTGCTCCGGCGCTGTCTCGCGTCCGAAGACAGCGAGTGCTTGTTCGAGATGATGGAGCGCCTGCTCACTGGTTGTCTTCGCGGTCGCCTTCGATGCGATCGACATAGGCGATGCCGAGGTTGTGCTGCGACTGCGCCCACTCCAGCGGATGGTGCCTCCCGCGTGAACACGGTCAGCGCGGCCTCCTGGTACGCCATCTCCTTCTCGCGGTTGTCGGCGCGGTCGCCTTTCTTGCGGGCTCCATAAGCAGCGGCGAGATTGTGCTGGATCGTGGCCCATCGGTACGGATCGGCGTCCTTGCTCAGCACGGAAAGCCCCGCTTCGAAGTGCGCGATCGCGGCTTCCATGTTGTCCGCGTGATCGCCCTCGATGCGGCCGAGATAGACGACCGCAAGGTTGTTCTGTATCTGGCCCCACTCCTGCGGGTAGGCCGCGCGCGTCAAGACGGGCTCGGCTGCCTCGAGGTGCGCGATGGCCAATTCGAGGTTGCCGGTAGCGCTCGCCGCGAATGCGGTTCGTATAGGCGATGGCGAGATTGTTGTGCGCACGCGCCCAGTCGACGGGAGCCGTCGCGCGCGTCCATCCCTTGAGCGCAATGTCGAAGCAGGCGATCGCTCGTTCGATGTTTTCGGCGTGCTCGCCTTGGGCGCGCGCCAGATAGGCGCTGCCGAGCTCGAAGGCGATGTCGGCCCTGCGCGCCGCGGGCGCTGTCCGGTTGCGAGGAGGCAAGCTTCGCTTCTTTGGCTAAGAGCTGCTCGCCGAGCGTGACCTTCTGTTCGATATCCTGGATCTGTCGCCAGCGCTCGAGCTCAACGGAAAACTCAGTTGCCGCTAGCTCAGGCTCGGGTTGGGCTTGCTGCGCCGTGACGGGAGCCCCTGCAAGCGACGCAGCCGCGCAAGCAAAAGGAGAGAGACCAATACGTGCCGCATAAGCCCTCCGCCAGTGGCCCGAGCTCACCGTGAAGCGATTGCGCGCGCGGGCACGGGCCGCAATCTACTGCCGGCCGAAAGGACAATCCACAACGACTTGAAGATAAGCGAGGTCCGGCGCGTCACGAGCGCAGGCTTGTTGCGCGCGCAGGTGCACCCGTCGACATCCAGTTTCCCTTTTTGCGCGGCGTCGACCTGCGCAGGTGGCGCTGCGCAGCTTTTGCCGCCATAGCCGACGCCACGCAATCGACGAGGCTGCCGATCGTCGCCACGCCCTCGATCTCATCGAAATAGTTGAGCTGCACGTCGAAGATGTCCTCGATGTCGAGGAAGATCATCGGAACGTCGAGCCGGTCGATCCAAAGCTCGCTGAGCGTCGTGCGGCCGTCGACCCGCGTGGAAGGATCGCGCATGTACTTCTTGAGGATGGCGACAATTCTCGGCGTCAGCTCTGGCATGGCACAAACCCTGTGGCGGTTGCGTATCCGGTTGCGCCAATATGGCCGCGACGTGCGACGCGCGCCGTTCCCTGCGAAACAGGGGGCCCGTGCTGCCGCGGCCGGTAGCGCTGCCGGCCTGGCAGCGGCTACCTGCAGCGCGTGAACAGCCCGCGGTCCAGGTGGAAGTGGTTCCAGTGGGCGGCATTGTAGTCGGGCCCGATGGCGACGCGGAAATAGCGGCAGGCGCGCTCATGCACGTTGCGCAGAAAACGCGCCTTGCGGTCGTGGCCTTTCCAGTCGCGCGCCACGCTGATGTGCTCGCCGTTGTCGAGCCGGAAGCCGCCGATGTCGGTGGCGTTGGCAAGCGCGTGCTGGCTGCGCATGTTCGCCCACTTCTTGTTGCCGATGATGTTGCGGCAGGCGTAGGTGCCCATGTCGTCGAGCCCAGTCACGCGCGCGCCGAACGCGGCAACCGCCATGGGCTGCACCTCGTGCTGCATCCATAACGAGAGCGCGGCGGCCGTCTCGCAGGTCATCTGAGCGGCACCCAGCTCAGCGCCGCCGACTTTGCCGACGCGCACCGCGTTGATCCAGCCGCAGCCGTTCTTGATCGGATTGTCGGGAATGGGCGTGGCCGCGATGTAGGGCTCGACCAGCACCGCGCGGCACAGCGCCGGGTCGTTCCTGAGTGCGGCCAGGCGGAAATCGACGAACCAGGACGGGCGCTCGGCCAAAGAGATTGGCGCGAATGGCGAATAGCGCTGGGGCACAAGTCCCAGCCAGAAGGCTCCGAACAGCGCGGCGAGCACCAGGACGGCGAGGAGGAGGCGCAGGAAGACGCGGCCGGGTCGGCGCATGATTGGTCCTGGAAAGCAGTCGACCGGCCACTATAGGCACGCTGCGCCGCCAAGCCACCCGCGTTGGCGTGCTCGGGCGAAATTTTGGCGTGGTCGTTGCGGCAGCGCCGCGATAACGCGTGCACAACCTCTCATCGGGCGCGCTCAGAAGTCGGAGGCGATGCCGTCCTTTTCCCAATCCCCGTAGCGCGCCGGGTCGGGCCCCTTCGGCCCATCGACCTCTGTAGCGGGCGCTTTCTCATGGCGTGTGCGCTCGGCGCGCCGCTCCTCGGCCTCCTTGAGGGCGCGCTCGGCGGCGGGGGGAAGGTCGCGTTTCTTCGGCTTTGCATCCATCGTGGAAACCTGGCGGATACTGGTTATTGCCAACCTCGCATTCCATATAGCATGTCTGGCTCAGGACCGCTCAGGAGGCGGAAAAGACACCCATGAACTATGTAAAGACGGCGATGCTGCTCGCCCTTTTGACGGCTATCTTCGTGGCTCTTGGCGCGATGATCGGCGGCCAGACGGGTATGGTGATCGCCTTCGTCATCGCACTCGCCATGAACGCGCTCAGCTATTGGAACTCCGACAAGCTCGTCTTGCGCATGTACGGGGCCAAGGAGGTCGACGCGCGCTCGGCACCCGAGTATTACGCCACCGTGCGCGAGCTGGCGCAGAACGCCGGACTGCCGATGCCGCGAGTCTTTATTATGGACAACCCGCAGCCGAACGCCTTCGCCACCGGGCGCGACCCCTCGCACGCGGCGGTCTGCGCTTCGACCGGGCTCCTGCAGGCCTTGAGCCGCGATGAGCTTGCCGGGGTGCTGGCGCACGAGCTCACCCACATCAAGAACCGCGACACGCTGATCATGACGGTGGCCGCCACCATCGGCGGTGCCATCTCCATGCTCGCCCAGTACATGCAGTTCGGGCTGTTGTTCGGTGGCAACCGCGACGATCGCAGCGGGATCGGCGCGATCGGGGCGCTGGTTGCCATCATCGTAGCGCCACTTGCGGCGATGCTCGTGCAGATGTCGATCAGCCGCTCGCGCGAGTATGCGGCCGACCGGGGCGGGGCCATGATCTGCGGGCACCCGCTATGGCTCGCGTCGGCGCTCGCCAAGATCCAAGGCTATGCGCATCGGATCCCCAATGAGGAGGCCGAGCGCATCCCGGCCACCGCGCACATGTTCATCATCAACCCGTTGAGCGGGCGCGGCCTCGACAACATGTTCTCCACGCATCCCAATACCGAGAACCGCATCGCGGCGCTGCAGGAGATGGCGCGTGAGAGCGGGCAGACCGACGGCCCGCGCGAGGGTGGCAACGCGTCTCCGACGGGTCCGTGGTCCGATGCGCCGGCCGAGCCGCGCCGTGCGCACGGTCCGTGGGGCTAAGGAGGCGAGACGCCTGTGCCACCCAGCCATGTCTCGACCAAGCGCAATACGGCCGCGCGCGGCGGCGCGCGCAAGCCCGACGCCCAACCGACGCCGGCCGGACTGCCGGCGCGTGAGGCCGCAGTTGGCCTGATCAGCGCCGTGCTGCGCCAGGGCCGTTCGCTCGACGAGGCGATCGCCAAGGAGCTCAACACAAGCGCGCTTGCTCCCCGCGACCGTGCGCTGGCGCGCCTTATCGCTGCGACGGTTCTGCGGCGGCAGGGCGAGCTTGAGAAGGTGCTGTCGGGTTTCCTGGAAAAGCCGCTGCCGGAGCGGCAGGGCAACCTCTGGCCGATCCTGCTCGCAGGCGCGGCGCAGCTGCTGTTTCTTAACACGCCGCCGCACGCCGCCGTCGGCCTCGCCGTCGATCAGGCGCGCCTCGATCGCCATGCGCGCCGCTACGATCGTCTGGTCAATGCGCTGCTGCGGCGGACCGCGCGCGAGGGCGCGGACGTGCTGGTCGGATGCGACGCTGTGCGGCTCAACGTACCGGCCTGGCTGCTCGATCGGTGGATCGCTACATACGGCGAGGCGGATGCGCGCCGCATTGCCGAGGCCTCACTCGCCGAGGCGGCGCTCGACATCGCCGTCAAAAGCGAGCCGGCAACATGGGCCGAGCGCCTCGGCGGAATTGTGCTGCCAACGGGATCAGTGCGGATCAGGGCCGGCGGGCGTATCGAGGACCTCGATGGCTATGCGGAAGGCGCATGGTGGGTGCAGGATGCCGCCGCCGCGCTGCCCGCCCGTCTTCTGGGTGACATCAAAGGTCGCACGGTCGCCGATCTGTGCGCGGCGCCGGGTGGCAAAACCGCAGAGCTTGCGGCCGCGGGTGCCGTCGTGACGGCGGTCGAGCTTTCGGGTGCACGGCTGGTGCGGGTCAAGTCCAACCTGGAGCGGCTGCATCTTGAAGCCGAGCTCGTCGAGGCCGATGCTGCGACGTGGCGGCCTGAACGAAAGTTCGACGCCGTACTGCTCGATGCGCCATGCACGGCGACGGGAACGATCCGCCGCCATCCCGACATCCTGCGCCTCAAACGCTCCGATGACGTCGCAGCTTTGTCGGCGCTGCAGTCTCGCCTCCTCGACAACGCGCTGGCTCTTCTCAAGCCCGGCGGCACGTTGGTCTATTGCACCTGCTCGCTCGAGCCGGAGGAAGGCTCCGATCAGATTACCCGGCTGTTGGCACGCGAGCCACGTTTGGCGCGGGCGCCGATCGCCGCCGGCGAATGCGGCATTGCACCCGAATGGATTACGCCCGAGGGCGACCTGCGCACGCTGCCGTTCCACTTGTCTGATGCGGGTACGGAGCTTGGCGGGCTCGACGGCTTCTATGCCGCGCGCCTCGTCCTCGCGGGCTAGGTGGGTCGGCCGTGCAACTGCGCACAGCTCGTCGCGTACCTCACCTTGTTTTCAGGGGCGCGGGGGGGTAGTCGGAGCGTTATGTCCATGCGGCGTGGGAATGCGCGCTGCGAGCCTGGGTCGGGCAGCGGGGGGCCTGTCGATGTTTGACCTGACGCTCAAGGAACGTTTGAGGATCGCCGCGCAGTCGGTCGAGCGCACGAAGCGCGCGGCGCTCGCTGAGGTGCTGGCGTCGCGGCTGCTGGGCTGGTCGCTTGCAGCACCTCCTGCCGACCGTCTGCTGATCGTGCCGCAGGATTTGCGCACGGCCGACCCGAGCTTCTGGCGCGAGATCCAGCACGGCCAGTTCGGGCTCGCCGGCTCGATCGCATTCCTCAAGGGAAGATCGCCGTTCGACATTAGGCCGCCCACGCCGGCATGGGAGCGCGAGCTGCACGGCTTCGGCTGGCTGCGCAATCTCGCTGCGGCCGGCGACGACGAGGCGGGCGAGACCGCGCGCCGGCTCGCCACCGAGTGGGCCATCCGGTTCGGTGGCGGATCAGGCATCGGTGCCGAGCCTGCGGTCATCGCGCGGCGGCTGATCTCGTGGATCTCGTATGCAGCTCTTCTGCTCGACGGTGCCGATGCGGCGAGCTACGAGACCATCACCTCGAGCCTTGGGCGTCAGCTCGCGTTGCTCAGCGCGTCGTGGAAGGACGCACCGGAGAGCTACCCGCGCCTGCTCGCGCTCATCGCGCTGGTGCTCGCCGACATGTCGATTGTCGGCCACGAACGCCATCTCAAGGCGGCGGAGGCGGCGCTCGATGCGGAGCTCGAACGCCAGGTTCTGCCCGACGGCGGCCACATCAGCCGCAATCCCAGTGTTCTCATAGAGATCATGCTCGACCTCTTGCCCTTGGGCCAATGCTTCGTGGCGCGCAGTCGCCCCCACCCGCCGCAGCTGATCGAGGCGATGGTGCGCATCCTGCCGATGCTGCGGTACATGCGCATGGGTGACGGCATGCTGGCGCGCTTCAACGGCATGAGCATTCCTGCGGCCGCCGGTCTCGGCACGGTGCTGGCCTA
This sequence comes from uncultured Alphaproteobacteria bacterium, assembly GCA_963776675.1. Classification (GTDB taxonomy): domain Bacteria; phylum Pseudomonadota; class Alphaproteobacteria; order Rhizobiales; family Hyphomicrobiaceae; genus Hyphomicrobium_A. The sequence goes on along the minus strand of CAVZNR010000027.1, from coordinate 123,600 downwards.
CGATGACGGCTTGTCGCCGGTGCTATATGAGGCGCGCGCATCGGGTTATGCGCGCCTGGAGCACGAAAGCAGCATCGTCATCGTGGACGTGGGCACGCCGCCGCCGCTGCCGGCCGCCGGGGAGGCGCAGGCGGGCTGCCTGTCATTTGAGATGAGCTCGGGCGCGCGGCTCCTTTTCGTCAATGGTGGCATGCCGGGCCCTGCGGGCGGCGACTGGTATCCCGCCGCGCGCGCCACCGCCAGCCACAACACGCTGTGTCTCGCCGAGAAGTCGTCCTCCAAGCTCGTGACCCATCGCCGGCTGGAGGAGCTGATCGGTGCGCCGCCCATCCGCTACCCCGATACGGTCGAGTGGCACCTCGACGAAACCGAGGAAGGGACCGTGCTGGAGGCGAGCCATGACGGGTACCTGCGCCGCTTCGGGCTGATGCACAGCCGCCGCCTGGTTCTCTCGCCCGACGGGCAGCGCCTGTCGGGGTGCGACAAACTAGAGGGTCAGCGGCAAACAGTGCGGTTGCGGGCGGATCTGCCGTTCGCGGTGCATTTCCATCTGCATCCAGATGTTGCGTCGTGGCTGGAGTTGGCGCCGAATATGGTCGGGCTGAAGCTGCCCAATGGCGAACGATGGCGCTTTGTCGCCGACGGTGCCGCGGCGTCGATCGAGGAGGGCGCCTCCTTCGCCAATAGCGCCGGCCCGCGCGCCGCCATGCAGATCGTGCTGCGTGGCGCGACGTATGGCGAGAGCGAGGTTAAGTGGATGATCGAGCGCGTGGCTGAGGAGCAAAACGAATGAATGGCACGACCAAGGTCCGGCGGGCGCTTCTGTCCGTGTCCGACAAATCGGGTCTTGAGGAGTTCGCACACGCGCTGTCCGACATGGGGGTGGAGCTGGTCTCGACGGGCGGCACCGCGGCCGCATTGAGGGGCGCCGGCCTCACGGTCAGGGACGTCTCGGAGGTGACGGGCTTTCCGGAGATGCTCGACGGGCGCGTGAAGACGCTGCATCCCAAGATTCACGGCGGGCTGCTTGCCGTGCGCGGGAACGCAATGCACGAGGCGCAGGCCGCCTCGCACGGCATCGGCGCGATCGATCTGCTCGTCGTCAATCTCTACCCCTTCGAGGAGACGGTGGCGCAGGAGGCGTCCTACGACGAGTGCGTGGAGAACATCGACATTGGTGGTCCGGCGCTCATTCGCGCGGCGGCGAAGAACCATGCCGGCGTTACAGTGGTGGTGGAGCCGGACGACTACCCGCTCGTCGTCGAAGAGATGGAGGCGAACGAAGGGGCGACGACGCTCGACCTGCGCCGGCACCTCGCCGCCAAGGCCTTCGCCCGCACGGGGGCATACGACGCCGCCATCAGCGCATGGTTCGCCCGCGAGCTCGGCGAGGAGACGCCGGAGTGGCGCGCGTTCGGCGGCCGACGCATTGAAGAGCTGCGCTATGGCGAGAACCCGCACCAGACGGCGGGCTTCTACACGTCGGGCGAGGCGCGCTTCGGCGTCGCGACCGCGCTGCAGCACCAGGGTAAGGAGCTCTCCTACAACAATCTCAACGATACGGATGCGGCTTTCGAGCTCGTGGCGGAGCTGGGCGAGGAGCCAGCGGTTGCCATCATCAAGCACGCGAACCCGTGCGGCGTCGCGCTCGGCGCCACGTTGAAGGAGGCCTATCTCAAGGCGCTCGCCTGCGATCCCGTCAGCGCCTTCGGCGGCATCGTCGCCCTCAACCGCCCCATCGACGCGGACGCGGCCGAGGAGATCGCCAGGATCTTCACCGAGGTCGTGATCGCACCTGAGGCGTCGGCGGAGGCCAAGGCGGTGTTTGCAGCCAAAAGGAATCTGCGGCTTCTGACGACGGGCGGGATGCCCGATCCGCGCGCGCCCGGCGTCAGCGTGCGCTCGATCGCGGGAGGCCTGCTCGTGCAGTCGCGCGACAACGGAGGCGTGGGCGCCGCCGACGTCGAGGTTGTCACCAAGCGCGCGCCGACCAATAGCGAGCTTGCCGATCTATTGTTCGCCTTCAAGGTCGCCAAGCACGTCAAGTCGAACGCCATCGTCTACGTCAAAGGCGGGGCTACGGTGGGTATCGGTGCGGGCCAGATGAGCCGCGTCGAACTCGGTGCGCATCGCGGCCTCAAAAGCAGCGGACGCCGCCAAGGCCATTGGGGCCAAGGAGCCGCTCACCAAGGGCTCGGTTGTCGCCTCCGACGCGTTCTTCCCGTTTGCCGACGGGCTGCTGGCCGCCGCCGAGGCCGGCGCCACGGCCATCATCCAGCCCGGCGGCTCGATGCGCGACGAGGAGGTGATCGCGGCGGCGGACGAGCGCGGGCTTGCCATGGTGTTCACCGGCCTGCGCCACTTCCGGCATTGAGGTCATGGAGGGGACGGGCGCCGTCCGCTTGCGGCCCGCGACCCGCGCGGATTGGGATCTGATCCGCGGCTGGCTGGGGCGCCCCGACATCCAGGAGTGGTGGGGTCCCGTGTCCGCAACCGAGGCCGAGGTCAATATGGCGCTCGGCTCCCAGCATTCGCTCTGCCGCATCATCGAGGCCGACGGCCACCCCGCGGGCTATGCGCATGCCGTCGATGCGACGCTGTGGGGCGATGACCTGCCACAAGATCTGGAGCCTGGGACGTGGGATCTCGATCTTTTTATTGCGTCCGAGGCGCACCGCGGCAAGGGCGTGGGCCAGACGGCGCTGGCCATACTCAAGGAGGAGGTCTTCGCCTCGACGCTGGCGGTGGCGGTGTGCGTCTTTCCCTCGGTCAAGAACGAGCGGGCCGTGCGAGCCTATGAAAAGGCGGGTTTTCGCTGGAGGCGCATCTGGAATGATCCGCATGCGGGGCCAAGCTGGTTTATGGTGGCGGAACGCCCGAAGAAATAGTCGCGAGCGGAAAAAGCCTGCATTCGCAATAGTTTTGGCGCCGGCGAGGGGCGGGCGCAGCCTTTGTTGTCCTCAGCTTGCAAAGGCCTTAAAGTGGTTAACTCAAACCGAGTTGGGGGAGAGCAACTGTGAACAGCGCCATCAGGGCAATCATTTTCATCGTCATTCTGGCCGCCATCGTCTTCGGCATCGTGTGGGTTTACACCCCGCTGCCCGAGACGGCGACGGAGGCTACACCTGCCGCGACCGAGGAACCGGCGGCTGCGCCGGATGCGGCAATGCCTGCCGAGGAGCCTGCACCGGCAGCCGAAGAGCCTGCTCCGGCAGCTGAAGAGCCCGCGCCGGCAGAGACACCTGCCGAGCCCGCGCCTGAGGCTCCTGCCGAGCCGGCGACGCCAGAGCAGCCCGCGCCTTAATCGGCGAAGGTCTGATCCGCAAGGCGGAACGCCCGCGCGTGAGCGTCGGGCGTTCCTCTTGCTGCTTTTGTTGATCCGCGAAGGTCACGCGGCGCGGCGAGGATTTCGCCGCGCCCGTGATTTTCTGTTCTAGCCGTGCTTTTCGGCGTCGGGTGGGGTCTCAGGCTCATCCGGCTTGTCGTCCGGCTCGGTGGCGTCCTCGGTCGCATCCTTGGCTTTGTCGAGCACCTGCGACGTCGCCTGCTTGGCCTTTTCCAGCACGTCGCGGGCCGCTGCGGCGGCCTTGTCGAGAATGCGGGTGGCCTCGCTCGCCTTGTCCAAACCTTCCTTGCTCGCCTTCTTGCCGGTCTCGATGGCTGAGCTCGTGTGCTCCTTGGCCGTATCGATCGCCTTTATGATCGCGTCCTTCGCCGCCTCGATGGCGTCGTTGGTGGCCTCCTTTGCCTTGTCGATCGCCTCGCCAGCAGATTGATCGTCAGCCGCCTCTGGAGCTGCGTCCGGCGTTTCTGGAGCCTCGACTGAGGGCTTTGGTGCCGGCTCGTCCTCGGCACGCGCGACAAGTGGGTTGCACGCGAGCAGCGCAAGCGCCGCCAGGAGCGGCAGCGCGCGAGTATGGGTGGGCCTGATGGTCACTTTGGTCCTCCATGGTCTTGTCTTTCGACCCCGAGGTCGCCGCCGCCAAAGCGGGCCTCGGCTCAAGCCCTGAGATGGGGATCGACGGGCGCCCGCACTAGTGCCCCCGCTAGTCCCGTCTGACCGGGGAGCGGACCGGCAGCATCAGAGCGGCGCCGGCGAGCAGGAACAGCACGATGGCCGACATGCCGAGGCGCTGGCTGTCGCTGGCCGCGGTGAGGGTTGCGACCACAAAGGGGGCCAGGAAGGCGGTAACCTTTCCGGAGAACGCAAACAGTCCGAAGAATTGCGTGATCTTTTCCGCCGGCGCGAGCCGTGCCAGGAGCGAGCGGCTGGAGGCCTGCACGGGCGCGGAGACGAGGCCGACGACCATGGCGAAGCCCAGGAAGACCCGTTCGCCGATGGAGGAGAAGGGCGCCGAGCCCGGCACTTTGGCCGCGACCTCGATGACATAGAGCACGTGCGTCTTGTCGACCGAAAGGATTCCAAGCGCGCCCACGATGAGGATCATGAGCGCAGTAAGGATGACGGCTTTGGCACTGAAGCGATCGTCGAGCACGCCGCCGATGAGGGCGCCGATGGCGCCGATCAGCGTCAGAACGATGCCGAAGATACCGAGCGACAGGGGGCCCCAGCCGAACACAGCCGCACCGTAGATGCCACCGAAGGTGAAAATGGCGGTGAGCCCGTCGGTGAAGATCATGCGGGCGATCAAAAAGAGCAGAAGGTCGGGATGCTGTGGCAGCGAGCGGACCGTATCCCACAACTCGGCGGTGGCCGGCCGGCCGTCGTGCGGCCGCGGCTGGCTTGCGTCGGGCACGAACAAGAAGAACGGAATCATAAAGATGAGAAACCAGACAGCGGACAGCGGGCCGACGAGCCGGTCACCGGTGCGGGCGCCGGCGTCGAGCGGGACCAGAGGGTCAAGGCCCAGAAGCGTCTTGCCGGTTTCCGGATTGGCCACGATGAGGCCGGCGATCAGCACCAAACTCACGAGGCCGCCGATGTAGCCGCACGCCCAGCCCGATCCCGACAGCCGCCCAAGCTCGCTCTGGGGCACGAGCCCCGGCATGATCGCGTTGGTGAAGACGGCGGCGAACTCGGCGCACGTCGTGGCGCAGACGAAGGCGAAGAGCACGAGAAGGATGGTCGACATGGGCGCCAGCGGCGTCGCCACCCACAGCGTGGTCATGGCGGCAGCCAGCAGCACGGAGAGGATGGCGATCCAGGGCTTGCGCTGGCCACGGCCGTCGGCAAGTGCGCCGAGGAAGGGACTGCCGGCGGCGACGAGCACGCCGGCGACGGCCGCGCCGTAGCCCCACAAGGTCTGCCCGCGCGCGCCGTCTCCGACGACCGTGGTGGCAAAATAGGGGGCGAACAGGAACGTGAGGATCAAGGTGTAGTAAGGCTGGACGGCCCAGTCGAACAGCATCCACGAGATGCGGGCGCGCAACGGCGCGCGCACAACGGCACCATGGACAGTCGTGGCGGTGGTCAAAGCGTCCCCCTCGGATAGAAGCCCCCCGGCCCGCACGCCATAGCATGAAATGCGGCGCCTAGCGTGGTCCTGCGGGCTACGGCAGGACGATCAGATGGTCGGGAAGCTCGTTGGGATTGCGGGCATCAGGCGGGAAATGGCGCTCAAGGTGTTGGCCCACCGCAGCGATCGCAGCGACCAGCCCGTCGGCGGGGCGCCCCTGGCCGATCGCCGCGGTGAGGTCGGCGATGATCGTGGTCCAGGTTCCTGCCGGCACGCGCGCGTCGATGGCCGTGTCGGCGAGGATCTCGGCATGGTGCTCGGCCACGGAGACGAAGATGAGCACGCCCGTGTGACCCTCCGTCGTGTGCAGGTTCTGCACTAAGAACTGCTCGATTGCGTTGCGATGCGCATGCCGCCGCTTGATGAAGGGCGGCACCAGCGCGGTGCGCACCGGCAGCGGCAGGAGCACCGTGGTGAGGATGAGAAAGACCGCGAGCTGGGCGAGATAAATCGACTGGACCGAGATCTGCGTGAAGTAGATCAGCACCCAGGGGACAAGCAGGCTCACCAGGGCGCCGACGAGCGGAGGGACGTAGAGATAGGCATCGCTGCGCGCCGCCACCACGACGACGATCTCGCCGCAGGTCGTGCGCTCGGCCGAGGTGATCGCTTTGGAGACGCGCTGCTCGTCATCGATTGAGAAAAGTCGCATGCTGCCGATCTCCTACCAGCTTCCCGATGAGCCGCCACCGCCGAAGCCACCGCCGCCGCCCGACCAGCCACCCCCACCTCCGCCACCGCCGGACCATCCCCCGCCCCAGCCGCCGGAGTCGCCAGGCACGACGACCGGGCCGCCGCGCCGGCGCCCGCCGGCAGCGCTCTGGGCGAGCGAGGAGCGATAGGCAGCCCACATGATGTAGATGACGATGCCCATCCAGAAGAGAAAGAGAATGACTTGCAGCGTGTCGGGACCGGAGGATTGCTGCGCGACCCTGGCGCGCTCCTTCACGGCCTCGGCGTCGCCTAAGAGCACGTCCTTGATGTCGCGCACGCCGGCGCGGATGCCGGCCGGGTAATCGCCGCGGCGGAATTGGGGAAGGATCGCGTTCTCGATGATGAGCTTCGACAGGGCGTCGGTCATCACCGGCTCCAGCCCGCGGCCGACCTCGATCCTGACCTTGCGCTCGTTGGGCGCGACGATGAGCAGGATGCCGTTGTCCTTGCCCTTCTGGCCGATGCCCCACGCGCGCCCGAGCTGGTAGCCGAAGTCCTCGATCGGGTAGCCCTGCAGCGACTTGAGGGTGACCACGGCGAGCTGGTCGGTGGAGGCAGCCTCGAGCGCCTCGAGCTCAGATTTTATGTCCGCATGGTCCTGGCCGCTCAACAGTCCGGCCTCATCGACGATGCGTCCCGTCAGGGCGGGAAACGTCGGCTCGGCCATCGCGGGGCCGAGCGCACCCAGCATCGCGACGACGGCCACGAGGGTTGCAAGCCTCGTGGCCGATCGGGACGGCGAAGCCCACCAGTCCCCAAGCATCGTGGGATTCCTCTCGGAGCCAGCGCTACTTCTTTGTGCCGAAGTCGACCTTGGGGGTCTGCATCTCGTTGGTGGCGATGTCGAACGTCGCCATCTCCTTGGCGGACGGATAGAGGAACGAGCGCCACAGGCGGCCCGGGAAGGTGGTGATCTCGGTATTGTAGGCGCGCACCGCCTGGATGTAGTCGCGCCGCGCGATGGCGATGCGGTTCTCGGTGCCCTCGATCTGGCTCTGCAGGGCGAGGAAGTTCTGGCCCGACTTGATGTCGGGATAGCGCTCGACCACCGCCAGCAGGCGCCCGAGCGCGCCGCCGAGCTGGGACTGCGCGTCCTGAAATTTCTGCATCGCCTCGGGGTTCGTCAGGATGTCGGGCGGGATGTTGGCCTGCACCTGCGTCGCCTTGGCGCGCGCCTCCACCACCTCGGTGAGCACGGTGCGCTCCTGATCGGCGAAGCCTTTGACCGTCTCGACCAGGTTGGGGATGAGGTCGGCGCGGCGCTTGTACTGGTTCAACACTTCCGACCAGGCGGCCTTGGCGTTCTGCTCGTAGGTGGGAATGGTGTTGATGCCGCATCCGGCGAGCGCCAGAGAGAACGTCAGTAGGGTGATAATAGCAAAGGGTCGCGCGAAGCGAGCCGACGACGCATGAGCCATAGGGAAAGGCCTCCGTAGGGGACGCACCGGCAATGTCCTATTCGCCCCCCAGGGCGCGCGCAAGATGCAGTCGTCAACCTCAAGTTTCCGCAGCGCTTTATTGCTTGAGCGGGCGCGCGCCACTAAGGTGACAGTCAAGCATTGCGAGGCGATCCCATGGCTGCCATATTCCCGCGCGAATAGAGGTGGGCGATGTCCTCGCGCGACAGTGCCTGTGTGACGTTTTTGTAACGTCCGGGCGAACGAGAGCGGCACGACTGAGCGCAACCACGACCGAGCGCAACACTGAGCGCAACAAGGGGACGTACGGGGACATTCGACCAAATGCGTAATTCGATTGCGATGATGAATACGAAGGGTGGCGTCGGTAAGTCGACCCTTGTGCTTGCCCTTGCCGAGACGCTCTCGGCCTACCACGGAAAAAACGTGCTGGTGATCGACTCGGACGCACAAGCGAGCGTCTCCAGCATGCTGATGACGGTGTCGAACCTCTACAAGCTGCAAAGCGAAGGCGCGACCATCGTCGACTACCTGCACGCCACCGTGCTCAAGGGGCAGACGGCCGAGTGGCCCAAGTTCATCGTGCGCAACGTGTCCGACGTCGACGACTCACGCTCGGTGTTCGTGCTGCCGAGCGACATGCAACTCACGCTGCTCGAACGCGAGGTCTCCAAGGAGAGCCTGCATGCCCAGCTGCGCTCGGTCATCGGCGAGCTGCTCAACGGCGTGCGCAAGGTGTTCGACATCGTGCTCGTCGACTGCCCGCCGGGGCTTTCGGTGCTCACCGAGAGCTGGCTACGCGAGGCCGACTTCCACATCTCGCCCACCAAGGCCGACTACGTGTCCGTCTGCGGGCTCGAGGTGTTCCGCCGCTTCAAGAGCCTCAACCCCGAGATGGGCTTTGCCGAGAACCTCGGCGTCATCGTCAACATGAAAGAGCCCAGCTCGTCCTCCGATGACGAGTATCATCGTTGGTTGGAGAGCAACGCCGAGAACCGCTGCTTCAAACAGCCCATTCCGCGCATGTCGGCGCTGCAGGATGCCGCGAACTTCCAGACCAACGGCCGCAGCTATCTCGCCAAGTACCCCGGTGAAGCCGGCATCGCCATGCGCGCGCTGGCAAAAGAGGTGATCGAGCGACTCGAGGCTGCCACCAACGAGCAGCCATCGGCCGACACCGCCCCGGCCGCCGCTACGGCGTAGTGCTGGGTAGCCGCCGCCCGGCATTACGATCAATTTAGCGCTGGGAAGACATTGGAGCGGGCGATGAGATTCGAACTCACGACCCTCACGTTGGCAACGTGATGCTCTACCCCTGAGCTACGCCCGCATCCTTGGGTATGGCGCCGCCCGACCGGGGGCGCGGACACGCCTTATGGCGCAACTGCCGGTCCTTGGCAAGACGCGCAAACATGCAGCGCAGCATCGGCCGTCCGCCCCGCCTCGGCGGCGGTTTTCAGCCCTTCTCGCCCGTTCCGGCCTTGAAGTAGCTCTTCAGCGAGCACTTGGCGTAGCCGGCGTCGGAGAGCACGCTCTTGACCTCCTTGAGCGCCTTGTCGCGGTTGGCGCCGACGCCGGCGGCACAGGCGGCCTTCGGGTCCGAGCAGCACATCACCGCGAACACGTGGTCCATGCCGTTGGTGCTGGCCGGTGTCTCGGCGCAGGTCTGCGACACCTCTTTGCAGGCGAGCACGGCGAGCTTTTTCGCCTGCTCCTTGCTCGTGGCCCACACCACCGTGGAGCTGTTCTCCTGGTTGGGAACGAGTGCGGCCCAGCGGTCCGCGGCGGCGACGGCGCCATAGAGGACGAGCAGTGGCACGGTCACGGCGGCGAGACGCATGATCAGTCTTGCAGGCATCGTGCCTCCTAATCTCTCAGTGTCCGACTGATGCTATCGCTGCGGCAGGCGACCAGCAAGCGTGAGACCGCATGATCCATCTATTGGGTTTGGATCGCCGGCTGCGGTGGGCTTGGCGGGCCGGGGACAAACCGCTAGGTAGTGACCCGTTCCCGCAGACGTTCCAGGCTCCGTCCTCATGCCCGCCACGCGCCAGGATCTGTTCGACCGGCTCACCGAGCTGGGAATCGAAACGCATACGGTCGAGCACGAGGCTCTTTTCACGGTCGCCGACAGCAGCAAGCTCGAGCAGGAGCTTCCAGGCGCCCATACCAAAAACCTGTTTCTCAAGGATGAAGACGGCGACCTATTCCTGGTGGTCGCGCAGGCGGCGACGCGGGTCGATCTCAAGGGGTTGGCGCGCACGCTGGGGGCCGGCCGCTTCAGCTTCGGCAAACCCGAGCTGCTCATGGAGGCGCTCGGCGTTACGCCCGGCTCCGTGACGGCGTTCGCCGTCATCAACGATGGCAGTCGACGTGTGCGCGTGGTGATCGACTCGGAGCTGATGCGCCACGAGACCATCAACTGCCATCCTCTGGAGAATACGGCGACGACGAATATTGCGCGCGACGATCTAATGCGGTTCATTCGCTCCTGTGGCCACGAGCCACGCATTGCCGCGGTCGGCGCCACGGGAGTGGGTGGGGCGAGCACTTGAGTGCCGGCGCCTTGCAGGGCGCCCTGGTCGGCACGATGTAGCCGGGAGAAGCCTCGTGAGATCCGCCTTTTCGGCCCAAACGGCGATTAGGCTCTGCGCAGAGGTTTTGCTATTGAGTAATTGAGGAACGCCGCGCCGCTGCAAGGAGACATAGATGGATTTCGGGGCTCTCAAGGGATCGGCCGCAACCGCGGATCCAGAGCTCATCAAAAGCTCGACGACGTCCGGGTTCGCCAAGGACGTGATCGAGGCGTCGCAGACGGTCCTCGTCATCGTCGACTTCTGGGCGGCGTGGTGCGGGCCGTGCAAGCAACTGACCCCGGTGCTGGAGAAGGTGGTCACGAGCTATGGCGGCAAGGTCCGCATGGTCACCATCAATGTCGACGAGCATCCCGCAATCGCGGGCCAGCTGCGTATCCAGTCGCTGCCCACCGTCTATGCCTTTCGTGACGGTCGGCCGCTCGACGGCTTCATGGGTGCGCAGCCCGAAAGTGCCGTGCGCGCTTTCATCGAGCGTCTGCTCGGAGATGATTCTCAGGAGGACCTCGCAGGGGCTCTCGCCGCTGCCGATCAAGCGCTCGAGGACGGCGACGTGCAATCGGCCGCAGAGCTCTATGCGGCGGTGCTGCAAGAAAACCAGCAGGATCCCGCCGCGCTTGCCGGCCTGGCGAGCTGCTACGTCAAAACGGGCGACTTTGCCCGTGCCGAACAGATGATCGGCCTCATTCCACCCGACGCCAAGAACGTTGCCGCCGTGGAGCGCGTCAAGGCGGCGCTGGAGCTTGCCAACAAAGCGGGCCCCGAAGACAACCGCGCCGCGCTCGAGGCGCGGCTCAGCGCCGATCCCGCCGACAATCAGGCGCGCTTCGATCTCGCCGTGGCGCACGCGGCGCGCGGCAATAAGGCGGAAGCGGTCGAACATCTCCTCGATCTGGTGGGGCGCCAGCGCACCTGGAACGAGGAGGCCGCCCGCAAGCAGCTCGTGCAATTCTTCGAGGCGTGGGGGCCGAAGGACCCTGCTACCGTCGATGGCCGGCGGCGCTTGTCGTCTCTGCTGTTTTCGTAAAGGGCTATTCGAGCCGGGAAGGAAAGTGGCCCCTTGTCACCCACTGATCGCTATAGGCGCCCAGCAGACCTTCCGCCCCGCATCCCCTTGTTTCCGTTGCGGGGCGCCATCCTGCTCCCGCGCGCGACTTTGCCCCTCAACGTGTTCGAGCCGCGCTATCTGGAGATGATCGACGACGTGATGTCGGGCGACCGGCTGATCGGGATCGTGCAGCCGCTACACGACGACAACCTCGATGACGAGGAGGAAAGCCCGCTCGGCCGCTCGGTCGAGCTGCGCGGCGTCGGCTGCGTAGGGCGCGTGACGAGCTATCAGGAGGTCGATGACGGGCGGCTCGTCATCACGCTCACGGGCATCGCCCGCTATGAGGTCCTCGACGAGGCCGTCACCGATCGTCCCTATCGCGTGGCGAGCGTGAGCTATGACCGCTTTGCGTCCGATCTGAGCGAAGGGCTGGGCGAGGACCAGGTGGACCGCACGAACCTTTTGCGGGTGCTGCGCTCGTATCTCGACGCCAACCGGCTGGAGGCTGATTGGGCGGCAATCCAGCGGGCCTCCAGCGAGTTTCTGATCAACGCCCTGTGTGTTATGTGCCCGTACGGACCGGAGGAGAAGCAGGCCCTGCTCGAAGCCGAGGATCTGAAGCGCCGGGCCGACGTTCTGGTGGCGCTTGCCGAGATGGAGCTCGCCTCCAGCGGCAGCAGCGGCAGCACCCTGCAGTAGAGCCCAGAGAGCGCAGGCAATGAGTGGCACGTCAGAAAAGGATTTGGCACCCGAGCGGGTCGATCCCAAGCTGCTCGAGATCCTGGTGTGCCCGTTGACCAAGACCACGCTCGAGTACGATGCCACCCGCCAAGAGCTGATCAGCCGCGCCGCCGGCCTCGCCTATCCCATACGCAATGGGGTTCCGCTGATGACGGTGGAGGCCGCGCGCCCGCTGGACGCCGCACCGCGCTCTTCTGACGCTAAGTGACCCGCCGATATTAACCATCCCGCTTCAGCGTTTCGCAACGTCGCCCATGTTTGGGTCGCGGCTCGGTGTTCGATAGAGCGTTGCAGGTTGGCGTCAGCGTGAGCCAGAAGACATCCAATGCGGCGGACCCACGCGAAACGTCGGGGGGTGCCACCGACGGGGCGCGTCGGCCAGTTGCATCGAGCTTGCGCGAGCGAGTTGAGCAGCGCGTTCAATCTCACTTGCCACGCGCTGCTCTCATTACGCTCGCTGCGGCGTGCGTCTCCCTGATGATCGCCCTGCTGCTGGCGCACGGCCCGCTGGCGCTCGTGCAGGTTTTTGCCATTGCCGGCGCCGGCCTCGGACTTGTGTCGATCCACCTCGCGCTCAAGCGAAGCAGCTCCGCTGCAGCCGACACTCGCTTCGTCGGCAAGGACGACATCGGCACCCGGGTGGAGCGTCGCTTAGAGCAGCTGCAGGATCTGCAATGGCAGATCAACGAGAACGAGCAGCGCTACCGGGCGCTGCTCGACGCGCAGGAGGACATGATCCTGCGTCGCGACGACGAAGGCCGCCTCACCTTCGTCAACACGGCATTCCTGGAAATGTTCGGTTTGACGAGCGAGGCGGTGCTCGGCGCACCGTTTGAAATCGAGGCGCTCCACGGTGAGGGTCCCCAGCCCCTGGTGACGACCGGCGAGGTTCGCTACCAAAGATATGCGCAGCAGGTGCGCACCGCCTGCGGTCCGCGCTGGATCGAATGGGAGGAGCGGCTCGTCCCCGCCGCGAACGGCTCGAGTCTCGAGGTGCAGTGCGTCGGCCGCGACGTCACCGAGCAGCGCAATGCCGAGGCGCAGCTTGCCGAGGCCCGCGACCAGGCTGAATCTGCAAATCGGGCCAAGTCGCGCTTTCTTGCGGCCATGAGCCACGAGATCCGCACGCCCATGAACGGCATCCTCGGCATGGCCAGCCTGCTGATCGACACCCAGCAGACGCCCGAGCAGCAGACCTATGCGCGTGCCATCGATCAGTCGGCGCGTACGCTTCTGGCGCTCATCGACGAAATCCTCGACTTCTCCAAGATCGAGGCCGGCAAGCTCGAGCTCATCGACGTGCCGTTCGCCATCGATACTTGCGTGCAGGGCGTGGTCGAGCTCCTGGCTCCGCGCGCGCACGAGAAGGGGTTGGAGATCGCGTGGTCGGTGGACCCGCAACTGCCATCTCTCGTTGTCGGCGACGAGGTGCGCGTCCGACAGATCCTCCTCAACCTGCTCTCGAACGCGGTGAAGTTCACCGACACAGGCGGCGTTTGCGTCAACGCGATTGCCAAGAGTGGTGCCGACGGCGACGACGACGTGGACGTGCAGTTCATCGTCGAGGACACCGGTATCGGTATGTCCCGCGACGACATGCTGGGGCTATTCGCGGAGTTCGAGCAGGCGGACGCGGCCATCCGCCGGCGCGAAGGGGGAACGGGCCTCGGCCTCGCGATCTCGATGCAGCTTGCGCGCGCCATGGGCGGAGAGATTCGCGTCTCCAGCGCGCCCGGCAACGGTTCGACGTTCACGCTCGAGCTGCCGCTGAAGCAAACCGCGCTGCCGACGGCCGAAGGGCCCGATCGCGGCGTTCTTATTGCGACGGGACGTGTGCTGCTGGCTTTCGACCGGCCGCTCGAGCGCAGGGCGCTCAGCTACGCGCTGACGAGCGCGGGCGTTCCGGCGGCCGAGTCCGACTTCGCCCTAGCCATAAGCGCGCTCGAGACGGCGGCGCGCGACGGAGAGCCCTTCGACCGGGTGGTCGTCGATGGCGCGCAGGGTGCCCCCTCTGTTGGACGGCTGCTTGCCACGGCGCGCAATCTCAATTCCAGGAAGAAAGTGCGCGGCATCGTCCTCGTCAACGTGCTAGCGCGCGCGAACCTCTCCGAGTTCCGGGCAGCCGGCTTCGACGCCTACCTCGTGCGTCCAGTGCGTCCGGCCTCGATGATGATGCAACTGGGTCTGCACGCTCCCTCCGATGCGGATGCGGGTCGCGAAGGGGAAGGTGCGCCGGGCACCTCTGCTGCGACACCGGTGCCGTCGGCCAATCGGCGCGTGCTGCTCGCGGAAGATAATGAAATCAATGCGCTACTCGCCAAGCGTGTGCTTGAGAAGTGTGGCTGCGACTATGTCGCCGTCACCAATGGGGAGGAAGCCGTGGCGGCCGTTCGCCGCGCCATCGATGGTGCAACACCGCCCATCGATCTGGTCCTGATGGACATCTTCATGCCGCGCCTGGATGGTCTCGAAGCTGCCCGCACGATCCGCGAACTTTATGAGAGCGCCTCTGGATTTTGCGGCCATGTGCCCCCAATTGTGGCATTGACGGCTAGTGCGTTTGCCGAGGATAAGAAGCGGTATTTTGAAGCAGGGATGGACGATTACCTGGCCAAACCATTCGACAGGGCGAGCCTCGAGGCCGTCCTGAAGCGCTGGTTCGGACGGGTGACCGGTCCCGATGCCGACGCTGCAGCCTGAGATCTGGTCGCCGGGGGGCTATCTCAAGTCTGTCATGGAATCGTGCTATCCGCCCATGGCCATTGATAAAAACGCGGGTGCTCGCGCCCCTGCCACGGGGGAAACGCAAGGTCGCTTGGCTAAGGGCAGTTGGGCTGCGCCGTGAAATCGGGCACGGTAGGGACAAGGGGAGACGCAGGATGAGGTACACGGCGCGCCGCATGGCCAGCCGTTTGGCGAGCAGCCCAACATGGCAGGCAGTTCCGCGCGGTTTTTTGGCGTTGCGGGCATTGCGTGACGGACGAGGCGCGTCCTTTCCCATTCGCAAGCCGGACAAGGTCTACGGCAAGATCGGCAACCTTGAGGTTCGCCTGGCCCGCAAGCGACGCGAGATCCGTCTGGCCCAGCGGCTGCGCTACCAGGTATTCTACGAAGAGATGTCGGCAATTCCCACGCTGCGTGCGGAGCTGCGCCGGCGGGACGAGGATCCTTACGACGCGGTCTGCGACCACCTCCTCGTCGTCGATGAGCAGCCCTACGCGACGGGAGACGCCTGGAGCGGACTAAGGCCGCAGAAGGTCGTCGGCACCTATCGCGTTCTGCGCCAGGAGATTGCGGAGCGCACCCTTGGTTTCTATTCCCAGAGTGAATACGACATCGCACCCCTCATTGCGGCGCGGTCTCCGCACTACAGCTTCATGGAGCTCGGCCGCTCCTGCGTGCTTGAGCCGTATCGCAATAAGCGCACTGTCGAGCTGTTGTGGCACGGGCTGTGGACCTACGTGCGAGAGCACAAGATCGACGTGATGATCGGATGCGCGAGCCTGCCAGGCACCGATCCCGACGAGCATGCCATGGCGCTTAGCTTCCTGCACCACAACGCGCTGGCGCCGCCGGAATGGCGCTGCCGCGCGCACGAGCGGCTGTACGTGCCCATGGACCGGCTTGCGCGCGAGAAGGTCGATCCCAAGGCCGCGCTCAAGGCGCTGCCGCCGCTGATCAAGGGCTATTTGCGGCTCGGCGCCTTTGTCGGCGACGGCGCCGTCATCGATCGCCAGTTCGGCACCACCGACGTGCTGATCATTATGCCGGTCGAGAGAATTGATCCGCGCTACTTCGGGCACTTCGGCATGCCCGATGAGCTCAAGAGCCGCATCGCGGTGGACGCCTAGCTCCGATCTGAGAGAACGTGCTCAGGAGCGCCGGTATGTGCGCTGCGGTCCCTTGCGCGTCGTCTTGACCGCATCGGGTGCGATCGCGTTGACGTTGGTCATGCGTAGCTTGCACTGATTGATAGCGCGCTGCACGGCCCGGACGGGAACCGGGGGGCTGAAGTAGAAGCCTTGCGCCTCGTCGTAGCCGGCCGCCCTTACAGCGTTGAGGCTTGCCGCCGTCTCCACGCCCTCGGCCACCGAGCGCATGTTGAGCTCGCGCGCGAGGTCGCCGACGGACTTCACGATGGCGACGCAGTCGTGGTGCTCGGGAATATCGCGCACGAAGCTGCGGTCGATCTTGATCTTCTTGAAGGGGAAGCTGCGCAGATAGTTGAGCGTCGCAAAGCACGTCCCGAAGTCGTCGAGCGTAATTGTCACGCCGTAATTATCCAGCTTCTTCAAGACCTCCTGCGTGCGCGAACGGTCGCGCAGCAGCACTGTCTCCGTAATTTCCAATTGCAGCCGCTGCGGCTCCAGATTGGTCTCCTGCAGCGTGCGCGAGACGACCTCGAAGACGTCGCAGCTTTCGATCTGCACCGCCGAAAGGTTGACGGAGACCTTGATGTTGTCCGGCCAGCTCTTGGCATCGATGCATGCCTGCCTCAGGGCCCAGCTCCCCATCTCGACGATAAGGCCGGTCTCCTCGGCGATGGGAATGAACTCCGACGGTGGGATCAAGCCTGCGGCTCGGATGCTTCCAGCGCATAAGCGCTTCGAAGTTCGAAACCTTCTCCTCGTGCAAATCGACAATCGGGTGATAGTGGAGCACCAGCTCCTTGCGCTCCACAGCAAGTCGCAGCTCGTTCTTGAGCGGGTTTTCCGCAGCGCCGCCGCCGGACTGATTGGGCGCAAATACGGACTGGACGCCGCGGCCCAAGGACTTGGCGCGATAGAGCGCCATGTCGGCGCTGGCAAATAGCTGCTCGGGATCCTGGCCATGCTTAGGAGCAAGAGCCACGCCGATGCTCGCCTCCGTATGCAGGCGGTGCCCAAGGATATCGTGGGGCCGGCGAATGTTCTCGAGCACGCGATGGGCAAGGCTGTCGGCCAGCTCCTCGCGGTCGATGCCGACCTGCAGGATCGCAAACTCGTCCCCGCCCAGGCGGCCGACGATGTCGCCGGAACGCAGGCTGCTCTTGAGCCTGTTGGCGACGCTCTTCAAAAGGCCGTCGCCGACGATGTGGCCGTACTTGTCGTTGATCTCCTTGAAGTGATCGAGGTCGATCCAGTGCAGGGCAAATCCGAGCCGCGGGTCGTAGCACTCGAACTGCTGCACGAGGCATTCGCGGAAATGGAAGCGGTTGGGGATTTCGGTCAGCGTGTCGTGTCGCGCGAGCCATTCGATCTTTTCGTCGGACTGGCGCTGGGCAGTGATGTCCTCCTGCATGTCGACCCACCCGCCGCCTTCGAGCTGGTGGTACGTCACGCGGATCACGCGGCCATCGTTGAGGTTTTGGACTTCCTCGCGCTTGCCCTCCTGGGCGAGCCTTGCCACATGCTGCTCGATCCAGTTCGCGATGCTGGCGGGCCCCGGGGGCTCCCCGGTGGTGCGAGACATGTGAAATGCCAGAATATCTGCGAGCGCCGTGCCTGGCCGCGTCAGCTCGTCGGGCAGGAAGTAGATGCCCGCGTACGCCTTGTTGCAGACCACAAGTCGCTGATCGGCATCGAACATGGAGAGCCCGCGCCCCATATGGTTGAGCGCCGCCTCGAAGCACGTGTTGAGCCGCTCAAGCGCTTGGTTGCGGCGCAACGCGTCCGCGAGCTGTTGTTTAAGATCTTGGGTCGGGACGACAGCCTCCGCGCTCGGATCGCACTGCGGTCCGATCGGCCCCTCGTCGGGGCCCGCTTGTCTCGGTGTACCGAGCGCAAGCTTGAGAGCGCTCTGAGTCACGAGATAATTTTCCTAGAAGCTCCAGCCGTTTACGCAACCATCCTAAAGCGCGATCATCTCTACATTACTAATTGAAGGGGAATCAACTTGAAGCGTTTATAAAGTCTTAGCGCACGAAAGCCCCAGATCTACTGGCCTTTGCCGGGGCCGTCCCCTTAACGCAGCGCGGCTGCACTCGAGTCAAAATCTGTTGCCGACCATCAACCTATGTCGGCCCCGGGTGCTGGTGGTTCAGGATTCCTGATGCCATCGCCTCAGACCGCGGGCAACGCGGCCACTGCGACGTTACGAAGCATGGCGGGCATCCGAGCTTGGTCGGCCGCTATCGCGGGTGCGCAAACGCTCAGGCGCTCTGCTGGCCTTGCTCGTGCAAGACCTCTTCGACCGGGCATTCGTGCTGGATGTAGCTGTAGCTCCAAGAGCCCGAGCCCGGCAGCAATTGCGCCGGCCAGATGTAGCGCGCCCACTCCGCCTCGAAGTCGGGATGGTAGAAGCCTTCCTGCGTGGGGAACCACGCCTGCGCTTTCCGCGTGCGCAGCAGCTGCAGCATGTCGGAAGGGGCGCTGCGATCCTCTGCGACCTCGCACTGGCTCTTTGCCGCGTCGTTGTCGCAGACCAGGAGGAAGGACTCATTGCCTTCCGCGTCGCGCAGCATGACGCCGGGAGGAGCGGAGCACACGTAGTGCTCGACGACGCCGTTCTCTTCCGAGACCTCGTTGAACAGCTTTATGAACTCCGGATCGGAAAAAAAACTGGGTTTCTGCAGGGCCAGAGCGCACTGAATGGGGTCGGAGATTTCCTCGAAATACTCCCCCTGCAAGCGCTTGATCTCGCGGCGCAGTGCGATCGAAACGTTGGCATCCTGCTTCTGCAGGAAGCAATCGATCACACCCTCGTTGAAGGCCGATATGGCGGTCTCGAGCCCGGCCTTGCCGGTCAGAAGGATCGTCTTTACCGGCAGATCGCGAACGGCGCGGCAGAACTGGACACCGGTCATTTTCGGCATGTCGAAGTCGACGACGGCGACGGAGACGCGCTGGTGGCGCGAGTGATCGTCGACCATCGAGCGCAGCTCGGAGAGCTGCAGACGCAGCAGGCGGTCGCCGTGACGGCTCTCGGAGCCGAGATCCATCTCCGAGCAGTCCTTGAAGTAGCGGCTGAAGTCCGGATGCTGCCGGGCCTGCGCGCGCAGATGCTCGAGCGCTGCATCGGGGCGCGTAAACGTTTGACAGCTCAACTCGTCGCTAAACTGGAAATCCAGGCTTTCCAGGAATAGCGGATCGTCGTCCAAAACGAGAATTGATGTCGGATGATAGAATGGAGTCATGATCCTCGGGCCGCGCGCCCATTGAGACACTTTCCGTAAGGGCTTTCGTACTACGCTTTCGTATCGGATCCGGTACGCTCACGGTTAAAAGTTTAAATGTTACAATTGTCGGAACATTGGACTCCGCGTCCGGGTGGCACGGCCGCTGCTGGCGTGCCCAAGGTCAATCGAACGTTCCTGCTCAAGCGCTGGTTCCGCGATTGCGCGCGTCGATACGTGGAGTATCACGCCCATGCGGAGCGCAAGATCCGGGCCGCCGCCGTCATCGGCGTCTTCGGGTTCCCGATCTTCTATCTGGTGTGGGCGTACGTTCTCCCGCAACCCTATGAGAGCATTACGCTGCGCGGCATCGGAACCGTGCTCTGTTTCATGATTGCGCTGAGTGGGTTTTGGCCAGCCCCTCTGCGACGCTATCAGGTGGCATTCGCGTACTTCACCTATCTCTACTGTCTGCCGTTCTTCTTCACGCTGATGCTGCTGTTCAACCACAGCAACGCGACCTGGCAGATGTCGACGCTGGCGGCGCTCATCTACGTGGTGCTGCTCTATGACCTGCTCAACGCCATCATCGTGCTGGTGATCGGATCGGTCGCTGCGCTGGGCGCTTATCTGATCTCGACGCACGGCAGTCCCATTCCGGTCGGATATTGGACGACGCTGCCAATTCTGGTCTTTGCGCTCACGGGCTTCATCGGCCTCGCTTACGGCGACAATGTCATCGCGCAGGAGAAGCTCAAGGCCGCCGCGTCGCTGGCGAGCCAGGTGGCGCATGAATGCCGCACGCCGCTTACTGGTATTCGCTTCGAGGCCGACGGCTGCGAGCGGCTTCTGGCGAAGCTACCGCAATCAGACGCGAGGGATCGTCTCATGTCCTCGCACCGGCGCGTGCGCCAGCACATCACCTCTGCCAACTCGGTGATCGATCTGCTGTTGAGCAACGTGGCGCAGCACCATCGTCGAGCGCCGCCGACCGAGCTGCACCGCATGAGCAACATCGTGTCGATGGCGATCGATCGCTATCACTTCAAGCCACATCAGCGCGAGCTCATCCGCCCGGAAATCGAGGAGGATTTCGAGTTCCGCGGCTCGGACCTGTTGATGACGCACGTGCTGTTCAATCTGATGAAGAACGGTCTTCGCGCCATCGAGGCGCGGGATGGCGACGACAATAGCCTGACCATCCGTCTCCGGCGTGGGGTAAACACCAACAGCGTTCTGGTTACCGACACCGGCGAAGGAATACCGCCTGAGCTGGTGAACTACGTGTTCATCCCCTTCGTGTCGGCGCAACGGCCGGGCGTCGGCACCGGCCTTGGTCTGTCATTCTGCCGGATGATAGTTGAGGGCTGCGGCGGAGTGATCTCCTGCCAGTCCAAGCGCAACGTCGGAACCACCTTCATCATTGAGCTGCCAGCCGTTACGCACGCCGCCGGCGACGCGCCTGGCAGCTAACCCCGGCTCTGTCGCCGGCGCTTCAGCGTTTTTGGCCGCATCCACCTGTTTGCGCCGCGTCGAGCGCCAATCGGCCATGCCGACCTCGTCGCGGATCTCGCCGCAGACTTCGACGATGCGGTCTAGATTGCGCCGGCTCAGCCCGCAGTTGACCGTGAAGCGAATGAGGCAGCGCTTCTCCGGAGTGGCCGGCGGAAAAAAGATGGCGCCGAAAACGCCGCGCGTTTCCAGAGCGTCACGCAGCTGGGTCGTCTGGCGAATGTCACCGGCCTCTAGAGCGATGATCTGCGTCTTCGAGGCCTCGACGTTGTAGCCCAGCTTGTCGAGGCCCGCCCTGAGGTAGGCGTGGTTGGCGTGCAGCGCATCGCGGCGCCAGCTTTCGTTCTTGAATATGTCGAGCACCGCATCGTATCCCGCGACCTCGTGCTGCATGACCGAGGTGGAGAAGATCGCCGGCAGCGACTTGTAGCGGAAGTATTCGGCATTGCGCCGCGAGCAGACGATGAACCCGCCGCGGCTCGCGGCGGCCTTGGACAGGCCGACGGTGCGGAAGTGTACCCGCTCGGCGAGGCCGGCGGCGACGACGAGGCCGGAGCCGTCGGGGCCCTGGGCCCCGAACGAGTGCGTTTCGTCGACAATCAGGGCGGCACCGTAGCGCTCACAGATCTCGACGAACTCCTTGAGCGGCGCCAGGTCGCCGTCGGTGCTGTAGAGCGCATCGATCGCCACCAGCCCCGGCCCATGCGTGGCAAGCATACGCGCCAGCGACTCGGGATCGTTGTGGCGGAAGAGGATCGGCTTGGCCCCGGCGCTGACGACTCCCTCGTGCAGGGAGATGTGCGCCTTCATATCCAGAAAGACGGGCGCGCCCCTGAGTGCGAACGACTGGAGCAGGCCGACGTTGGCGGTATAGCCGGAGGAGCAAAGGACGGCGTCCTCCGACCGCATGAGGGTCGCGACGCGCTGCTCGAACTCGCGGATGATGTCGCGCTCATGGTGAATCCAGACGCGAGAGACGGCATCGCCATGGCCCCCGGCGCGCAGCGCAGCAATCTCGCTCTCGATGACGTGGGGGTGGCCGGCGAGGCACAGGTAGTCGTTGCTGCGCACCTTGATGTCGCCGGACCGCGGCGCGCGGCCCTGCAGCGGGTGGCGTCCCTGCCACAGCTCTACCTTGCGGCGCACATAGTAGTCATTGTGCCGTTCGCGGATGAAGTCAGGATCCGCGGGAGCGGAAAATTCGCTCTGTTCACGAGCAATAAGCTTATCGGCAACTCGAAACTGCACGCGCAGCTCCCATTATGTTTAACGCGGCACCAATTAACCCGAAGAAAAGGTTAACATCAAACCAATTCCACTACGGGATATATCCGACATCGGACAAACCCCAGCTCATTTGGTTTGCATTTACATCATGGCCGTTATTGGGCCAATATGGGACACTCATTCCGTTTACGTTAACTGCAAAATGGGCACCGGCCCATGACGCAGCAATGCATTGCGTCAATTCGCGCCAGTGCGCGTACGCCGGTCGGGCGGGGGGTGAGGCGGAGGCCTGGAAGATTTCGGCAATCAGGCAGGCGAGGTCGAAGCGGGCTACCTAGCGTGGGCGCTGGCGGCCCGTCAGAACTCGACGTCGAGCTCTTCCAGCTCGTCGGGCTCCAATTTGGCCGCGGCGATCCATTCTGTCAGGGCCGGCCAGCCCATGATTGTTTCGCAGTAGGCGGCGCATTCCGCGTCAAGCGGCACATCGTAGGTCTGAAAGCGCGCGCAAACGGGCGCATACATCGCATCCGCGAGCGAGCGCTCGCCGAAGAGATGAGGCCCGCCATAGGTCTCGAGGCATTCGCGCCAGATGGCAAAGACGTGGTCGATGTCGCCTTGGGCCCCGGTCCAGACGGAGAACTCGGGAAAATGCGCCTTGAGGTTCATGGGCAATGCGGAGCGCAGATTGTGGAAGCCCGAATGCATCTCGCCGGAGATGGCGCGGCAGTGGGCGCGGGCAACGATGTCTTTGGGAAGGATGCCGGCGTCGGGCTTGATTTCCGCCAGGTACTCGGCGATCGCCAGAGTGTCCCAGACCTTGACGTTGCCATGCTGCAGGCACGGGACCAGGAACGACGGTGAGAGGAGCAACAGCTCGGCACGGACCGACGGGTCGTCCGAGGACACGATTTTTTCCTCGAACTCCAGTCCTGCCATTTTGCATAGCAGCCACCCGCGGAGCGACCACGACGAGTAGTTCTTGCTGCTGATGGTGAGCTCGGCTGTTGCCATTCTGCACTTCTCCCAACTGCGGGGCGGCCCGATGCCACCAGCCTCCAAAAAAGGGCTCGCGCGCTCCGATAGGATGCACTAGCTTTTGTGCATCGCACAATAGGGTTCCGGGGCAGGAGGTTACCTGCAGCGGTGGCCTGCGGACCTAAGGACTCGATGCTCTACGCCGCCTATCAAGCCCATTCAGACATGATCGAGCCCGCCAAGTCGATGGCTCGTACGTCGCTGGCTCTTCTTGGCGCCTGGGGGGGCGCGGCCAATGTACCGGTCCTCCGCAATCTGTCGGCCACTTACGAGCTGATCGCGCGAGCCGGGCTGACCCACGTGCGCCCCGAGTATGCGATCAAAAGCGTCACCGTCGGCAATCGCGAGGTGGAGGTCACCGAGGTTCCGGTTCAGACCTTGCCCTTCGGCACGCTTTTGAACTTCAAGAAGGACGTCTCCGCCGCCCAGCCACGGGTGCTGGTCGTGGCGCCGCTCTCGGGCCACTTCGCCACGCTGCTGCGCAATACGGTGCGCACGCTTCTGCCCGACCACGACGTCTACATCACGGACTGGCACAACGCGCGCGATGTGAGCCTCAAGGATGGGCCGTTTGGGTTCGACGACTACGTCGACTACCTCATCCGCTTTCTCGAGACCCTGGGTCCCGGCGCGCATCTGCTCGCCGTTTGCCAGCCTTGCGTCCAAGCCCTGGCCGCCGTCGCCGTGATGGCGGCGAACGGCAATCGGGCGCAGCCCCACAGCATGACGCTAATGGCCGGGCCCATCGACACGCGCGTCAATCCCACCAAGGTCAACAAGCTCGCCATGAGCAAGTCGATCGGGTGGTTCGAGCGCAATCTCATTGCGCGCGTGCCGCACAAGTACAAGGGCTCGCAGCGCAAGGTGTACCCCGGCTTCGTGCAATTGGCCGCCTTCGTCTCGATGAACATCAACCGGCACTACAATGCGCACCAGGAGCTCTATGAGCATCTCGCCAACGGCGAGCACGAGAAGGCGCGCGTCATCAAGACGTTCTACGACGAATATTTCGCCGTGCTCGACTTGCCGGCGGAGTTCTATCTGGAGACGGTGCGCTGGGTGTTTCAGGACGCGCTGCTTCCCAAAGGGGAGCTCAAGTTCCGGGGCGAGCCGATTCAGTTGAAGGCCATCCGCAAGACGGCCCTGCTCACGGTGGAAGGCGAGCGCGACGATATATGCGCGCTCGGCCAGACCGCATCGGCACACGATCTGTGCACGAGCCTCAAGCCGCATATGAAGCGTCACCACATGCAGACGGGTGTCGGCCACTACGGCGTCTTCAGCGGGCGGCGCTGGGAAGGCCAGATCTACCCGATCGTGCGCAACCTGATTCTGGCGAGCGACTGAGCCGCCATCAGCGGTCCGCGCCATAGGCGGCAATCGCCGCCATGTTGACGATGTCGGTGTCCTTGGACCCGAACAGGCAGATCTGCACGGGGTGCGACAGCCCGACCAGGATCGGACCGATGATGGTCGCTCCGCCCAACTCCTTGAGCATTTTCGTCGAGATCGAGGCCGCGTGGAACGCTGGCATCACCAGCACATTTGCGGTGTCGGTCAGGCGGCAGAAGGGGTAGTGGCGCATCAGGTCGCGGTTGAGCGCCACGTCGGCGGCCATGTCGCCGTCGTACTCGAAATCGACCCGCCGCTCGTCCAGGATCTGGATCGCCTCACGCACCTGGTCGGAGCGCTCGCCGCGCGGCTGCCCGAAGGTCGAGTAGGCGAGCAGGGCCACGCGTGGTTCGATGCCGAAGTTCCGAGCCGCGCGCGCGGCCTCGATCGCGATGTTGGCGAGCTCCTCCGACGTCGGCATGGCGTGTACGCTGGTGTCCGCAACCAGAACGGCGCGGCCGCGCAAAAGCGCCAGCGACACGCCGATGACATTGCGATCGGGCTCGGCGTCCATAACCCGGTTTATGTCCTCCAACACGCTTATCCAGTTGCGCGTGACCCCGGAGACGACCGCGTCGGCATAGCCGTGCACGACCATCAGAGCCGCAAAGATATTGCGCTCGTTCGCAACCAGGCGATGGCAGTCGCGTTTCAGGTAGCCGCGCCTTTGCAGGCGCGCGTAGAGGTAGTCGGTGAACTCCTCCAGGTGGGGCGACTTGCGCGTGTCGATCAGCTCGTACTCGGGCCGCAACACCATGCCGAGCGCGCGGAACTGCTCGCGCACGATCTCGCTGGTGCCTACCAGGATCGGCTGGCCGAAGCCCTGCGTGAAGTAGGTGTGGGCGGCGCGAATGACGGCCGGCTCCTCGCCCTCGGCGAAGACGACGCGCTTGGGGTTGGCGCGTACGGCGCTGAAGGTCGACTGCAACCAGCCCGCCATGGGATCGAGCCTGCCCTCGAGCTGGGCGACGTAGCCGTCCATATCGACGATGGGTTTTCTGGCGACGCCGGTATCCATCGCAGCTTTCGCCACCGCCAACGGAACGTTCACGATGAGGCGCGGATCGAACGGCGCCGGGATGATGTACTCGGGGCCGAACGTCGCTCGCCGGCCAGCGAATGCGGCTGCGACCTGATCGGGCACCTCGGCGCGGGCAAGCTCGGCCAGAGCCTCTGCGGCAGCAATCTTCATGGCGTCGTTGATGGTCGAGGCCTGCACGTCGAGTGCGCCGCGGAAAATGAACGGAAAACCCAACACGTTATTGATCTGGTTTGGATAATCTGATCGGCCAGTCGCCATGATCGCGTCGTCGCGCACGGCGAAGACATCCTCGGGCGTGATCTCGGGATCGGGATTGGCCATCGCAAAGATGATGGGCTTGGGCGCCATCGCCGCGACCATCTCCTGCGTGACCGCGCCCTTCGCCGACAGCCCGAAAAAGGCATCCGCGCCTTCCAGGGCCTCAGCCAGGGTGCGCGCCTTGGTCTTGGCGGCATAGGCAGACTTCCATTGGTTCATGCCCTCCTTGCGGCCCTGATAGATCACACCCTTGGTGTCGCACAGAATGACGTTCGCCTTGGGCATGCCCATCGAGATCATGAGCTCGAGGCAGGCGATGCCTGCCGCGCCGGCGCCGTTGACGACGAGCTTGAACTTCTTGATATCGCGCTTGGTGAGCTCGAGCGCGTTGATCAGGCCTGCCGCGGCGATGATGGCGGTGCCGTGCTGGTCGTCGTGGAAGACGGGGATGTTGAGCAGCTCCTTGAGCTTCTGCTCGATGATGAAACAGTCGGGCGCCTTGATGTCCTCGAGGTTGATGCCGCCGAACGAGGGCGAGAGATAGCGCACGCAATTGATGAAGGCATCGACGTCCTCGGTGTCGACTAGGAGGTCCATGGCGTCGATATCGGCGAAGCGCTTGAACAGCGCGCCCTTGCCTTCCATGACCGGCTTGGAGGCCAGCGCGCCGAGGTTGCCCAAGCCTAGAATAGCCGTGCCGTTGGAGACGACGGCGACGAGGTTGCCCTTGTTGGTGTAGTCGTAGGCGCAAGCGGGATCTTCGGCGATCGCGAGCACGGGCACGGCGACGCCCGGCGAATAGGCGAGCGAGAGATCCCGCTGGGTCGCCAGCGGCTTGGTCGGCGTGATCTCGAGCTTTCCAGGCTTGCCCTGGGCGTGGAACTGGAGGGCTTCCTGGTCCGTAAATCGGGCCCGCGTGAGCTTAGGGCTTCTGCTGCTTGTCATTTTTGCCGCCGGGCTTGATTTGCTGAAGTTGGGGATGGGGCAACATAGAGTGCTGGGAAGTCTGAAACAATCGCACTAACGACTGGAAAACGGGGCTCTGGGCCAACCGCTTCGTAGGGAGTGAACGGCGGCTTTCGTCGCGCGCGGCGGCTCGCTATCGTGGGTGCAGGTCGAGGGGGTTTTCGGGGTTGGGACACGCGCGGGCCATGGCGCCCAAACGCACACGAGGGAAAGGCAAAAGCGCGCCGGCCACGCCAGCGTCTGCGAACGACGCTGCGCCGCACACTGCCGGGCCGGCGCAGGGCGAGGCGAGCCCCTCCATGGCCCAATACCTGGAGATCAAGACGGCGAACCCCGACAGCCTGCTCTGGTACCGCATGGGGGACTTCTATGAGCTCTTCTTCGAGGACGCGGTGGCGGCCTCGGCGGCGCTCGGGATCGTTCTCACCAAGCGCGGCAAACACCTGGGCCAGGACATCCCCATGTGCGGCGTGCCGATCCATCGCGCCGACGAGTATCTGCAACGCTTGATCCGAATGGGATTTCGCGTCGCCGTCGCCGAGCAGCTCGAGGACCCGGCGGAGGCGCGCAAGCGCGGCGCCAAGGCGGTCGTGCGGCGCGACGTGGTGCGTCTCGTCACGCCCGGAACGCTGACCGAGGAGGCGCTCCTCGATGCCAAGGCTCGCAATTATCTGACCGCGATCTTCCGGCCGACGCAGGGTGCGAGCGACACCGCGTTTTCGGACGCGACGGTGGCGCTGGCCTCGCTCGACATCTCGACGGGCGAGTTCGAGGTGGGCGAGGTGACGGGTGCCGACCTGCCGGGCGAGCTCGTGCGGCTCGGCCCGGGCGAGGTGATCCTTGGCGAGGCGCTTTTTGGCGATGCCGGGCTCAAGTCGTGGATCGAGCTTGCCGGAGCGGCGGCGACGCCGGTGCCGTCGGCCTATTTCGACAGCCTTGCCGGCGAGGCGAGCCTGAAGGCGCAGCTCAAGGTGACGGAGCTTGGCGGTTTCGGCGCTTTCACGCGGCCCGAGCTCGCCGCGGTCGGCGCCGTGCTCAAATACGTGGACCTCACGCAGATGGGGGCCAGGCCGGTGCTGCGGCCGCCGAAACGGTCCGGCTCCGACGCCGTGCTGCTGATCGACGCGGCGACCCGTGCCAGCCTGGAGCTGACGCGGTCGACCTCCGGCGACAAGCAGGGAAGCCTGCTCGCCGCCATCGATCGGACGGTGACGGGGGCGGGCGCGCGCGAGCTTGCCGCGCGGCTCGCCAGTCCCTTGCGCGATCCTGCTCAGATCGACGACCGGCTCGATGCGGTCGGGTTTCTGATCGAGGAGGAGACGCTGCGTGGCGACGTGCGCGACGCCTTGAGGTCGGCGCCCGATATCGCGCGCGCGGTCTCGCGGCTGGCGTTCGCGCGCGGCTCGCCCCGGGATCTTGCCGGCGTGCGCGACGGTCTCGGCATCGCGCGCCGGTGTGCGGAGCTGCTTGCGGCGCAAGGCGAAGGCATGGGCCTGCCGGCGGAGCTGGGTCGGGTTGCCGGTCAGCTGCGCGCAGTAGGAGAAGCGCTGCATACGGCGCTCGAAACAGCTCTGGTGGCCGATCCTCCGCACCTGCGCCGCGACGGCGGTTTTGTGCGCGAGGGCTTCCGGCCCGAGCTCGATGAGGCGCGCCGCTTGAAAGAGGACAGCCGCGGCGTGATGGCGGGGCTGGAGACCAAGTACGTCGCCGACACCGGCGTCAAGACGCTGAAAGTCCGCCATAACAACATTCTCGGCTTTTTCATCGAGGTGACGCAGCTCAACGCCAAGCCGCTGTTGGAAGGGCCGCAATCGGAAAAGTTCCGCCACCGCCAGACGATGGCAAACGCGGTGCGCTTTTCCACGCCGGAGCTGATCGAGACGGAGGGGCGCATCGCCTCGGCGACGGAGCGCGCGCTCGGCATCGAGCAGGATGTGTTCGCGGAGCTGGCGGCCAAGGTGCAGGAGAAGGAGCGGGCGCTTTGCGAGGTTGCCGCGGCGCTGGCCGAGCTCGACGCCGTGGCGGGCCTCGCCGAGCTGGCGCGCATCGAAGGCTACACGCGGCCGCGCGTCGATGCGAGCCAGGCATTCGACATTCGCGGCGGCCGCCACCCGGTGGTCGAGCAGGCGCTGAAAGCTGCGAAGGCCGGCCCCTTTATCGACAACGATTGCGTTCTGGGGCGCGCCGACTTGGCGCCGGCACCGGGGTTCGACGAGACGGCGGAAGGCCGCATCTGGCTCGTGACCGGTCCCAACATGGCGGGCAAGTCGACGTTCCTGCGCCAGAACGCGCTGATCGTGGTGCTGGCGCAGATGGGCTCCTACGTTCCGGCGCGCTCCGCCGTGATCGGCGCCGTCGATCGGCTGTTCAGCCGCGTCGGTGCTGCCGACGATCTCGCGCGCGGCCGCTCGACGTTCATGGTCGAGATGGTGGAGACGGCCGCCATCCTCAATCAGGCGAGCGCGCGGTCGCTCGTTATCCTCGACGAGATCGGTCGCGGAACGGCGACCTTCGACGGCCTCTCGATCGCGTGGTCGACGGTCGAATACCTGCACGACGTCGCCGGAGCGCGCGTGCTGTTTGCCACCCACTACCACGAGCTGACGGTGTTGGCGCGCCGCCTGGAAGGCGTGTCCAACGTCACCATCGACGTGCGCGAGTGGCACGATGAGATCGTGTTCCTGCACAAGGTGAAGCCGGGGGCCGCCGACCGCTCGTACGGCATCCAGGTTGCCAAGCTTGCGGGGCTGCCCGATCGTGTCGTCGGGCGTGCGCGCGAGGTTCTGGCGCTCTTGGAGAAGACCGAGGGCCGCAAGGACGCCCGCAACGGACCGCTCGACGAGTTGCCCCTGTTTGCGCTAACTCCTCCGCAGGTGACGGAGCCCGCCGGACCTTCCGCCGTCGAGATCGCCGTCGATGAGCTCAATCCCGACGACTTGAGCCCACGCGCCGCGCTCGATGCCGTCTATCGTCTGAAGGCTCTGCGTCAGGAAAAGCGCAAGCAAAAACGCTAAATTCAGGAGGCTCAAGCTAGCTTCGAGCGAATGCTGGCTTACATTAAATCGTCATGGATAAAGCGATCCAACACGCCGCCCCCTATTTCGACCCGCGCGAGCTGCGCGAGGAGCTGAGCGCGGCTTTCCGTGCCCATGGGGACGCTGCGGCTGCGCGCACCTCCCTCATTCCGCGGCTCAAGGCGCTGGTCGAAAAGGCGCGCGAGGAAGCGCGCCGCGGTCTCGAAAGCGACGGCAACGGCCGGCGGTGTGCGGCGGGGCTGTCGATGTTCCAGGACGAGCTTATCCGCGTGCTCTACGATTACACGGTCGCGCATATCTACCGCGCAACCAACCCCTCCGATGCCGAGCGCATGTCGATCGTGGCGACGGGCGGCTACGGACGCGGACTGCTGGCGCCCGGCTCCGATATCGATCTGCTGTTTTTGCTGCCCTACAAGCAGACCCCGTGGGGCGAAAGCGTCGCTGAGTACATTCTCTATGTGCTGTGGGACCTGGGCTTCAAGGTTGGCCACGCCACGCGCACGGTGGGCCAGTGCGTCAAGCTCGGCACCGCAGACATTACGATCCGCACGTCGCTTCTCGATGCGCGCCTCATCCATGGCGACGCCAATCTCTACGTCACGTTCGAGCAGCGCTTCCGCAACGAGGTTGTCGCCGGCACGGCGCGCGATTTCATCGATGCCAAGATGGCCGAGCGCGACGGGCGCCATCGCGCCACCGGCGAGAGCCGCTACAAGGTCGAGCCCAACATCAAGGATGGCAAAGGCGGCTTGCGCGACCTGCATACGCTGCACTGGCTGTCGAAGTATCTCTTTGGGCAAGGTGTCGGTGCGGCGACGGTGGCCGCCGGCATTTTCAAGCCCGACGAGGTGGCGACCTTCCGCAAGTGCGAGGACTTCCTCTGGACGATCCGCTGCTACCTGCACTTCCAGAGCGGCCGCGCCGAGGAGCTTCTGACCTTCGACGTGCAGCCCTGGCTTGCGCAACAGCTCGGCTACAATCGCCGCGGTGGCCTGCGTGCGGTCGAGCGCTTCATGAAGCACTACTTCCTCATCGCCAAGGACGTCGGCGACCTGACGACGATCCTGTGCGCGGCGCTGGAGATGCAGCAGCTCAAGTCCTCGCCCGGCTTCAGCCGGCTGTTGCGGCCGCTCAACTGGAAGGCGCGACGGCAGGTGCGCACGCGCACGGAGTTCCGCATCGACAACGATCGCCTCAACGTTGCCGATCCGGACGTGTTCAAGCGCGATCCCGTCAACCTCATTCGCTTCTTCGCCGAGGCGCGGCACACGAATGCGTTCCTGCACCCCGACGCGATCCGGATACTGCGCCAGTCGCTGCGCCTCATCGACGACGACCTGCGCGAGAATACCGAGGCGAACCGCATCTTCCTGCAGCTGCTGACCAGCGAGGACGGCGTGGAGATGAGCTTGCGTCGCATGAACGACGCCGGCGTTCTGGGGCGCTTCGTGCCGGAGTTCGGCCGCGTCGTCGCCATGACGCAGTTCAACATGTACCATCACTACACGGTCGACGAACATCTGGTGCGCGCCGTCGGCATGCTGACCGACATCGAGCGTGGCGGGGCCACGCGCGAGCTGCCGCTGTCGACCGAGATCATCAAGACGATCAAGAACCGGCGGGCGCTGTTCGTCGCTACCTTCCTGCATGACATTGGCAAGGGGCACAAAGAGGATCATTCGGTCGTCGGGGCCCGGGTGGCGCGTAAGCTCGGGCCGCGCTTCGGTTTGAGTGCCGCCGAGACCGAGACCTGCGCCTGGCTCATCGAGCAGCACCTCACCATGAGCAACATCGCGCAGAGCCGCGATTTGTCCGATCCCAAGACCATCCGCGACTTTGCCGACGTGGTGCAGAGCCCGGAGCGCCTGAAGCTGTTGGTCCTGCTCACGGTCGCCGACATTCGCGCCGTCGGGCCCGGCGTCTGGAATGGCTGGAAAGGCCAGCTCCTGCGCACGCTGTACTACGAGACCGAGCCTCTGGTCGCCGGCGGCCACACCCAGGTCAAGCGCAGCGAGCGCATCGCCGAGGCTCAGAAAGAGGTGCGCCTTGCCCTGCAGGACTGGCGCCCGGCCGAGGTCGAGCGCTTCATCGAGCGCCACTACCCCGATTACTGGCTGCGCACGGACACCGAGCGGCAGGTCGAGCACGCCAAGCTCTTGCAACGCGCTGAGGCGGAGGGCCCGCTTTTCGCGACCGAGACCGCGACGGACGCCTTCACCGCGATCACCGAGCTCACCGTGGTGGCCTCGAACCATCCGCGGCTGTTGTCGCTGTTTGCCGGCGCCTGCGCGGCGGCCGGCGCCAACATCGCCGGTGCGCACATCATGACGACGCGCGATGGATTCGCGCTCGATACGTTCCTCCTCAATCGGGAGTTCACCGAGGACGAGGACGAGATGCGTCGTGGCGGTCGCATCGGCGACATGATGGCGCGTTTGCTGCGCGGCGACGTGTGGCTCAAGAACCTTTTGGCCGAGCGCGGCACGCCACCGCGGCGCGTGATGGCCTTCAGCGTTGAGCCCGAGGTTATCGTCAACAACGCGCTGTCGGATCAGTTCACCGTGATCGAGGTTTCCGGGCGCGACCGCACGGGCCTGCTGTACGAGCTGACGAGCGCCTTGTCGGATCTGCTGCTCGACATCACGTCGGCACACATCACGACCTTCGGCGAGAAGGCCGTCGATGTGTTCTACGTCACGGATCTGACGGGCAAGAAGATCACGCACGAGCCGCGCCAGACGATCATTCATGACCGCTTGGAGCGCGTGCTGGTCGGCGGCGAGGAGAACGCGCCGGTGCCAGGTCTGACGAGGGCCTAGCCCGTCACGCCGGCCCCACCCTCAGGGCGTGGTGTTCAGCTCGACGCGGCGGTCGAGCTGATAGAGGTCTTCCTTCGAGTACTTGCTGCGATCCACGCCGGTATACGGCTCCGTCTCACCCTTGGGGATGAGCTGGAGCTTGCCGTCGTAGCCGCCGCTTTTGAGGTACTCCGCCACGGTGTCGAGACGCTCCTTGGACAATTCCATGTTGAGCTCCTCCGTCCCGCGCTCGTCGGCGTGCCCGGTCATGGAGACGCGGGCGAAGTGCTTGATCTCGAGATATTCGAGCAGCAGCTCGACCGCCTTGCGGCCCTCCGGCGTGAACGTCGCCTCGTTGAACACGAAGGTGATCGGCACCGGGATCGGCTTGTTGGCGGTGGCGGGCTTCTCCGGGCCGGTAGTGGCGAGCCGCGTTGGAGGTGATGTGCTCGGCGGCGCGGCTGCCTGCTGCGGAGGCGTCTCGCTGTTCTGCGGCGCCGTCGGTGTCGCAGCCGGAGGAGAAGGCTGGAGTGGAGGCTCCGGCACGACCACTCGTGCTTCCTTCTGCTCCTTGGGCACAACTTCCTTCTGCGCGACCTCGCCCTGCGCGGGCTCGGATCGCTCAGCAGCCTCGGTTTCGGCCTTGTCCTCGCTCTTGGTCACGGCGTTTGCCTCGGCCTGGCTTTCCGCCGCTTTCTTTTTTTCCTGCTCGGCCTCGGTGCGCGCGGCGGCAACCATGCCTTCGAAGTCCTTCAGCAGGTTCTTGGCGACCGTTCCAGCCGACTTTTGCTCGGGCCCATTCTTAGCTGCCTCGCGCGTCTCCAGGCTGCCGGCCACCTTGGTCTGGTCGGCCTTCTTCTTCTCGGCCTTGGTCTCGGCGGCGGATTTGACGGAGAGCGCCAGCTTGGGATCGGCGCTGGCGAAGGGATGCTCCGTCGCAAATGTCCACTCGCCGTTCTCGTCCGCTTGCGCCGTGCCGACGGGCTTGCCGTCGCCCACGATGGTGACGGTTGAGCCGGGCTCGGCGCGGCCGGCGAACACCGAGGTGCCCTGCGGGTCGATGCGCGCCACGTCGAAAGAAGCGTTGGGCTGGCCGTCGGCACTGGGTGCCTCGGCGGTCGATGCGCCAGAGCGCGCCGCGTCCGCAGGCGTACTCTGGTCAGAGATCGCCGGCACCTCAGCGGGCGGCCTGCCTGCCAACTGGGGAAGATCGACGTAGACAGCAAGCAGCCATACCGCTCCTGCGAACAGCATGAGCAGCAAGATCAAAATCGGAACAGCCAGGCGTGTCATGTTTTTTATCTCGCGCCTTAGCCCCCTCCCAAGTCTCACCATTGTCGGCGAAATGGCCGGCGCATTCAAGGCGGCGGGTCCGGAGAAGGTTGATGCGGGCCCGCGCGAGGCCGTTTAAGCCCCGATGCTGGGGCGTCCGGCGCCCCTGAAAACGAACGCCATGAGGAAGCCGGCGGCGAATCCGCCGACGTGGGCCATGTAGGCGACTCCGCCCACATCAGCGTCCGTATATGCAATCGAGCCCACGCCGCTCACGAGCTGGAGCACGATCCAGAAGCCCAAAACAACGATAGCCGGCATGGCGACGACGCTGCGCCCGAGCAGCACGTTGACGCGCGCCTTTGGGAACATGAGCAGGTAGGCGCCGAGCACGCCGGCAATGGCGCCGGAGGCCCCGACGTTGGGAACGCTCGATTCCGGCAGCACGAAATACTGGGCGAACGTCGCTGCAATGCCGGCAAGCAGATAGAACACGAGGAATTTCAGGTGCCCGAACCGGTCCTCGACGTTGTCGCCGAAGATCCACAGGTAGAGCATGTTGCCGCCCAGGTGCAGCCAGCCGCCGTGCATGAACATGGCGCTGAAGACGGTTGGGATGTTGGCGACGGGGTCGGCCGAGAAGCGGGCCGGAATAAAGGCCCATTCCTGGATAAAGGCGTCCCCGTTGCTGAGCTCCAACAGAAAGACGAGGAGGTTGATGGCGACCAGGGCATAGGTGACGTAGGGAAGCGACCGCCGCGTGGAATTGTCGTCGCCGATCGGAAACATTTTTCGCCCTCCCCCGGGATGCCAATCTTGTCCGTGATCGCCCGGCCGGTGTCAACGAGCTGCTTTGTGAGTGCGGCGACGCGGGCATGCGGAAGCCCTTGCCCTTGCCGCAACGCTCCGCTACGGCTCACCCCCCATGCAGCTCTACCGCTCCTTCGCGACCGTCGGCGGCCTGACGCTTCTGAGCCGGGTCTTCGGCTTCGTGCGTGACATCCTCATTGCCGCGACGCTGGGCAGCGGGGCCGTGGCGGACGCCTTTTTCGTCGCCTTCCGCTTTCCCAACCTGTTCCGCCGGCTGTTCGGGGAGGGCGCCTTCAACGCCGCCTTCGTGCCGCTGTTCGCCAAGCGGTTGGAGGGCGACCGCGAGGACGCGCGCGCCTTCGCCGAGGAGGCGATGTCGGGGCTTGTGTTTATCCTGCTGGTGCTCACGGTGGTCGCCGAGATCACCATGCCGCTGCTCATGTACGGCCTGGCGCCGGGCTTCAGCGAGACGCCGGACAAGTTCGATCTCGCCATCCTGCTGACGCGCATCACCATGCCCTACCTTGTGTGCATGTCGCTCGTGGCGATGATGTCGGGCGTGCTGAACTCGTTCGGCAAGTTCGTCGAGAGCTCGTCGGTCTCCATCGTGTTGAACGTCACCATGATGGCGGCGACGCTGACTGCCATGGGGCTCGGCTTCACCGACGATCCCATGGCCGGTGTCATTCAGGCTTGGGGCGTCTTCGCGGCGGGGATCCTGCAGCTCTGGCTGCTCGTCGATGGACTGCGACGCAACGATATCTGGCTGAAGCTGCGACGCCCGCGCATGACCGAGGGTATGCGCCGGCTCATCCGTCTCGGCATTCCCGGCGTGATCGCGGGCGGCGTCACTCAGTTCAACATCGTGATCGGGACGGTGATCGCCTCGCTGCAGAACGGCGCGGTGTCGTACCTCTACTATGCCGATCGCGTGTACGAGCTGCCGCTCGCCATCGTCGGCATCGCCGTGGGTGTG
Organism: uncultured Alphaproteobacteria bacterium; assembly: GCA_963776675.1. GTDB lineage: Bacteria > Pseudomonadota > Alphaproteobacteria > Rhizobiales > Hyphomicrobiaceae > Hyphomicrobium_A. The sequence continues at coordinate 88,186 of CAVZNR010000027.1, read as the reverse complement.
GTGTTGCTGCCCGACGTATCGCGGCACCTGAAGGCCGAGAACCACGCGGCCGTCATGGACAGCCAGAACCGCTCGCTCGAATTCTCGATGCTGCTGACGTTGCCGGCAGCCGTGGCGCTGGCCGTGGCGCCGAGCGCCATCGTCGCTGGCCTGTTTGAGCGCGGCGCCTTCACCGCTGCCGATACCCCGGCAACGGCCTATGCGCTCGGCATCTTCGCGCTCGGCCTCCCGGCCTTCGTGTTGATCAAGGTGTTCTCGCCGGCCTACTTCGCGCGCGAGGACACCAAGACGCCGATGATCTATGCGAGCGTGAGCCTGGTCGCCAATACGGCGGGCTCTATCGCGCTCTTTTTCCTGTTCCGCGCCTATGGACTGATGCCGCACCTCGGCATCGCCGTGGCGACGACGCTCGGCGGCTGGCTCAATGCCGGGCTTCTCTATGCAACCCTGGTCAGGCGCGGCTATCTCGTGGCCGATCGCCGGCTTGTGCGGACGCTGCCGCGCATCGTGCTGGCGAGTGCCGTGATGGGCATCGTTTTGTGGTTGGTGCAGGAGGCCCTCGCGGGCAGCATCGGCGCCTCGGCTCCGGCGCTGCAGCGCATCGGGTCGCTCGTTGCGCTCGTCGGATCGGGGCTTCTGGTCTACGTGGTGGCGGTCTTCGCGACGGGCGCTCTCGACATGCGCCAGCTGCGCAGCTTTATGCAGCACCGCACCCCGCCGACCACGATCTGAGCCCCAAAACCCGCTCTTGCGCGGCGCGCCCCGCCACGCCATAACGCGCCCCGGTCGAGGGAGAAAAAACAATGGCATTCAAGGAGCGGGTCTTCTCCGGCATGCAGCCGACGGGCAGCCTGCACCTCGGCAATTATCTGGGTGCCATGCTGCAGTGGATCGAGCTGCAGAAGACCCACGAGTGCATCTACTGCGTCGTAGATATGCACGCCATCACCGTCTGGCAGGATCCCGGCGAGCTCAAGTCGGCGATCCGTCAGGTGACGGCCGCCTACATCGCCTCGGGCCTCGACCCGAAGCGCTCGATCCTATTCAACCAGAGCGCGGTGTCCGAGCACGCTGAGCTTGCCTGGGTGTTCAACTGCGTCGCCCGGCTGGGCTGGCTCAATCGTATGACGCAGTTCAAGGAGAAGGCCGGCAAGGATCGCGAGAACGCCTCGGTGGGGCTCTACGTCTACCCCAACCTGATGGCCGCCGACATCCTGGCCTACAAGGCGACGCACGTGCCGGTCGGCCACGACCAGAAGCAGCACCTGGAGCTGTCGCGCGACATTGCGCAGAAGTTCAACAACGACTTCAAGGTGTCGATCGAGAAGGCGGGGTACGCCGACGGCCTGTTCTTTCCCCAGCCCGAGCCAGTCATCACCGGTCCGGCGACGCGCGTCATGAGCCTGCGCGACGGCACCAAGAAGATGTCGAAGTCGGACCCTTCCGACCTGTCGCGCATCAACCTGTCGGACGACGCCGACACTGTCGCCAAGAAGATCCAGAAGGCGCGGACCGATCCCGAGCCGTTGCCCACCGAGGAGAAGGGCCTGGAAGGCCGGGCGGAGGCGGAGAACCTGGTCGGCATCTATGCGGCATTGGCGGGTCTGACCAAAGCAGACGTCCTCAGCGAATTCGGCGGAGCGCAATTCTCCGCCTTCAAGAAGGTGCTGGCCGAGCTGTGTGTTGAGCGTCTGGGCCCGATTGCGGCCGAGACCAAGCGCTTGATGTCGGACATCTCCGAGATCGACCGCATCCTCGCCGACGGCAGCGCTCGCGCCCGCACAATCGCCAAGCCCATTATGGACGAGGTCAAGGACATCGTCGGCTTCGTGCGGGCTTGACGCGTGGGGCCGTTTGTCCCCGCCACCTCGCCTCGTTGTAAGTCCCCATCGACGCCGTTGTTGTGGGTGTCACCGCCACGTGGCAGCATGCGCGCATGACCGTAGCCAAAAAACGTCGCTCCTTCGAAGCGGGCCACTTCCGCAAGTTCCTGATCGTCGTCGACGAGAGCCAGGAGGTGGAGGGAGCGCTCTACTATGCGGCCAGTCGCATCCAGCGCTCGTCTGGCTCGATCGTTATGGTCTATGTGATCGTGCCGCAGGAATTCCAGCATTGGATCAACGTGCGCCAGCAGCAGGTGGAGGAGGAGACCACCAAGGCCAAGGCGCTATTCCGGCTGTTCCGGCGCAAGCTCAATCTCGTCGGTTTCGAGAACGTGGCATCCGAGGAGATCATCCGCGAAGGGCCAAAGGGCGAGGAGATCCGCAAGCTGATCGACGAGGACGAGGACATTGCCATCCTGGTGCTCGGCGCCTCCACAGATCCGGCGGGACCGGGCCCGCTCGTCGCCTCGCTGGCGGCCGGCACGGCGGCGGGCAGTTTTCCGATTCCCGTGACTATCGTGCCCGGAACGCTGGATCTGGAGGATATTCAGGCCCTCGCCTAGGGCCGCGGTGGGGGGTCGCAAAACCACGCATTGCGTCCTATCTTAGAGTTGTTCTAAGAAACAGCGGCGCATATGCTTTTCAAGAAGGCGGGCGCGCTGTCGAGACGGAGACGCGAGGCGATGTTCATTCAGACTGAGGCGACCCCCAATCCCGCCACGCTCAAGTTCATTCCGGGCAAGAAGGTGCTGGCGGAAGGCACTGCCGATTTCACCGACAAGAGCGAGGCTCTGGCCTCGCCACTGGCGACGCGGCTGTTCGACATCAAGGGCGTGCGCGGCGTGTTCTTGGGCTCGGACTTCATCTCGGTGACCAAGGGCGAGGTGGAGTGGCAGCACCTCAAACCGATGGTGCTTGGCGCCATCATGGAGCACTACGTCTCCGGCGCGCCCATCGTGGCCGAGGACGGTGCCAACGACGCCGCCGGCATCTCGTTCGATCCCAAGGACCAGGCAGTCGTCGACACGATCAAGGAGCTGCTCGAGACGCGGGTGCGCCCGGCGGTTGCGCAGGACGGCGGCGACATCACGTTCTCCGGCTTCCGCGAGGGCATCGTCTACCTGCACATGCGTGGCGCCTGCTCAGGCTGCCCCAGCTCGACCGCCACGTTGCGTCACGGCATCGAGAACCTCTTGAGGCACTTCTGCCCCGAGGTCCAAGAGGTCCAGGCCGTCTGACGTCCGACATCAGGGATCTGTGGAACCCCGCCCAATGAGGCGGGGTTTTCCATTAGGCTCGGAGGAAATACTCGGGCTCGAAAGGACCCCCAATGTCGCAATCTATCGACGACGACGCGCTCCGCCGGCTGTTTCTCGACGCCCATACGCACAACAAGTGGCAGTCGAAAGAGGTGCCGGACGGCCTGCTGCATGAGCTGGTCGACACGCTCAAGATGGGCCCGACGAGCGGCAACTGCTCGCCGGCACGCTTCGTTTTTGTGAAGTCCACAGGAGGCCAAGGAGCGCCTGAAGCCACACTTGAGCGACGGCAATCGCGACAAGACCATGCAGGCGCCCGTCTGCGCCATCATCGGCTACGACCTCGAATTCTACGAGCACCTGCCCAAGCTCTTTCCCCACACCGATGCGCGCAGCTGGTTTGCCGGCAAGCCCGACAAGATCAAGGAAACCGCCTTCCGCAACGGTTCGCTGCAGGGTGCCTACCTGATCCTGGCCGCGCGCCTGCATGGGCTCGACTGCGGGCCCATGTCGGGCTTCGACAACGAGGGTGTGGATAAAGCCTTCTTCGCCGGCACAACCGTAAAATCCAATTTCCTGTGCAACATCGGCTATGGCGATCCTGCCGGCGTGCGTCCGCGCTCGCCGCGGTTTACCTTCGACGAGATGGCAAAGATCGTCTGAATAGTCGCATTTCGGTTGGTGAAACCGCCCGGCGCTGCCTGTAGGCTCTTGAGCCATGAACATCCTCGCGTTCGACACCTGCTTTGATGCCTGCTCCGTGTGCGTGGCGCGCGGCGGCGAGGTGTCGGCGTCGGCGCGCAGAGCGCTTCGAGACGGGACATGCGGAGCGCCTGGTGCCGATGATCGACGAGGTGATGGCACGCGCCGGCATCAGTTTCGCAGATCTCGATCGCATCGCCGTCACGGTCGGGCCGGGCACCTTTACGGGAACGCGTATCGGCATCGCGGCCGCGCGCGGGCTGGCGCTGACGACCGGGATCGCCATGGTGGGTGTTTCGAGCCTGGCGGTCATGGCCAAGGGTGCTTCGCGAGAGCTCGGTCTCCGGCCGTCGGGCGAGGACCTTGTCGTCGCCGTCGATGCCCGGCGCGGAGAGGTTTACGCGCAAGCCTTCGGCAAGTGCGGAGCCGAGGAGTCGTCCCCTCCTTTGCTGCTGCCGATCGCGGAGGCTGCGCAACTCGGGCGCAGCAGTGCCGTGCTTTTCGTCGGCTCGGGCGCTGCCGCCGTCGCCGAGGCCGCAATCCAGATCGGTCGCAGTGCCGAGGCTCATCTTCCCGATCTGCTGCCCGACGCGACCGCGCTGGCGGCGCTGGCCATCGGCCGTGCGCCGGCCGAGGCGCTGGCACCACTCTATCTGCGTCCCCCTGACGCCAAGCCCCAGGCGGGCAAGTCGATTGCGAGAGCGCCGCAATGAGGTACGCGACCGATGCTCCGCTCGATCCCCGCAACCTGAGTCTCCTGTGGGCGAGCCCCGATCGCGCCGAGGACATCGCGGACCTGCACGCCCGCCTGTTCGATCCCCCGTGGGACGCCGAGAGCATCGCGCAGCTCATAGAACATCCCGCCGCGGCGGCTTTCGTCGCCCAGGTGCGCGAGCCCAAGACGCTGGTCGGCTTCGTCATCGGCCAGATCGCCGCCGACGAGGCCGAGATCCTGTCCGTCGGCGTCGCGCCCCAATGGCAGCGGCGCGGCATCGCCCGCCATATGATCGAGGGCCTTGTGCGCGCCGCCCAACGCGCCGAGGTGCGGCGACTCTACCTAGAGGTTGCCGCCGACAACACCGCCGCGCTCAAGCTCTACAAGGGGCTCGGTTTCGTCTCTGCCGGCCGGCGCAAGGCCTATTATCGGCGCCCCGGCGGCCAGCCCGTGGACGCCGTCGTGCTGGCGCTCGACCTGTGAGCGCGAGCGGCGGCCTGTGCAAGGCCAAGCGCTGGTGGACGCGCCGCGACACCCCACATATAAAGCCTTGAAACAGTGCGAGCTTATCCACCCGCTGCCCGCATGTCCGAAACAGACAACAAGTGCCTGAACCGCATTGAGCTCCTGTGTGCGGAGCAGGGCCTGCGCATGACCGGCCAGCGCCGGATCATTGCGCGCGTCTTGTGCTCGGCCAAGGACCACCCGGATGTGGAGGAGGTTTATCGGCGCGCCAACGAGGTCGATGCGCGCATCTCGCTGTCGACCGTCTACCGGACGCTCAAGCTCTTTGCCGAGAAGGGCATCCTCGAGCGCCACGACTTCGGCCATGGGCGCGGGCGCTACGAGGAGGCCTCGGGTGATCATCACGACCATCTCATCGACGTGGAAAGCGGGCGCGTCATCGAGTTTAGCAACGAGGCAATCGAGGCGCTGCAGGACCGGATCGCACGCGAGCTTGGATTCAAGCTCGTGGGCCATCGTCTCGAGCTCTATGGCGTGCGCGTGAAGACCGGCAAGAGATCGTGAGTTGGGCGCAGCCGGAGGCGCGATGGGAGCGTTGAGGGGCGGGGCAGTTCTGGCAGGCTTCTTCGGCCTGACCGTGCCTTTGATGCCGGTGCAGGCCGCGCTGCTGCGCTTGAGCCCGCGCTACGCTCGTACCTTTCCCCACTGGTACCATCGCAACGTTTGCCGCCTGCTCGGCATTCGCCTCGAGATCGACGGCGAGGTGGCGCAGGATCGCCCGGTGCTGCTGGTGGCCAACCACACCTCCTGGCTCGACATCCCCGTGCTTTCGGCCGTGGCGCCAGTGTCGTTCGTGGCCAAGAAGGAAGTCGGCAGCTGGCCGTTCGTCTCCTCGCTGGCGCGACTGCAGCGCTCCGTGTTCGTCGACCGCGCACGGCGCACCAAGGTCGGCGAGGCGGCAGGCGAGATTCTGGAGCGGCTGGCGCAAGGCGACACCGTGGTTCTGTTCGCCGAGGGCACATCGAGCGACGGCAACCGCGTGCTCCCCTTCATGACATCGCTATTCGCGGCAGCGAAGCCTTCGGGCAACGTGAAAGGCGACGTGCCCGACGCCGTCGTCCAAACCTTGTCGCTCGTCTACACGCACCTGCACGGCATTCCGCTGGGGCGCGCAGACCGTCCGCTCGTCGGCTGGTACGGCGGCATGGAGATGCGCAGCCACGCCTGGCGCCTGCTGAAGGCCGGCCCGCTCGACGTGCACATCCGTATCGGGCCGCCGGTGCCCCTTTCGCGTTTCGCGGACCGCAAGGAGCTTGCGCGGCAAAGCGAAGCAGAGGTGCGCGAGCACGTGGTGCGCATCCTGCGCGCAAGAGGGCGAGATGAGCCTATTGCCATTGCGGTGCCCACCGAGGGTGCCGGCCCGGTGCGGCCGGGGTCCAGCAACGGCAAGACCGACAAATGGGTCTGACGGGCCGCCGCCCTGGACAAACCTTTCCTCAAATGCTGCCATGCAACAAGAAGCGCTGAGTGTGGGGACGTGATGGACGATCGCCCGACCACAGACCAGGAGACGGAGGACAGCGGCGAGGCCTCTATGGCCGATGCTGCCGTTGCCGCTCCGGTTCGCGTCGGTGGCAAGGTGTTCGTCAAGACGTTCGGCTGCCAGATGAACGTCTACGATTCTGAGCGTATGACGGAGGCGCTGAGCCTCGAAGGCTACGCCGAGACCGGCACCATCGAGGATGCCGATCTCGTCATCCTCAATACCTGCCACATCCGCGAGAAGGCGGCTGAAAAGGTCTATTCCGATCTCGGCCGTGTCCGCCAGGTGAAAGATGCCCGCCGCGCGAGCGGACGCGACACGCTGGTCGCTGTGGTCGGCTGCGTGGCGCAGGCCGAAGGCGCGGAGATCGTGGCGCGCGCGCCCGTCGTCGACCTCGTCGTCGGCCCCCAGGGCTACCACCGTTTGCCCGAGCTTGTCGGCCGCGCCCGCGCGCAAGGCGAAGCGATCGTCGATACGGACTTTCCCGAGGAGGAGAAGTTCGCGCGGTTGCCCGAGCGCACGCCGCATCGCACCGTCTCGGCTTTCCTCACGGTGCAGGAAGGCTGCGACAAGTTCTGCACCTTCTGCGTGGTGCCTTATACGCGCGGCATGGAGTATTCGCGCTCCGTCGCCGATGTCGAGAAGGAGGCGCGCCGCCTCGTCGACAGCGGCGTGCGCGAGATCACGCTGCTCGGCCAGAACGTCAACGCCTATCACGGCGAGGGCGCCGACGGACGTCCATGGTCATTGGCAAGGCTCATCAGCCAGCTGGCCTCGATCGATGGGCTGGAGCGGCTGCGCTACACGACCAGCCATCCCGGCGACATGAGCGACGATCTCATCGCGGCGCACGCCGAGGAAGCAAAGCTCATGCCCTACCTGCACCTGCCGTTCCAGGCGGGTGCCGACCGCATCCTCGCTGCGATGAATTGCAAGCACACGGCGCAGGAGTACGTCGATCTCGTCGCCCGCATCCGCAAGGCGCAGCCCGAGATCGCGCTGTCGACGGACATCATCGTCGGCTTCCCCGGCGAGACGGATGCCGAGTTCGAGGCGACACTCGCGCTCGTCGCCGAGGTCGGCTTCGCGCAGGCCTATTCCTTCAAGTACAGCGCCCGGCCGGGGACGCCGGCAAGCACGCTTGCTGATCAGGTGCCGGATGCGCTCAAATCGGAGCGTCTCGCCCGGCTGCAGGAGCTGCTGGAACGCCAGCAGGGGGCCTTTAACAGGGCTTGCATCGGTCGCACCTTGCCTGTGCTATTCGAAAAGCCCGGACGCCGCCCCGGCCAGCTCGTGGGGCGCTCACCCTACCTGCAGGCGGTGCATGCCGACGTTGCCCCGGAATGCCTTGGGCAAATCCTGCCTATTGAAATTTCTTCCTTGGGTTCCAATAGTCTAGCGGGTGTCATACGTTCGGCCCGTTAGGCCGTTTACTATGGCAGTGCTCGCGCCGGCCGCGCTCATTTCGGCACGACGCGCGCAATATGCTAGATTTAGCGGCGAGCAGTGGCGATTCGAAGCGAACGACGTCGGGAGCCCCGATTGGCAGCATTTCGCGGGAACCCGGTCTCTGGACCGGGCAAGTCCCCTAAGGTTCAAGTAGCGAACAAGCGCATCGTCGTGCCGTTCGAGGACAACCGGCACCTGACGCGGCTCTTAGGAGAATACGACAGCCATCTGGCGCTTATCGAGGATCGCCTCGGTATCGAAGCGCACGCGCACGGCAATGTCGTTATCCTCAATGGATCGGAAGCGGCCTGCGATATCGCGCGCGGCGTGCTCGAGGAGCTTTACACCCGCGTCGGCCGCGGCGAGACGATCGGCGCCGGTGATTTCGACGGCCTCATCCGTCATGCGCGCGAGGAGACGGCAAGCGTCGACGGCCAGGCGCAGATCGCCACGCGCCGTCGTGTGGTCAAGGCGCGCACGCTCACCCAAAGCGCTTATATGCGCGCGTTGGAAAAGATCGACCTGGTGTTCGGTGTGGGACCGGCCGGCACCGGCAAGACCTACATTGCCGTTGCCTATGCGGCGCACTGTCTGGAGCGCGGCCTCGTCGAGCGCATCATTCTTTCGCGACCGGCGGTCGAGGCCGGAGAAAGGCTGGGGTTCCTGCCCGGCGACATGCGCGAGAAGGTCGATCCCTATTTGCGCCCGCTCTACGACGCCCTCTACGACGTGCTGCCGCCGGAGAAGGTCGAGCGTGACCTCGAGACCGGCGTGATCGAGATCGCACCGCTCGCCTTTATGCGCGGGCGCACGCTGGCGAATGCCTATGTCATTCTCGATGAGGCGCAGAACACGACCAGCATGCAGATGAAGATGTTTTTGACGCGGTTGGGCGAAAACTCGAAGATGGTCGTCACCGGCGATCCGAGCCAAGTCGACTTGCCGTTCGGCATGACATCGGGGCTCGAGGAGGCGATCAAGCTGTTGGACGGCGTCGCCGGCATCGAGGCGATTCGCTTTACCGGCGCCGATGTCGTGCGCCGCGACCTCGTCGCCCGCATCGTCAACGCTTACGATCGGCAGAAGTAGCCGCAATCCATGCCTGCAGTCGTTCCAGCAAGAAGCGTTTCGGCCCCTGAAGGCGGTGATCCGCCGCGTGCCGACGCGGAGCCTCCTATAGGACTCGTGCTCGACGTGGTGCACGAGGCGGGCGACTGGGGCTCGCTCGATGCCACGTCCCAGGTAGTGCGCGCCGCCGCCGCCGCGCTCGCAGCCGAGCTTGCAGTCACCGGCAGCGAGGCCTGCGTCGCACTGTCTTCCGACGAGGAGGTAGCGCGGCTCAACGCGACCTACCGCGGCAAGCCGTCCTCGACCAACGTCCTCTCTTTTCCCGCCGGACCTGCGCCTTTGGGCGGCGACCTACGGGCGCTCGGCGATCTCGTGCTGGCGGCCGAGACGGTCGCCCGCGAGGCCGCGGAGCTGGGATTGCCCGTTGAGCATCATCTGCAACACCTCGTGGTTCACGGTCTTTTGCACCTGCTGGGCTACGATCATGAAATGGACGCGGAAGCGGAGATGATGGAGGCGCTCGAGGCGCGTATTCTCGCCCGGCTCGGGATCGAAGACCCGTATGCGGCGGCCGGAGAGCCGCGCGCGTCGCCCCGGCAGAAATCGGATTTTCCTAAGTCATGACGAGCACGCCCATTACGAGTGAGAAGCCGGAGCCGCAGGGCCGCAGCGAGAGCCCTGAGGCGCCCTCAAACGGCGGTGGATCAACGCAGAGCCTGATCTCCACGCTTTTGAGCCGCATTGGGCTGCGCTCGCCGACACTGCGCGAAATGCTCGAAGCGGGGCTCAAGGAAGCACCCGACGCCGATAGCGCGTTCTCGACCGAAGAGCGCGATATGATGAGCCGTCTGCTGCGCTTCGGCGGCTTGCGCGTTGACGACATCATGGTGCCGCGCGCCGACATCATGGCTCTGGAAGAGAGCGAGCCGCTGTCGGAGCTCTTACGCGTGTTCGGCGAGGCGGGCGTGTCGCGCATCCCGCTCTTCAACGAGACGCTGGATGACCCGCGCGGCATGATCCACATCAAAGATCTGTTCCGCTGGCTTCTCAAAGAGGCGGCCGGTGAAATTTTCAATGAGCCGATCGCGATCGCACCAGAGGGCAACGGCGGCGCCAAAGGCGACGCAAAGAGCATCGAGGATGCCGGTTCCCACCATTTCGATCTGTCGCGCGTCGATCTTTCGCGTGCCATAGGCACGACCAAGATCCGCAGGCCGGTGCTGTATGTGCCGCCCTCGATGCCGGCCACCAACCTGCTCATCCGCATGCAGTCGACGCGCATCCACATGGCGCTTGTCGTCGACGAATACGGCGGCACCGACGGTCTCGTCACCATCGAGGATCTGGTCGAGCAGATCGTCGGCGACATCGAGGACGAGCATGACGTCGCTGAGGCCGCGCATATCGCCGTCGATCCCAAGCTCGGTCTCGTCGCCTCGGCGCGCACCCCCATCAAGGAGCTGGAGGAGCATCTGGGGGTGAAGCTCCTGAAGCCCGAGGAGGTGGAAGATATCGATACGCTCGGCGGGCTCCTGTTCGCGCTTCTGGGTCGCGTTCCCGTGCGCGGCGAGCTCGTGCGTCATCCTTCGGGTCTGGAGCTGGAGGTGCTCGAGGCCGATGCGCGCCGTCTGAAAAAGGTCCGCATTCACCAGCCGCGTGCGCCTGGAACGGCACCGGCCGGCGCCGAAAAGGCGTGAGGCGCGCGGTGACCTCCTCACGCGGCGCCTTGGCTGTGTTAGCCGCGAACGCCGATCGCTCGGCCCATGGCGCCGGCGCCTTTTCCCAGTGGGTGCGAGATCTCGACGGCTGGCGGCGGCTTGCCGCGGCGTTCGCCGCCGGCAGCATTTCCGTTCTCGCCATGGCCCCGTTTTTTCTGTGGCCGGTGCTGTTCGTCACGCTTCCCGTCCTCGTCTGGCTGATCGACGGTGCGGTCGCGGGCCGCGATCGGGAAGGCTTCTGGCGGCGCCCGGCCGTGCGGGCGGCGAGTGCCGCCTGGTGGTTTGGTTTCGGCTACTTCGTTTTCGGGCTGTTCTGGATCGGCGAGGCCTTCCTGGTGGAGGCCGACAAGTTCGCGTGGCTGCTGCCGTTCGCCGTGACGCTGATGCCGGCGGGGATGGCGCTGTTTACGGCCCTTGCCGCTGCCGCCGCCAGCCTCGTCTGGCCGTCGGGGTTGGCGCGGGTGCTCGTGCTCGCCCTCGCGCTGTCGGGTGCGGAATGGCTGCGTGGCCACGTCTTTACGGGCTTTCCTTGGAACGTGCTCGGCTACGCGCTGACGTGGCCGCTGCCCATGATGCAGTCGGCGGCGCTCTTCGGCATCTACGGACTGACGCTGCTTGCGGTCGTGATCTTCGCTGCGCCGCTCGTGCTCATTGCCGACACAAGCTCGGCGCGCGGCTATCGACAGGGCATGGCCTGGGCCGCGGCTATCGCTGTTCTGCCGCTGCTGGCGCTCTACGCTTATGGCGCTTGGCGGCTATCGGCCGGCCCCGCTCCGCTGGTCGACGGCGTGAAGATTCGCGTCGTGCAGGCAAGCGTCGATCAGCGCGACAAGTGGAAGGCGGAGAAGCAAGGCGAGATTTTCCGGGATCAGCTCGATCTTTCGCGCCACGACGCGGGCGGTCGCCGCGACGACCTCGCCGGCGTCACGCATCTGATCTGGCCCGAGGCGGCCATGCCGTTTCTGCCCCTCCAGCACCCCGAGGCGCTTGCCGCCATCGGCGAGCTTCTGCCCGACGGCACGCGGCTCATCTCAGGCGCGCTGCGCTTGAAGAAGCCGGACGCCGGCACGCTGGCCGCGCGCCGCGAGGGGTTCAACAGCCTCATGGTCTTCTCCGACCAGGGCGGTCTCGAGTCCGTCTACGACAAGATCCATCTCGTCCCCTTCGGCGAGTATCTGCCCTTTCAGACCACACTCGAATGGATGGGGCTGGAGCAGCTGACGCGTTGGCGCGGCGGCTTTTCCATCGGGCCCAGCCCCCGCCCGCTCATGAATATTCCCGGCCTGCCGCGTGTCGCGGGCCTCATTTGCTATGAGGCCATCTTTCCCGCAGAGATCGTCGAGGGCGCATCGCGCCCGGGCCTGCTGCTCAATGTCACCAACGATGGCTGGTTCGGTGACACGACCGGCCCCTGGCAGCACTTCCACCAATCCAGGGTGCGCGCCGTCGAGGAAGGCGTGCCATTGGTGCGCGCCGCCAACAATGGCGTGTCGGCGGTCGTCGACAGCTATGGCCGCGTGCTGAGCCTTTTGCCGTTGAACGCGCGCGGCGTCATCGACAGCGGCATCCCGGCCGCCGTTGCGCCGCCCCCGTACGCTCAATTCGGGGATTGGACTTTCGTCGCCCTGGCTATGGCCTTTGCCGCAGCGGCGATTGTGCTTGCCCGCAAGCGACGGAACTGATTGATAATTCAACTATTGCTTGCGCCCCGCCTTGCCTTCATAAAGCTAAAATTGAGGGTTGGGGCCTATGTGCTGTTTAATCCTCCCACCCTAGGTTGCTGTATTAAGCTTGCGCACTCTAGAGGTGTACTAAAGTCGCACGCCTCGGCGCGAGTAAGGTAGACCGTCATGTCGAGAGAGAATGCGGTGGAAGAACTGGAACAAGAGGACCGCGGCTCACGGCGCGCAAACCCCATCGACGTCCATGTCGGCAGCCGCGTGCGCTTGCGCCGCATGCTGCTCGGCATGAGCCAAGAGAAGCTCGGCGAGCATCTGGGTCTGACGTTCCAGCAAATCCAAAAATACGAGAAGGGCATCAACCGGATCGGCGCCAGCCGGCTGTTCGATCTGGCGAGGGTCTTGGGCGTACCCGTGCAGTTCTTTTACGAGGAGCTGCCGACGGCGGATGGAGTTGCCGGATTCGCGGACCGTCCGGCCGAGAGCTATGCGGTCGAATTCCTGGGCAGCCGCGAAGGCTTGGAGCTCAACAAGGCCTTCGCCCGCATCACTGATCCTCGTGTGCGCCGCTCGATCGTGGAGCTGGTGCGGGCGTATGCCGGAGACGTCGAGAACGCTAACCGCGAGTAGCCTCCTCAACGTGAATGGCGTGCGGATTTGTCCGCTCCTCCGCCGGCCGACGCGGCCCGTCGAATAAGGGGATCGAATGTCCCGGCGCGGCTCCCCGGCTTGACCCGGTGCCTAAACCTTGAGACAACCCCCGCGATTTTCCGGCGAATCCGACAAAAAAAACGCGAGGGCTTGGGTGGCACGTCAATCCTATCTTTTTACCAGCGAGTCCGTTTCTGAAGGCCACCCCGACAAGGTGTGCGATCGCATCTCCGATGAGATCGTCGATCTTTTCTATCGCGAAGGCCCCAAGGCCGGCATCGATCCCTGGGCCATTCGCGCGGCCTGCGAGACGATGGCGACGACCAACAAGGTTGTGATTGCCGGCGAGACGCGCGGGCCTGAGGCCGTCACCAAGGACTGGATTTCGCACGTGACGCGCATGGCGATCCGCGACATCGGTTACGAGCAGGAAGGGTTCCACTGGGAGAAGGCCGATATCGAAGTCCTGCTGCATCCGCAGTCGGCCGATATCGCGCAGGGCGTGGACGCCCTGCAGCCCGGCACCAACAAGGAAGAGGGCGCGGGCGACCAGGGCATCATGTTCGGCTATGCGTGCACCGAGACGCCTGAGCTGATGCCGGCGCCGATCTACTACGCGCATAAGATCCTGCACGATCTCGCCCGGGCGCGGCATGCCAAGGAAGGCGCTGCGGCGCTGCTCGGTCCCGATTCCAAGAGCCAGGTGACCGTGCGCTACGAGGGCGGCAAGCCCGTCGGTGTGACGCAGATCGTGCTGTCGCACCAGCACATCGACGAGGACCTTCCCTCTAGCAAAATCCGCGAGATCGTGGAGCCCTACATCCTCAAGGCGCTGCCGCAAGGGTGGGTCGGCAAGGACACGGTCTGGCACGTCAATCCGACGGGAAAGTTCTTCATCGGCGGGCCCGATGGCGACTGCGGGCTCACGGGCCGCAAGATCATCGTCGATACCTACGGCGGTGCGGCGCCGCATGGTGGCGGTGCCTTCTCGGGCAAGGACCCGACCAAGGTCGATCGCTCGGCGGCCTATGCATCGCGCTATCTCGCCAAGAACGTCGTGGCGGCCGGTCTTGCCGATCGCTGCACCATTCAGCTTTCGTATGCGATCGGTGTGGCCAAGCCGTTGTCGATCTATGTCGACACCCACGGCACCGGCAAGGTCGACGAGGCCAAGCTGGAAAAGGCGCTGGGCGAGGTCATGGACCTGACGCCTCACGGCATCCGCAAGCACCTCGATCTCAACAAGCCGATCTATGCGCGCACGGCCGCTTACGGTCATTTCGGACGCGCACCGGAAGCGGACGGCGGTTTCTCCTGGGAGAAGACCGACCTTGCCGACGCGATCAAGAAGGCAGCAGCCTGAGGCTGGAGCGGAGCGGGCGGTGACACCGCGCGAGCTGCGTTCGTTCGGGCGCCGGCGCGGTCGCGGCCTGAGTGCCCGTCAGCGCGCGCTTTTCGACGATCTGCTGCCGCAGCTGGCACTCGATCTATCGTCGCCTTGTCCGTCGTCCTTGGCTGCACTGTTTGCGCATCCTGCCGCCAACGTGTGGCTCGAGATCGGATTCGGGGGAGCCGAGCATCTCATCTGGCAGGCCCGTCACAACCCCAACACCGGACTGATCGGCTGCGAGGTGTTCGAGGACGGCGTGGTGAAGGCGTTGTCGGCGATCGAGGAGCACGCGCTCGCCAACGTGCGCCTCAGCCGGCAGGACGCGCGCGAGGTCCTGGACTGGCTGCCCGAGGCCTCGCTCCAACGCGCCTTCGTCCTGTTTCCCGACCCCTGGCCCAAGAAGAAGCACGTGAAGCGCCGGCTGGTATCGCCCGCCCTATTCGAGCGGCTGGCCCGCGTCCTCGTCCCTGGTGCCGAGCTCAGGATCGCCACCGACATCGGCGATTATGCCGGGGCCATCCTGATGACTGCCCGCGCCAGCCCGGCATTTGCATGGCAGGCCGCCGGCCCCGCCGATTGGCGCCAGCGCCCGCCCGACTGGCCCGAGACCCGCTACGAGGCGAAGGCGCGCCGGGAGGGCCGGCGCTGCTATTTCTTTAAGCTTGTCAGGACTAGCAGCCCCGCCGCCCTCACAACCGACTTGCCAGAGGCGTCATGATCGCTTAATAATCAGCTGCTCATGATCATCTCAACTCACGAGAGTGGGCCCTCTGGGTCCGCTCTTTTTGTATTGGTGCGGCGGATCGAGCACTGCCAATCGGACAGCTAAGGGTCATGGACGCTGGCGGCGACGGCGCCTTGAGCGACCGATTTATTCATGAGGCCGGAGTGGCGGCCAGAGTGGCGGACCTCGTGGAGCCGGCACTTCTGGGCGGCGGCTTTCGGCTGGTCCGGGTGGCCGTCTCGGGCGGCGACACCAAGACGGTGCAGGTGATGGCCGAGCGCGACGACGGCACGTTGACGATCGAGGATTGCGAGACCATTTCGCGGGAAATTTCGCCTTTGCTGGATGTGCATGATCCGATTGCCGGCGCCTATCGGCTCGAGATTTCCTCGCCCGGGATCGACCGCCCGCTGGTGCGGCCCTCCGACTTCGATGACTGGTCGGGCTATGAGGCCAAGGTCGAGCTCAAGGAGCCGATCGACGGGCGCAAGCGTTTTCGCGGCACCCTCGAAGGCTTCGAGGACGGCGAGGTGCGCATCGCGGTCGATCTCGACCAGGTCGGCCGCACGGTTCTCGGTCTGCCCATCGGGCTGGTCGGGGAGGCAAAGCTGGTATTGACCGACGAATTGATCCGCGAGGCCTTGCGCCGCGCAAAAAAGAGCAAAGAGATAACCGTAGAAGAGTAGCCAAGAACGGCTCGCCCGACGCTTGCAAGCGCAACGGCGGCCACCAGGAGGACGAAGACCATGGCAATGGCCGGCATCAGCGCCAATCGGCTGGAGCTTCTGCAGATCGCCGAGGCGGTCGCGCGCGAGAAGTCGATCGATCGCAAGATCGTCATCGAGGCCATGGAGGACGCGATCCAGAAGGCCGCGAAGTCGCGGTACGGGGCGGAGAACGACATCCGCTGCGAGATCGACCCCAAGACGGGCGAGGCGCGGCTGTCACGCGTGCTCGCCGTCGTCGAGAACGTCGAGAACGACTCCACCGAGATCACCCTCGACGAGGCGCAGCACCGCAACAAGGACGCCAAGATCGGCGACCTCATCGCCGAGCCGCTGCCGCCTTTGGATTTCGGTCGCGTCGCCGCGCAGAACGCCAAGCAGGTCATCGTGCAGAAGGTGCGCGAGGCTGAGCGCGAGCGTCACTTCAGCGAGTACAAGGATCGCATCGGCGAGATCGTCAACGGTACGGTGAAGCGCGTCGAGTACGGCAACGTCATCGTCGATCTGGGCCGCGCCGAGGGCGTCATTCGTCGCGACGAGATGATCCCGCGCGAGAACGTCAAATACGGCGATCGCATCCGCGCCTACATTTACGACGTCCGCCGCGAGCCGCGCGGGCCCCAGATCTTCCTGTCCCGCGCCAGGCCCGAGTTCATGTCGAAGCTGTTCGCGCAGGAAGTGCCGGAGATTTACGACGGCGTGGTCGAGATTAAGTCGGTCGCGCGCGATCCCGGCTCCCGCGCCAAGATTGCGGTCATTTCCAAGGATTCCTCCATCGATCCCGTCGGCGCCTGCGTCGGTATGCGCGGCTCGAGAGTGCAGGCCGTCGTCAACGAGCTGCAGGGCGAGAAGGTCGACATCATCCAGTGGAACCCGGATGCGGCGAGCTTCATCGTCAACGGTCTGGCGCCCGCCGAGGTCACCAAGGTGGTCCTCGACGAGGACACGAACCGCATCGAGGTTGTGGTGCCTGAGAGCCAGCTCTCGCTCGCCATCGGCCGGCGCGGACAAAACGTGCGGCTCGCCTCGCAGCTGACCGGATGGGACATCGACATCCTCACCGAGCAGGAGGAGTCCGAGCGCCGCCAGAAGGAGTTCTCCGAGCGCTCGAACATGCTGATGGAAGCGCTCGACGTCGACGAGGTGATCGCGCAGCTGCTCGTGACCGAGGGCTTCGCCTCGATCGAGGAGGTGGCCTACGTCGACCTCTCCGAGATCGCGCACATCGAAGGTTTCGACGAGCACACCGCCAACGAGATCCAGTCGCGTGCGCGCGAGTATTTGGAAAAGCAGGAGGCCGACCGCGACGCCAAGCGGCGCGAGCTCGGCGTCCACGACGACGTCGCCAAGGTGCAGGGCGTCACCACTGCAATGATGGTGGCTTTCGGCGAGAACGAGATCAAGACGGTCGAGGATCTTGCCGATTGTGCCACCGACGATCTCGTCGGCTGGACCGAGCGCAAGAAGGAAAAGGATGCCGAGCCCGTCCGTCACAAAGGTGTGCTGGAAAGCTTCGAAATTGGCCGCAAGGAAGCCGAGGACATGATCATGTCGGCGCGGGTGCATGCCGGCTGGATCAAGCCCGAGGACCTGTTGCCGCCTCCGGAGCCGGAAGGTGAGGGCGTCGACGATGCGGCGTCCGAGGGTGAGGCCGGCGAGAATGGAGGCGCAACCGACGCCTCCACCGAAGGCTAGCCGCCGATGTCTGGCGGAGCGAGGAGACCTGATTGGGCGCTGAAGACGAGCTTGTGCAAGATCACGACGAGGGCATCGAGCAGACCGGCTCGCTGCGCCGCTGCGTGGTCACGCGCAAGGAGAGCGCGCCCGAAGACCTCATCCGCTTCGTCCTAGATCCTTCTGGCGAGGTCGTTCCCGATCTTGCCCGCAAGCTCCCAGGCCGTGGCGTCTGGGTGACGGCCGACAAGGAGAGTGTGTCGAAGGCCGCCAAGGCCAATGCCTTCGCCAAGAGCCTGAAGCGGTCGGCGACGGTCGCATCCGACTTGCCCGAGAGGGTTGAAACCCTACTTGTTAAGCGGGTGATCGAGGCGCTCTCGCTGGCCAACAAGGCCGGTCTTGTCGTAACCGGTTTCGACAAGGTTGAAACGCTCCTCGATGGCGGACGCGCGGCGGCACTGTTGCATGGCACCGACGCTGCTGCCGACGGAATGCGCAAGCTGGATAGGAAATTCGCGGCTATTCAGCGGGATAAGGGGCGATCTGCCCCTGTTGTTGATTGGCTCACCATCGATCAAATGGGCTTGGCCATCGGCCGGTCAAATGTGGTACATGCTGGCCTCAAACAAGGCGGAGCCACCATCCGGTTTCTCAAGGAGGCCGAGCGCTTGCGGCGCTACCGGTCGGGTATAAGCACATCCTGAGGGCCTTCTGAGCGGCACCGCGTTTAGCAATTCTGGAGTTTCGACGAGAAAAGCATGACAGAAACGAAGGACACCACCGAGAAGACCCTCCGCGGAGGCGTGCGCAAGCCGCTGTCCCTACAGCGGACGGTCGAATCTGGCCATGTCCGGCAGAACTTCAGCCATGGCCGCTCGAAGTCGGTGGTTGTCGAGAAGCGCAGGACCCGCAAGCTCGCCACGCCCGGCGGCGAACCGGAAGCCGAGGCTGCTGCGCCCGAGGCCGCCCCCGAAACCGTCGCGCCCAAGAAAAAGCCGGTAAAGGCCGAGACGGCGCCGGCGAAGACCGCTGCTGCTCCGACATCGAGAACGTTGTCGGAGGAAGAGCGGGACGCACGCGCCAAGGCCCTCGCTGCTGCGCGCGAGCGCGCAGCAGCCGAGCCCGCCAAGACCGAAGAAGAGCCACCGGCTCCACCACCCGCGCCCGTCGAGGCCGCTCCTGCCCCTCGCGCAGGAGCGAGTGCTCCTCCCGCGGCCAAAGCACCGGCAGCCGCCGAGGCGAAAACGGAGCGTGCGCCTGCGCCCAAGCCGCGTCAGTCGTTCAATCCGGCGCTGCAACCGCGCGAAGGCGGCAAGCCGCGCGAAATCGACATTCCGACCCCGACGCGCGCCAAGCCCGAGCCTGAGGCGCCGGTTGCCAAGCGCACTGGCCGTGCCGCCGCCGTCGAGGCTAGCGACGAGGAGGAAAACCGCGGTCCGCAGAAGGGTGGACGTAACAAGCCCAGCACCCGCACGCCGCTCGTCAAGGCCGACGAACGCCGCGAGCGCGTCAAGCTCACGATCAACAACGCCTTCGACGAGAAGCAGCGGGAGCGCTCGCTCGCCTCGCTGAAGCGCAAGCGCGAGCGCGAGAAGCTCAAGGCGATGGGCATTCCGCAAAATCGCGAGAAGATCGTGCGCGAGGTGGTGATCCCCGAGGTCATCACCATCCAAGAGCTGGCCAACCGCATGACCGAGCGTTCCGTCGACGTCATCAAGTACTTGATGAAAGAAGGCGCGATGCACAAGATCAACGACGTGGTCGACGCCGACACCGCCGAGCTGATCGTGCAGGAGTTCGGCCACACGCCCAAGCGCGTCTCGGAGGCCGACGTCGAGACCGGCTTCATCGGCGAAAAGGACGACATGGGCGAGCTGGAATCGCGCGCGCCCGTCGTCACCATCATGGGCCACGTCGATCACGGCAAGACGTCGCTGCTCGACGCCATCCGCAAGACGAACGTGGTGTCTGGCGAGGCTGGCGGCATCACGCAGCACATCGGCGCCTATCAGGTGACGACGCCGAGCGGTGACAGGGTGACTTTCATCGATACACCGGGCCACGAGGCGTTCACCGCCATGCGCGCGCGCGGCGCCAAGGTGACCGACATCGTAGTGCTCGTAGTGGCCGCCGACGACGGCGTCATGCCGCAGACAATCGAGGCCATCAATCACGCCAAGGCCGCAGGCGTGCCGATCATCGTCGCCATCAACAAAATCGACAAGCCGCAGGCCGATCCGAACCGCGTGCGCACCGAGCTGCTGCAGCACGAGATCGTGGTCGAGAGCATGTCGGGTGAGACGCTCGAGGTGCCGGTGTCGGCGCTCAAGGGCACCAATCTCGACAAGCTGCTGGAGGCGATCCACCTGCAGTCCGAGCTTCTGGACCTCAAGGCCAACCCAAACCGCTCGGCGGAAGGGATCGTGGTCGAGGCCAAGCTCGAGCGCGGGCGCGGTCCGGTGGGCACGGTGCTCGTGCAGCGCGGTACCTTGCGCGTCGGCGATATCGTCGTGGCCGGCATGGCGTGGGGGCGCGTGCGTGCTCTGATCGATGAGCTCGGCGCCAACACGCCAGAAGCCGGACCGTCGATTCCGGTCGAAATTCTGGGCTTTGATTCGGCTCCAGAGGCCGGCGACCAGTTCGCCGTCGTCGAGAGCGAGGGCCGTGCGCGCGAGATCACGGATTACCGCGTGCGCAAACGGCGCGACACCATGGGCTCTGCCGGCACGCCGCGCACGCTCGAGCAGATGATGCAGTCGTTGAAGGAAACGGGCCGCAAGGACTTCACGCTGCTGGTCAAGGGCGACGTGCAGGGCTCCATCGAGGCCATCGCCGGTTCCTTGCGCAAGCTCGGTACCGACGAGGTGGCGGCGCAGATCGTGCACTCCGGAGTCGGCGGCATCACCGAATCAGACGTTGCGCTCGCCAACGCGTCGAAGGCAGTCGTCGTCGGCTTTAACGTCCGTGCCAATGCGCAGGCGAAGGCCGCCGCTGACCGCGACGGCGTGGAGATTCGCTACTACAACATCATCTACGATCTCGTCGACGACGTGAAAGCGGCGATGTCGGGCCTGCTCGCGCCGACCATCCGCGAGATTTTCCTCGGCAAGGCGGAGATCCTCGATGTGTTCAACATCTCTGGCGTCGGCAAGGTTGCCGGCTGCCGAGTGGTCGAGGGCAAGGTGGAGCGTGGCGCCAAGGTTCGCCTCATCCGCGACGATGTGGTGATCCACGAGGGCACGCTGTCGACCTTGAAGCGTTTCAAGGACGAGGTGCGCGAGGTTCCGGCCGGTCAGGAGTGCGGTATGGCGTTCGCCAACTACCAGGACATTCGCGCCGGCGACGCCATCGAGTGCTTCAACGTCGAGACGATCACGCGGACACTCTAGTCGCTCACGGGCGCTGATCCCGTTCGCCAAGCGGCGTACGGGGCGCCCTCCGCGGGGGCGCGGCCAACCGCGGGTCGCCTTGCTCCCGAAAGTGAAGAGGCAGCATGCTGTGCCTCATGCCGGTTCCATCCCGGTAGGATCCATAAGATGTCCAGAAAAAAATCAGCACATGCCAAGCCGCCGTCGCAGCGTCAGCTGCGCGTCGGTGAGGTCATCCGCCACAAGCTTGCCGAGATGCTCAGCCGCGGCGACATCCATGACGACGTGCTCGCGGCGCACGTCATTACCGTGCCCGAGGTGCGCCTGTCGCCGGATCTGAAGCTCGCCACCGCTTTTGTGATCCCGCTCGGCGGCGCAGACACGGAAGCCGTCATCGAGGCGCTCAACCGGCACAAGCGTTACATTCGCGGCGAGATCGCGCAGGCGGTGAACCTCAAGTTCGCGCCCGACATCCGCTTCAAGCGCGACGAGACCTACGAGGAGGCGAGCCGTATCGACGCGCTGCTCGCCAGTCCCAAGGTGCGCCAGGACGTGGACGAGGACTGAGTCGGTGGATCGCGAGCTGACATACCAACTGCCCTTCGACCGGCTTCGTAAGCTCGGCCGGAACTCGGGGCGCAAGGCCTACCCGGTTTTGTGGTGGAGCCGCTGGCTGCTGCTTGCCTCGTTTTTCGCCGTGCTCATCCTTGCCAGCACATTCGACGATGCTATCCAGCGCTGGCAAGCATCGGTAGGGCTTCCACCGCTGACATCGCTCGTGGCGGTCCTGGTTCTCTTCGTTGCCGCCTTAGTCGTGTTGCGCCGTTCTGCCGTTCGCCAAACCAAGGCGCGCGCGAATTTCCAGTCGGATATTCATCTGCGCCAAGACGACGGGGGTCTTCACATCGCAACCGAAGATATCGAGTACTACCTGAAGTGGCGGGGCATCGGCCAAATGTTCATGGATCACGACGGCGTCGTCGTCTCCCACGGCAACCTCTTCTTCCTGATCCCCGATAGCGCTTTCGTGGACACCCCGGAGCGAAACGCGTTTGTTCGCGATGTATTCGGACGGCTCGGTGACAGAGGCGCGAAGCCGGAGCGAAAGCAAGCATGCGCGCCGTGCTCGATGCAGCAGCGGCACCGGCAAGGTCTTGATCATGGCACGTCGCAAGAAGGGAAATCCGGTCCACGGCTGGCTGGTGCTCGATAAGCCGATTGGCATGACGTCGACGCAGGCGGTCGGCGCCGCCAAGCGGCTGTTCGAGGCTCAGAAGGCCGGCCATGCCGGCACGCTCGACCCGCTCGCGACCGGCATTCTGCCGATCGCGCTGGGCGAGGCGACCAAGACCGTGCCTTTCGCCGTCGACGGCGAGAAAGCCTATCGCTTTACCGTACGCTTCGGCGCCGAGACCGACACCGACGACGCCGAAGGCGCGGTCGTCGAGACCTCCGAGGCGCGCCCTGAGCGCGCGGCGATCGAAGCGCTGCTCGAAGCGTTC
Source organism: uncultured Alphaproteobacteria bacterium (assembly GCA_963776675.1). Taxonomy (GTDB): domain Bacteria; phylum Pseudomonadota; class Alphaproteobacteria; order Rhizobiales; family Hyphomicrobiaceae; genus Hyphomicrobium_A. The sequence continues at coordinate 65,671 of CAVZNR010000027.1, read as the reverse complement.
ACTGGCGCGATCAGCCAGGTGCCGCCGCGCTACTCCGCCATCAAGGTCGACGGCAACCGCGCCTATGACCTGGCCCGCAGCGGCGAGGTGGTCGAGCTGGAAGCACGCACCGTTCAGATCGAGGATTTGCGCTTAGTCGACATGCCCGACGCGGCGACCGGCGTGTTCGAGGCCGAGTGCGGCAAGGGCACCTACGTGCGCGCACTCGCCCGCGACATGGGGCGCGCGCTCGGCTGCTTCGGTCACGTCATCGCGTTGAGGCGCACGCGCGTCGGCTCCTTCGACGAGACCGACGCCATCGGGCTCGACGTGCTGCAGCAGGCCGCGCAGGAGAGCGAGGCGGCGGTTCTGGAGTACCTATTGCCGGTCGAGGCGGCGCTCGAGGCGCTGCCCGATCTCGGCGTCGGCCCCGGCGATGCGGCGAGCCTCGCCCGCGGCCAGTCGGTGCTGGTGCGGGGGCGCGATGCGCCAGTGCTTTCAGGCGCCGCCTGGGCCCACTTCAAGGGCCGCATTCTGGCGCTGGGCGAGCTGGAGAAGGGCGCCTTCCGCCCCACCCGGGTGTTCAACTTCGGCTGAGCAGTTCAAGGTTCGGGACAAAGCAAGAACATCGTCCATGCCGCGGGCCTGCCGGTGCAACGCAGCGACTTTCCCCTCGCCCGCCAAACCGGCTCGTGTATAAGACGCCCAACGCTTTCCGACCCTGCTGGACGACATCCCGGCTGTGGCCGATCGCGTGGGGCGCTTCGCCCCCTACCACCCCCAACAGAAAGGATGCCCGATGTCGATTTCGCTAGAGCGCAAGACCGCGCTCATCAAGGACAATGCCACCAAGGCCAACGATACCGGTTCTCCGGAGGTGCAGATCGCGATCCTTACCGAGCGGATCAACCATCTGACCGAGCACTTCAAGATCCATAAGAAAGACAACCACTCGCGCCGCGGGCTCCTCAAGATGGTGAGCCAACGCCGCCAGCTTCTCGACTACGTGAAGCGCAAGAATGAGCAGCGCTACCAGGGCATCATCGAGAAGCTCGGCATCCGCCGCTGACGACGAGCGTGCGGAGGGCCGGCGATTTCGTTTGCCGTGCCATCCGCCCGCAATCCCCAGGAGGCATAACGCCTCCCGCCCTGGCTATTGAGCCAGAGGCAGGCGCAATCGGCAATCCGGTCGGCTGCGCATCGAGTACGAGAGAAAGAAAGAACGAACATGTTCGACATCCATCGTGTGGAAATTGACTGGGGCGGGCGCAAGCTGACGCTCGAGACCGGACGCATGGCGCGCCAGGCTGACGCCGCCGTCTATGCGCAGTATGGCGAGACCAGCGTGCTCGCGACCGTCGTGGCGGCCAAGTCCCCCAAGCCCGGCATCGACTTCTTCCCCCTGACCGTGAACTACCAGGAGAAGACCTACGCGGCCGGCAAGATCCCCGGTGGCTTCTTCAAGCGCGAAGGGCGCCCCACCGAGAAAGAGACGCTCACCTGCCGCCTCATCGACCGGCCCATCCGCCCGCTGTTCGTGCAAGGCTTCAAGAACGAGACGCAGGTCATCATCAACGTTCTCTCCCATGACATGGAGAACGATCCCGACATCCTCGCTCTGGTCGCCTCGTCGGCCGCGCTGACGCTGTCGGGCGTGCCGTTCCTCGGCCCCATTGGCGCGGCGCGCGTGGGCGTCATCGGCGGCGAGTTCGTCTTGAACCCGATGATCGACGAGATGGCCGAAAGCGCCCTCGACCTCGTCATTGCCGGCACGCAGGACGCGGTGATGATGGTCGAATCGGAAGCCAAGGAGCTGCCCGAGAAGCAGATGCTCGAAGCCGTGATGTTCGGGCATGCGCAGTTCCAGCCCGTTATCAAGGCGATCATCAAGCTCGCCGAGAAGGCCGCGAAGGACGCCTGGGACATCAAGCTCCCCGACTCCCAGAAGTACGCCGCCCAGGTCAAGAAGATCGCCGAGGCGGATCTGCGCGCTGCCTTCTCCACCAAGGAGAAGCAGAAGCGTCAGGAGCTGGTCGCCGCAGCCAAGCAGAAGGTGCTCGAGGGGATCGAGTTGCCCGAGGGCGATGCCAGCGAGCAGGTTCTGCTCGCCGGTACGTTCAAGGCGCTGCAGAGCGAGATCGTGCGCAACGACGTCGTCAAGACGGGCAAGCGCATCGATGGACGCGACCTCAAGACGGTGCGCCCCATCCTGTCGGAGGTGCACGTTCTGCCCCGCACGCACGGCTCGGCGCTGTTCACGCGCGGCGAGACGCAGGCGCTGGTGGTGGCGACTTTGGGCACGGGCGAGGACGAGCAGTTCGTCGACGCGCTCGAAGGCACCCGCAAAGAGCGCTTCATGCTCCACTACAACTTCCCGCCGTTCTCGGTGGGCGAGACGGGCCGCATGGGCGGCCCCGGCCGGCGCGAGATCGGCCACGGCAAGCTCGCTTGGCGCGCCGTGCACCCGATCATGCCGGATCACGACGCGTTCCCCTACACCATCCGCATCGTCTCCGAGATCACCGAGTCGAACGGCTCGTCCTCGATGGCGACCGTGTGCGGCACCTCGCTCGCCCTCATGGACGCGGGCGTGCCGATCAAGTCGCCGGTGGCCGGCATCGCGATGGGCCTCATCAAGGAGGGCGAAGACTTCGCCGTGCTCTCCGACATCCTCGGCGACGAGGACCATCTGGGCGACATGGACTTCAAGGTGGCCGGCACGGATCAGGGCATCACGTCCCTGCAGATGGACATCAAGATCACCGGCATCACCGAGGAGATCATGCGCGTCGCGCTCGATCAGGCGCGCGAAGGCCGCATGCACATCCTCGGCGAGATGGGCAAGGCGCTGGGCACCGCCCGCACCGAGCTGGGCGAGCACGCCCCGCGCATCGAGACCATCAAGATCCCGACCGACAAGATCCGTGAGGTGATCGGCTCGGGCGGCTCGGTGATCCGCGAGATCGTCGCCGAGTCCGGCGCCAAGATCGACATCGACGACGACGGCACGGTGAAGGTCGCCGCCGCCAAGCGCGAGTCGATCGAGGAGGCCCTGCGGCGCATCAAGGAGATCACGTCCGAGCCCGAGGTCGGCACGATCTACAAGGGCAAGGTCGTGAAGATCATGGACTTCGGCGCCTTCGTGAACTTCTTCGGCGCCAAGGACGGCCTGGTGCACATCTCGCAGCTGGCGCCCGGGCGCCCCGCCACCGTCGGCGAGGTCGTCAAGGAGGGCCAGGAGGTCTACGTCAAGCTTCTGGGCTTCGACGACCGCGGCAAGACGCGGCTCTCCATGAAGATCATCGACCAGACGACCGGCCAGGAGATCCCGCGCGCCGAAGGCGAGCCCGACCCCGAGGCCGAGTTCAGCGCCTCGCGTCCGCCGCGGCGTGAAGGCGGTGGCGGCCGCGGACGCGGCCCGCGCCGCGAGGCCGGCTGAGCCTTACGTCGACGCTCGATAAAAACAAAACCGCCGGAGCGATCCGGCGGTTTTTTCATGAGCGAGCCGGATCCGTCAGGTCGCCAGCAGCGCTTTCAGCTGCCGCGTCGATGAACGCGGTTGCTTCCTTGCTCTGCCCGGCGCCGGCCATGTGCCCCCAATGCGAAGGGATCTCGACCAGGCTGCCCTGCTTGAGCTGCGCCAGCTCGGCGCGCGCGTCCTCGGTCGTGAAGTAGAGATCGGTCGCGCACGGCATGAGAACGGTAGGCGCCGTGATGGCGCCGAGGGCTGCGGCGAGGTCGCCGCCAAACACCTCGTTGGCGCTGATGTCGTTGTGGATCCAGGTCCAGGTCATGGACATGATGGAATTGGCATCGCGCTTTTCGAACAGGCCGTCCCAGTAGCGCACGAGAAAGTCGTCGAGCGAGACGTAGCCGAGCTCGCGGTAGCAGCGCCGACGATACCATTCCTGCGAGTAGGCCCAGCCGGCGTAGATGCGGCCCGTCGCGCGCAGGCCCATCAGCGGCGGCGCCTCGTAGAAGCCGTCGGCAAAGCCTTGGTCGGCGCGAATAGCGGCGCGCAGGCTCTCCAGGAACACGCGGTTGTGCTCGGTGGTCTTGGCCGTTCCGCACAGGCAGGCGAGCCGCGCCACCATGTCGGGATAGAGCGCCGCCCACTGGAAGCACTGCTGCGCGCCCATCGACCAGCCCACCGCGAGCGCGAGGCGCTCGACGCCGAAAACCTCCGTCAGCAGGCGGTGCTGGAAGCGGACGTTGTCGTAGATCGTGACGTGGGGAAAGCCTCCCTGGCCGAGCGGATGCGGCGTGTTGCCGGGCGAGGACGAGACGCCGTTGCCCAGCATGTTCGGCACGATGATGAAGTAGCGCTCGGGATCGAGCGCCATGCCGGGCTTGATCAGGAACTCGTTCTGCTCGTGGGTTCCGCCGAAGCGCGTGGGAAAGAGGATCGCATTCGAGCCATCCTCGTTCAGCGTCCCGTACGTCTTGTAGACAAGCCGCGCGCCGGGCAGACGCAAGCCACACTGCAAGTCGAGATCGGCGATGAAGGCCTGCTGGTCGTTCATGCTGCCTGCAGCGGGTTTTCTCAGAAGAACTTCAAGTAGCGCGCGCGCTCCCAGTCGGAGACGTGGTTGTGGTAGCTCGACCACTCCTCGCGTTTGAATGTAATCCACGAGTCGTGCAGGCCAGCACCGAACACCTCCTTGGTCAGCGGGTCGGCCTCGAAGGCGTCGACCGCCTCTTCAAGCGTGCGCGGCAGAAGCTTGATGCCGAGCGCATCGAGCTCCTCGGGAGATTTCATGTACATGTTCTCGCGGTGCGGCTCGCCCGGATCAATTTTCTCGCGAATGCCTTCGAGCCCGGCGGCGAGCACGAGCGCTGCGCCCAGGTAGGGATTGCAGGAGCTGTCGGCGGGGCGCAGCTCGACGCGTCCGCCGGCAAGCGGAATACGCAGCGAGTTGGTGCGGTTGTTGTTGCCGTAGCAGGCGAACACCGGCGCCCAGGTAAAGCCGGACATGCTGCCCTGCTTGATCAGCCGCTTGTAGCTGTTCACCGTCGGCGAGCAGACGGCGCAGATCGCAGGCACGTGCTTGAGCACGCCGCCCAGGAAGTGGTAGCCGAGCTCTGAGAGTTTGTTGCCGCGCTTGTCGCCCGGGTCCGAAAACAGGTTCTGGCCCGTGCTCGGGATCGGCGAACGAAATATTGAAGTGGGCGCCCGAGCCCGCCCTGTCGCCGAGCGGCTTGGGCATGAAGGTCGCGAACGCGCCGTGGCGGCGCGCGATCGAGTTGGCCATGAAGCGGAAGAACACGTAGCGGTCCGCCATGGTCAGCGCGTCGGCGTAGTTAAAGTCGATCTCGAACTGTCCGATGCCATCCTCGTGGTCGAAGGAGTAGACGCCCCAGCCGAGCCCGTTCATGGCGGTGACGAGGTCGGAGATCCACGGCAGATTGTCAATGAGACGGGTCGCGTCGTAGGCGGGCTTGGCCAGATGCGGCAGCGTCGAGAGCGGCTCGTAGCCGCCGTCCTCGGTGTCCTTGAAGACGAAGAACTCCGCCTCCATGCCGAACTTCATGGCATAGCCCATGTCGAGCGCCGCCTGCAGCTGCCGCTTCAGGGTATTGCGCGCGCACGGCTCGAACGGCTTTCCCTCGCACCACAAGTCGCTTGCGAACCAGGCGACGTCGGGCTGCCAGGGGAGCACCACCACCGAGTTGGGATCGGGATGCGCGGAGACCTCCTCATCGGACACGTCCTGCGGCACGCCGTCGAGCGCGGCGCCGGTATAGAGCTCCGAGCCCGCCATCATCTGCGCGATGTGGTCGAGCGGGACGATTTTGGTCTTCGACACGCCGTGCATGTCGGAAAAGCTGGCCATCAGGAATTTGACGTTGCGGTCGGCCAGGTGCTCGGCGAGCTGGCTGACGTCGTCGGGAACTTTCTGGTCCATCGGCTCCTCGGTCGCTCAGAACAATTTGAGATAGTGGGCGCGCTCCCTGCTCCCCGTGGGCGACCGCGTTTGTGGCGACTGCACTCGGGCCTGCGACGCCTATTGCCTGGCTCCTCCCTCATCTCGCAGGTGCGAAGATGCTAGCGTGAATATCCTTCGTTGGAAACTTTTTTTCCTGCTAGGAAAATAGGCACGGGGTCGCAAGTGTCTGCCCGCACGAAAAAACCGCCGGATCGCTCCGGCGGTTTTCCCTTACAGATAGAGGTAGATGCCCCTTCTCCGGCGGCGTCTGTGCCACCTGCGCCGACGCCTTCTGCGGGGGCCGATCCACAGGCCCCAGCCGCGCCGGCGTCGTCTCCAGCTGTGGCGGCGACGGTGCCTGCGCCTGCGCGCGTCCGCCTTGGTGGCCGATGTGGCCAGCGCTACGGTCGAGATGCCCGCAACACTGAGACCATAGCTTCCGATGGAGCCGAGCCCGTAGACGACGACCATGGCCACGACGGCACAGGTCGCGATCACGCCGCGCCTCAGACCCCGGCCCATCGAGGTGACGCCGTTCCAAGTCGCCTTAGCTGCGGCGACGACAAATTCCTTCATGCAATTGCCCTCCTGCTGCCGGGCGTGTATCTGCGGTCACTATCGCGCCAAACGGCGGCCGTGCCAAGATATTTGCCATTACAAATCAGCAGAAAGAGCCGATGGCGCAAGACCATATCTACATACTGGGAATAAATGCGTACGACCACGACGTAAGCGCATGTCTGCTGCGCGACGGCGCCATCGCCTACGCCATCACCAAAGAGCGCATCACGCGCGAGAAGCACGACACGGGCTTTTATCAGGAGGTGATCGACTACTGCCTCAAGGCCGAAGGGATCACCCTCGACGACGTATCGCTCATCGTGCGCAACTGCTACGTGCTGCCGGTGGAGGACATGGACGCGCGCCTGTCCTACGAGGACGTGCCGGAGTTCATGGATACCACCGAGCGCCGCTTGGCCGCCCAGAGCCCGCTCTTTCTCACCACCTCCGACAAGGTGGTCACGCTGTCCCACCACCTCGCGCACGCCTACAGCGCCTTTGCCGCCTGCCCTTTCGAAGACGGCGTCGTCATGGTCGTGGACGGGGTCGGCAACTATAGCGTCGACATCCACGAGCCGGGCCAGCTTATCGAGGGCGTCAATCCGCTCGCGCGCGAGTCGGAGAGCTACTACAGGTTCCGCGGCCGTGAGCTCGAGACCCTCAAGAAAGTCTGGCTTGAGCCGACGCGCGGGTTCCTCAGCGACGAGTTCTTCTTCATGCCGGGGCTCGGCGCTCTCTACAGCCGCGTCTCCAGCTACATCTTTGCCGATTGGAACAAGTGCGGCGAGGTGATGGGGCTTGCCCCCTACGGGCGCCCCGGCAGCCTTCCCCTCGCTCGCCCAGATGCGTGACGGCGAGCTCATCGTTCCCGAATGGACGGCTGCATTCCGTACGCCTTGGCTGCCGGACAGCGATCCCAGTTGGGAGAAGAGCTGCCACGTGAAGCACTGGGAGGACATGGCCTGGCGCGTGCAGGACGACACCGAGATGGTGCTGCTGGAACGCGCCAAGTGGCTGCGCGAGACGACAGGCGCCAAGAACCTGTGCATCGCCGGAGGCGTCGGCCTCAACTGCGTGGCCAACGGCCGGCTCGCGCGCGAAGCGGGCTTCGACAACGTATGGATCCAGCCGGCTTCGGGCGACGACGGCATCGCCATCGGCTGCGCCTACTACGGCCATCTGCATCTGCAGAAAAAGCCCCGCTCGTTCGTGATGACGCACGCCTATCTCGGCCGCAGCTACGGCGACGACGACATCGAGGCGGCGCTCGCCAAGGGCCTCACGCGCTACGAGACGGCGGCGCGCCGCAGCGACGATATCTGCGCCGAGACCGCCAAGCTGCTGGCCGACGGCAATGTGATCGGCTGGCTGCAGGGGCCCTCCGAGTTCGGTCCGCGTGCGCTCGGCAACCGCAGCATCCTGGCAGATCCGCGCACGCCTGAGATGAAGGACACCCTCAACGCCCGCGTGAAGCATCGCCAGGCCTTCCGTCCCTTCGCCCCGATCGTGCTCGCGGAGCGGGCTGGTGAAATCTTCGAAGGCGCGGGCGAGTCACCCTTCATGCTCATGGCCAAGCCCGTGAGCCGCGCATGGCGCGACAAGATCCCGGCCATCGTCCACGTCGACGGCACCGCGCGCGTGCAGACCGTGAGCAAGGAGACCAACGAGCGGCTCTACCGGCTCTTGAAGGAGTTCGAGGCGCTGACCGGCGTGCCCGTGCTCATCAACACCTCGTTCAACGTCAAGGGCGAGCCCATCGTCGAGACGCCGCGCGACGCCGTGGAGTGCTTTTTGTCGACGGGCATCGACGTTCTCGTGTTGCACGACACGATCGTCACCAAGACGGCCTTCCACCGCGCGGTGGCCCCGGTCATGGGCATGTACGAGGAGATTGCCGGCATCGTGCGCGCGGGCCTCAGCTCCGACAAGGACTGACGCGAGGGTCCCTCATGCGCCGTGGCGCTGGGGCCGCGTCAGCGCGCTCAGATATTGCGCGGTGGCGTCGGCGAGAACATCGCGGTGCAGGCGATCGCGATCGCCGAAAATCGCTGCCGAGGCCTCTGCGTCGAGCATGGTCGTGCCGAGGCGATTGAAGGCCGCCGCGAGATCGTCGCCGTCGAAGTAGACGAGCCGCCGGTCAGCGTGCATGGGCGTGTCGAGAAGGTGCGAGAAGTACTGCAGGAAATTCTGGCCGCGCTGGGCCATGTAGGGCCCGAGCACCAGCACGCGCAGCTCCTTCCACTGCGCCGGCGATAGGAGCTCGTGCCGGATCTGCAGGATGCGCATATGGCAGGCCTCCAGCTGCACGCGCGCCGCTGCGGCCAGCACCGGCAGGACATCCTCTGACGCCCCCCGGGCGAATGCCGCCAAGTCCGCGGCGGAGACCTGCCCGTCGGTGACGGCGCGGTCGAGCATCGCCAGCACCTTGGAGAAGATGAGACTGGGCCGGGGCAGAATCCCGCGCGCGGCATCCTGGCGCGTGTCGAGGTCGCCGGTGCAGGCCTCGACCGCCCGGCGATAGTCTCTCACGGCTTCGAGCCGTTCCTCCGACAAGCGCGCGCCCATGTCCTCGCGCAGCAGGCAGTAGACCGCGAGCGGCATGTGACCCAGCGTCTTCATCTTGACGTAGAGCGGAGGGCGCAGGCCTGGGAATTGCTGCACGGCGTGGCCGGTCCGGTAAAGCAGCAGCACGTCGTCGTCGATGACGATGAGCGCCTTCTGCTTTTGCGCATCGAGAACCTTGGCGCGCGCCGCCTCGTAGATGTGCGTGAAGCGCTGATCGAGACGCTCCAGATTGCTTTCCTCGCCCATGGCCGTCGTTCTCCTGCGCCTGCAGGTCTCTCGATCGCGCACGGCGGGCTAAGGGAGCGTGTATTTCGGGCCGCTCATTCGATGGATCAGCCGGGCCCTACAACCTTCATGCGCATGGCGAGGTGCACTAGCTCGATGTCGGAGGCGACGCCAAGCTTCGACTTGATGAGATAGTGGTAGTTCGACACGGTCTTGGGGCTCAAGTTGAGCGTCGTCGCGATCTCAGCGATCGATTTGGCATCGGCGAGCATCCGGAATATGTCGAACTCGCGCGGCGAAAGACTGTGGAGCAGCTCGTCCTCGTCGCTGATGCGCGACAGCGCCAGCGCGTGACTCATGTCGGGGCTGATCGCCGTCTTGCCTGCCGCCACGTCGCGGATAGCGCTGATCAGCAGCTCCGGCGCGCTGCTCTTGGTGATGTAGCCCTTGGCGCCGGTCTGGAACGCCTGCAGCGCATAGGCGGCGTTCTCATGCATGGTGAAGACCAGGATGCGCGCGCTGCCGTCCCACAGCCGCAGCTGACGCAGCACCTCGATGCCGCCCTTGCCCGGCATCGACAGGTCGAGGACGACGACGTCGGGACTTTGCTCTTTATAGAGCTGATAGGCGGTCTGGCCGTCGGGCGCCTCCGCGACGACCGAAAGCCCGTTGTGCTTTTCGATCAGCCGGCGGTAGCCCTCGCGCACCACGGCGTGATCGTCGACGAGCATCACGCGGATCATGACGGGGGCGCGCCCTCTATCGCTTGCGCCGGCTCCACTGGCACGACGATGCGCACCGTGAAACCTGCGCCGGGACGGTCGTCGAGCGTGATCGTGCCGCCGAGCGCCGCAACCCGCTCCTGCATGTTGATGAGGCCCATGCCGTTGGCGCTCGCCTTGCCGTTGCGGGCCCGTCCCTTGCCATCGTCCTCGATGGTGAGGCGGATGCCCGCGGCATGCGGATCCTTCGGTTGCGCCATTGAGACCGGCTCGACGCTGAGGCGAACGGTTCTGGCGTCCGCGTGCTTCACCGCATTGGTGAGGCCTTCCTGCGCAATGCGGAAGATGTGGACGGCGGCCGCATCGGAGAGGGGCGAGAGTTTTTGCGGAATGTTCAGCTCGAAGCGCGTTGAGCGCTTCGCACCAGCGCTCCAGACGCCGACCAGCTGCTTCAGGCTCTCCGTCAATCCGAACTTGTCGATGTCGGCGGGGCGCAGGTCGAGCAGCGTGCCGCGCAGCGACTGCATCATGCCCATGGAAATCGTGGACAGGCTGCGCGCCTCCTCCTCGATCTCGGGGCACGCCTCCTGGGCCGACTTTTCGATCGACGCGGACAGCGCGGCAATCGCCGTAAGGTTCTGACCGAACGCGTCGTGCAGCTCGCGCGCAAGGCGGCGGCGCTCCTCTTCCTGCGCGTTCATGAGGCGGCGCGACAGCTCGGCGCGCTCGGCAAGCGTGGTCTCGACCGTCTCGGCGAGCCCGTTGGCGACTTCGGCAATGCGCTGCAGCTCGGCGAGCTTGAAGTGCGGCAGGCGGTGGGAAAAGTCACCGCTCGAAAGCTTGTCGAGGCCTGAGATCACCTCCTTGGTCGGTGCCAGTGCGCGCGCGATTGCTACGTAGACGAGAACGGACACTGCAAGGATGGTGAGCGCCGTCAGGATGACGAGATTCTTGACTTCGTCCCAGGCGCGGCTCGCGACGACCTTGGGATCCGAAGAGACGATGACGGTGCCGTAGGTCTTGCCCTTGTAGGATACCGTGCTTTCGGCGGGCGCTTGCTGCGATACGCGTGTCCACAGGGCAGAGAACCAGCCTGGCGCCGGGTCATGATGCGCCGGCGAGCCGACGCAGTCGCTGCGCACGGTAGCGCCATTTTGGTTTTCGAAACGCACGCACTGGCTGCCCGAGGAAGTGTTCGTAAGGAGCGCATCCCAGTCTGGAAAGCGGTTCGACAGATCGAATCCGGAGTTGATGCGCCAGAGCTGGAGACTGAGATGCCTGCTTACAAGATCGGCGATGTGCGCGGCATTCGCGCGCGCATCGCGCTCCGAATCGAAGAGCACTGCCGCCGTGACGGCAATGAAGCAGGTCGCCGCAACCAGCGCGATGCGCAGGATCAGCGACGCCTTGAGGTCGGCGGGGCGCCTGCGTCGGGGCGCTGCGATGGGAGACGAAACGGGCATGGTCACGAACGTCGAATGAGCCGGTTTATTTGTGGGAACGGTAGCAGAGAAAACTCAGGCAATTTGCCCGACATTTCGCGGGCAACCGCCCGTTTCCGGCCGCTCGCCTCTTGCCTAGCGTCGCGCATCTACCGATCGCAAGGCAAAGGGAATTCGCCAGCTTGGAAAACGCACCCACGAGACACGGCGCCATCTCCCCCCGGAGGCCCCTAAGACGGCTCCTGTGCGGCGCCATCCTGCTGGCGGCGGGCCTCGCCCTAGCGACGGGGTGGGAACCTGCCGCCGTCGCGGGCGCCACCCCGCGCATCGCCGTGCTCCCGTTCGAGATCAAGGACACCTCAGGCGAGGTCGGCCCGAACGAGCATGACGCCATGCTCGCGCGCTTGACCCGCTTGGTTCGCGAGGACCTGGCTGCTGCCGGCCTCTACGACGTGGTGGATGGCGAGCGCGTGAAGCGTGCGGTGGCAGCTGAGAATTCCGGGACTTATCTGCGCGCCTGCAACGGTTGCGAGCTCGACATCGCAAAGAGCGTCGGCGCCGACCGTGTGATGATCGGATGGCTCTTCAAGATGAGCACACTCGTCATGAGCCTGCACGTCGTCGTCAAGGACGTGGTCACCGGTAACATCGTCTACGCCAAGACCTTCGACTTCCGCGGCGACAACGAGAGGGCGTGGAAGCGCGCCGCGATCTACATGCTCCAAGGACTCGAGCGCCGGACCAAGAACGACACACCGCCAACAAACTGAAATTGAATGGGAGTGAAACCATGCTGATGACGCGCGACTACAGGTTCGACGAACGCAACGTCACCTGGCACACGCTGGAAGGCATCGACAACCTGCACTACCACATCTGTGCCGTCGACGAGGAGAGGAAGATCGTCGACATCCTATTCAAGTTTGCCGCCAACAAGCGAGTCGTCCTGCACCGCCATCACGCTGACTACGTGACCGTCATTCTGCAAGGCGAGTTGCGCATCTACCGGGCCAACGGCGAGGTGAAGGAGGTGCGTCCCGTCGGCAGCTACGTGGCGACACGCGGCGGCGGCGAGCCGCACACCGAAGGTGGCGGCGACGAGGACGTGATCGCTTTTTTCTCCAACCGCGGACAGGATGGCGTCATCTACGAGATCCTCGACGAGCAGCTCAACACGCTCGCTACGCTCGGCTTGCAGGACTTCAAAGCGTTGCTGCAGGCGCAATAATCCCCCGAGCGCGGCAGGTTGATCGCGGCGCCCATGCCACGCTGGCGCCGCGATCGGCTGATTCGTTAGGCCACATCGAAACGCAAGTCGGGCCCGAGCACCGACAGATCGACCGGCGGCAGCGCCTCGAATGCGGGCTTGGCAAAGAGGAACCCCTGCATCAGCGTGATGCCCAGGTTGCGCAGCGTGCGCGCCTCGGCCGTCGATTCGACGCCTTCGGCGACGACGCGAATTCCGAGCATGCGGCAGATACCGACGATGCCGCCGACGATGGTGCGGCGCGGGGCGTTGGCGTCGATGCCGCGCACCAGCGCCATGTCGAGCTTGACGATGTCGGGCTGGAATTCGGCCAGAAGATTGAGGCCGGCGTAGCCGGCACCGAAGTCGTCGATCGCCGTCATGAAGCCCTGGTGCTTGTAGGTGCTGAGGATCCCCTTGAGGCGGTCCGGGTCGTGCACCCGCTCGTCTTCCGTCGTCTCGAACACGATGCGGCCGATAGGAAATCCGGTCCGCGCCGCAGCGTCGAGCGTGCTGCGAATGCATTGGCGCGGCTCATAGACCGCGTTCGGCATGAAGTTGATGTGGAGGTTGGTCCTCACCTCCAGAGCCGCCGCCATCTCGACTGCGCGAACGCGGCAGAGCTGATCGAAGGCGAAGCGGGTCTCGGGCGTGACGCGCCCGAGCACGCTTCCGGCCAACTCCCCACCGGTGCCGCGCACCAGCGCTTCATGCGCGAACACGCTGCCGTCCTCTAGGTCGACGATCGGCTGGAACGCCATTGAGAAGTCGAAATCGAGCGGCGTGCGGCATCCTTTGCACGTCAGGTTGGGGTCGGATTTGCTCATGGTGTCCCGGTTTGGCTTTTGATCAGCATAAGGAATGTGCGCTTAATCAAGCCTTCAAAAACCCCTTCGATTTGCAGAGGCGCTAGCGGAAATCGGCGCTATTCCGACGTAGTTAGGTGGGCTCAATGGCTGGCGCGGTGCCGGCGGAATGACGAGCCGCCGTTGGTAACAGTCAAACAGTCCCTTGCGAAAACAGACATACATGCAGCTGTAAATTCGCGGCACACTGCCGGTGCGTTCGGCTCGGGCCCGACGCACAGCGACATGCGAAGGTGCAGCTCAAAGCGTGAGAGGTCGATGGATGGTCCATGACAGCCAAACCGCGGGAGCCGAGATCGCGCGCGCAGGTCCGCTCGTCTACCGCCAATCGATCTGGACGCGGGTGACCCACTGGCTGTGGGCCATCTGCCTGTTCTTTCTCTTGTTTTCCGGTCTGCAGATCTTCAATGCGCACCCCACGCTCTACATCGGCCAACAGAGCGGCTTCGGCTTCGATAACTCTGTCCTCAAGATGGCAGCGGTGAACACACCCGAGGGTCCGCGCGGCCGGACGACGATTTTCGGGCACGCGTTCGATACGACAGGCGTCTTCGGACTGAGCGGACCCGAGGACAAGCGCCAGGTGCGTGGCTTTCCCGCCGCCCTGACGATCCCGTCCTATCGGGATTTGGCAACGGGTCGGGTCGTGCATTTCTTCTTTGCCTGGCTCCTGGTCGGAACCCTGTTCGTCTGGCTTTGCGCCGGTTTCATCACCGGCCATATCCGCCGGGATTTGGCACCGACGGGCAAGGATATCGCCAATCTCCCGCGCGACGTTGCAGAGCATGCCCGTTTCCGCTTCCACCACGGGCGCAGCTACAATGTGCTGCAGAAGCTCTCCTATGGCGCCGTGCTCTTCGTGCTGCTGCCGGCCATGGTTCTCACCGGGATCACCATGAGCCCCGGAATGGATGCGGCGTGGCCGTGGCTGCTCGACCTCTTCGGCGGCCGGCAGACGGCGCGCACCATCCACTTTCTGGTGATGTTCCTGCTCGTCCTCTTCTTCGCCGTCCACATTCTCATGGTGCTCGCCGCCGGACCGCTCAACGAGCTGCGCTCGATGATCACCGGGTGGTATCGGACCGATCCGGAGGAAAAGTCATGAGCAAGCTCATCATGAGCCGTCGCCGACTTTTGGGGCTGGGCACGCTCGGCGTTTCCAGTCTTGCGCTCGGCGGCTGCGATCTCTTCGATGGTCTCGGCAACCGCAACAGCGGCGTGCGCGATTTCGTTGGCAAGGCCGATGAGCTTACCTATCGCGTGCAGCGCCTGCTGATGGGCAGAGATGCTTTGGCGCCGGAGTATTCGGAAAGCGAGATCCGCCAAGGCCAGCGGCCCAATGGCTCGACCAATCCGCAGTCGGCAGAGTACGCCGCTCTAAAGGCCAACGAGTTCGCCGACTACCGCCTCGCCATCAAGGGTCTCGTCGAGACGCCGAGGAGCTACTCCCTGGAAGAGCTGCGCAACATGCCGTCGCGAACGCAGATCACGCGCCATGATTGCGTCGAGGGATGGAGCTGCATCGCCAAGTGGACCGGCACGCCCCTGGCGGCCGTGCTCGACGAGGTGAAGCTGAAGCCGGCCGCGCGCTATCTCGTCTTCCATTGCTACGACAACATGAGCGGAGCCCGCGCCGCGCCCACCTACTACTACGAAAGCTGCGATTTGATCGATGGGCGCCACCCGCAGACTATTCTGGCGTACGGATTGAACGACAAATCGCTTCCGGTTCCCAATGGAGCGCCGATCCGCGTGCGCATCGAGCGAGCGCTCGGTTACAAGCAGCCGAAGTACGTCCACACCATCGAGGTGGTGGATGGCTTCGACCGCTTCGGCCGCGGCAAGGGCGGCTACTGGGAGGACCGAGGCTACGCCTGGTATGCCGGCATCTGAGGTGAAGCGCGGCGTTGCAGCGCTCGATGTCAGGTGGTGGCCTCTACGCGAATGCGAAAGAGCGTGCGAAAGGCGGCGTCCGGCACCACGAGCCGAAGCCCCTCGCCGCTGATCAGCGCGTTCGTCGGCGCGGTCATCGGCTCCAGCGCGATAAAGTCCTTGTCCTTCGGCGCGAACACTTGCGTGTTCTGGAAGCCCTCGATGAGGTCGATCGAGATGCGGCGCCCGCCGCCCGCGATCGACAGCGTGGCCTCTCCACCAAGCAGCGCGAAGCCGTCGTCGAAGGCGCGCGCGCCCAGAGGCGCATCGAGCCCGTCAAAGGCCGTCTCCGCGCCCGTCGGAATCCCGTTTGCATCGAGTGCCAGGTGCTGCATGCGTGGCAGCGTCAGGCGCCACTCGGAGCGCGGAACATCGGGCACGCCGATGTAGGGATGAAAGCCGAAGCTCACCGGCACGGGCTTGTCGCCCGCATGCACCACGGTCGCAATTGCGAGGCCGTCGGCTTGCAGGCTCGCCGTCATCGTCAGGCGGTGAGGGTAGGGGAAGACGGCGAGCAGGTCGGGGCACGTCCAATCGAGCCCCGCCGTGACGCGGTCCGCTTGCTTCTCGACGACGGTCCACTTGAGGTGTGGCCACGGCACGCCGTGGATCGGCAACCCGTTGGGATCGAAATGCAGAAGCGGTGAAGCGGGGTCGAGCACGACCTCGGGGCCCGCTTTCTTGTAGCGCGGCGCCGAGAGCCGGTTCGCCCATGGGTAGAGGAACGGGATGCCGGCGGTGCTGCCCTTGGCGGCCGACGCGGCAAGATCATCGAGGCGGCGCAGGATCTCCACGCCCTTGTGGCGCAGCGAGGCACCCAGCATGCCGAAGGACGGCAGGAACCGCGCCTCGATGTCTCCTGCGGCCAGCGTTGCCGCCGCCGGATCGTCCAGTGGGTTCGCTGGCAAGGCCATGCTCAGACGATGCTCTTGGCATAAAGCTCCGGCCGGCGGTCGCGGAAGAAGCCCCAGTCGGCCCGGTAGTCGCGATCTCGTCGAGATCGAAGGTGTGGATCAGCACGCCTTCGTCGCCGGCGCCCAGGCTCTCGACCAGATCGCCGCGATGATCGGCGATGAAGGAGTGGCCGTAGTACCTCTGGCTCACGCCGTCGTTGTCCTCCACGCCGATGCGGTTGGCGGCGACGATGGGGACCGCATTCGAGACCGCATGACCCTGCATCGCGCGCTGCCACTGCAGGTGCGTGTCGAGGCTCGCGTCATAGGGCTCCGAGCCGATCGCCGTGGGATAGAACAGAACCTCCGCGCCGGCGAGCATCATGGCGCGCGCCGATTCCGGGAACCACTGGTCCCAGCAGATGCCCACGCCGATTGAGCCGGCCTGCGTCTTCCACGCCTTGAAGCCGGTGTCGCCGGGATGGAAGTAGTACTTCTCCTGGTAGCCCGGGCCATCGGGAATGTGGCTCTTGCGGTAGACGCCGAGGATCGCGCCGTCGGTGTCGGCGATCGCCACGCTGTTGTAGTAGCGGGGCCCGTCCTTCTCGAAAAACGAGATGGGGATGACGATGCCCAGCTCTTTTGCGAGCTTGCGCATGGCCAGCACGCAAGGGTGCGCGTCGACAGGATAGGCCGTCTCGAACCACTTTGGGTCCTGCTTGGTGCAGAAGTAGATGCCCTGGAACAGCTCCGACGGCAGCACGACCTGCGCGCCGTCGCGCGCGGCCTCACGCACGAAGGCTTCCGTCTTGGCGATGTTGGCCGCCATGTCGGAGCCATACGAGGTCTGAATGGCCGCCACCGTGATCGTCCGCTTGGTCATCTACACGGGTTCCTGCTGGGTGATGCAGTGGAACGAGCCGCCGCCCGCTTCGCCGAAGCCGAGGAGGCCCTTTGAGGATACGCCGATCACCTTGCGATCCGTAAACACCGCCTGCAGCTCCTCGAGCGCCTGCTCCTGCGTCGGCGTGCCATAGACGGGAACCACGACGACCTCGTTGGCGATGATGAAGTTCATGTGCGAGGCAGGCGAGATGTCTCCGGCGATGTTGCGATACAACCCGGCGCCGGCGATGCGCACGACCTCGAGCTTGCGGCCCAAGGCGTCGGTCGCGCTCTCTAAGGTGCGCGCGATCTGGTCGAGCGTTGCCGCATTGGGATCGTCCGCGCCCGTGGGCGCCTGGCAAACGACGCGACCGGGCGCCACGAAGCGCGCGATGTTATCGATGTGGCCGTCGGTGTGGTCGTTCAGAAGCCCCTCGTCGATCCAGATGATTTTTCGCGCGCCGAAGGCATCGTGCAGCGCCGCCTCCGCCTGCTCTTTCGTCCAGCCGTTGCGGTTGGGGTTGAGCAGCGTCTGGCGCGTGGTCAGGATCGTGCCTTCGCCGTCGTGGTCGACCGCGCCTCCCTCCAGCACGAAGTCGAAGCGGCGCACCGGTGTTTCCGCCAGACGCGCGACCTCGTCGCCGACGGTTGCGTCGTCGGGCAGATCGTACTTGCCGCCCCAGCTGTTGGTTGCGAAGCGCAGCGCAACCTTGCCGTCGGCACCGCGCGCAAAGATCGGCCCCGTGTCGCGCAGCCAGATGTCGCCGTAGCGCGCAGCCACGAGCTCGACGCTTGTGCCAAACGCCGCCTGCGCCGAAGCCATGGCCTCGGGCCCGTTCACCAGCACCCGCACGGTATTGGTGCGCGCCAGCACCCGTACGAGCTCTGCCACGTCGTGGCGGGGGGCCTCGAGATCGCCGTTCCATTCGCGCGGGTCGGCGGGCCACGCCGTCCAGATGGCCTTCTGCGGCGCCCACTCCGCCGGCACGGAGATCGCGGTTTCGGTCGTTTGCAGCGCCATCGAGATCCTTCCTTGGCTCGGCTTGCGCTGCAGGTATCGCAAACGCAAGCGACGTCCGCCTAACGGTAGCGGACGTCGCAAGCGCGTATGTGTAGCATCCTCAGTACATGTGCAAGGGCATGGAGCCTCCGCCGGGACCGACGACGAGAGCCCAGGCCTCGCCGGCAGGGTCGAGCCATGTCGGGGACGTTGTGGGTGGTGGGCTATGGCCCGGCCCCGCGCGTTAATCAACCGTGCCGGTCAAGCATGGATCTTGGCGCGCGCCGTGAACCGTTTCTTTTCCCTGCCGCACGGAAGAGCAGCCGGTGCACGCCTCGCCGCTTTAGAGTGCCGTCGAATCCCATGTGCGCTTGGCGCTGCGATGCGCTGCGGCATGGACCGGGACATCGCTCTAAGAGGGACGACATGGTTCGCAATTGGTCGGTTGCGCTGCTCGCCGGCGCTTCATTCGCTGCTCTGTGCTGCTCCACCACCGACGGCTACGCCCGCGGCGGCGGCGGACATTTCGGAGGCGGTGGGCATTTCGGCGGTGGCGGCCGTTTCGAGGGCCGCGATTTTCGTGCGCCGGAGCGCGACTTCCGCCCCGAGGAGCGCCGCCCCGAGGAGATGCGCCGGCCCGAGGAGGACCACCGTCCGGCCGAGGATGCGCGCCGCGACGACGATCACCGTGACGACGCCGACCGCCACGACCAGGCGGATCGTCATGACGACGGCGACCACCGCGACGCCGGCCGCGATCTGGGCGACCATCGCGACCTCGCCGCCCGCGACGTGCACGATCCCATCAACAACGGCCACTGGAACCACAACGCGTTCTGGAACAATCAATTCGGCGACCATCACTGGGTCTGCAACAACTGCCGCTGGGGCTGGGCCGGCGCCGTCTTCTGGCCCTTCGCGCTGGGCGACATGCTCTCCTATGCGTGGTGGCCCTATGCCGGGCCGCCGGCCTTCTGGGACTACGGCCTCAACGTCATTCTGACCGGCCTGTTCTGGCCCGACGGCGTCTACCAGTGGCCGCAGGGCTACGGCGCGTATGCGTGGACGGGTGATGGGGGCACCTACCAAGTCGCGCGCGAGTCGCACCAGAACGTCTACAGCGGCGGACCGGCCAACGAGGCGCCTCCCTCGGCGGCAGACGCTGAAGCCTCCACCCAGGTGGCGCAGACCTGCAGCGGCCTGGCGCCAGGTGTCGGCGCGCTGCCCATGAGCCAGATCGAGCAGGCGGTGAAACCGGACAAGAGCCAGCGCGCGGCGTTCAATGATCTGGAATCTGCCTCGCAAAAGGCCGAGGTGATCCTCAAGGGTGCCTGCCCGAGCGAGGCGCCGCTGACGCCCGTCGGCCGTCTCGATGCGCTTGATAAGCGACTCGCGGCCATGGATCAGGCGGTCGATACGCTTCAGGCGCCGCTCGCGGCCTTCTCCAAGGTGCTCAACGACGAGCAGCGCAAGGCGCTTGACGCGCTCGGCGGCAGCCAGTCGACGAGCGCCGATCCCATGCAGATGAGCGACATCGGCGGCTGCGTCGACGAGGGCCAGCAGTTCACCGATGTGCCGGTGCAGCAGATCGAGCAGTCGGTGCAGCCGGACGCGCGTCAGAAGACGGCGCTCGATCAGCTCAAGTCGGCAGCGAGCGACGCCGCGCAGAAGCTGCGGCTGTCGTGTCCGAAGGGTGTGCCGGCGACGCCGGAGGCGCGGCTGCAAGCCATGGACCAGCGGCTGCACGACACGATCACCGCCGTGAACGAGGTGCGCCCGGCGCTCACCGGCTTCTACGACTCGCTTTCGGACGAGCAGAAGGCGCGCTTCGATACGCTGCCGTCGCAGCAGGCGGCGAGGTAGCGGCGGCGCGATTTGGGCGCCCCTGGCCTACCGTCACGCTTTACCATCGTGCAGCCACGTTGCGGTGCCGTTATCACGGCCGGCAATGGATGGAGCTGTCGGCGGTCCACATGAAAGCAATCCTGCATCACCCAGCCTGGGTGCTCGCCGCACTCGGCGGCGCGTCAGGCATCCTCGGCAGCTATGCTCTGGGCTTCGGCTTTGGCGAGGCACCGCGCCTCGGGCTCTACATGGTGCTTTCCGGCACATGGTTCGGCCTCGTTGTCGGCTTCGGTGTCTGGCAGTGGGGAAGCCGCTCGTTGACCGCGGCGGCAACGGCATTGGCGGCGACCTGGATCGGCTGGGAATTGGCCGTCAATCTCGCCCTGCAACTCGATGAGCACTGGCTCAAGGCGCCGGTCATCCCGGAAGCATTCAAAACCTACGGCCCCGGTTTTGCCGCCGGCGCAGTCGGCGCGTTCGTCACGTGGGCGGGAGCGGCCACCTCCACTTTCGCGCTACGGCGCTGGGCGGTTGTCCTCGCCGTCGTCTCGGTCGGGGCGATTTTCGGTCTGCTCCTGCCGTGGACGAGCAACTACGACAATCCGGCCATCCTGCTTCTGCCGTGGCAGACCGCGGTTGCGGCGACGCTTGGGCTCGGTCTCGTTCCGGCGCGAAACTCCTTCCGTCCCGACACCGGAACGCTTGCGACGGACCACTAATCAACCGTCGAGCTTCACGCCGCGCAGGCGCAGCGCATTTGAGATGACGCTCACCGAGGAGAGCGACATGGCCGCTGCCGCGATGATCGGCGACAGCAGGATACCGAAGGCGGGATAAAGCACGCCCGCCGCGATCGGCACGCCCGCGGCGTTATAGATGAAAGCGAAGAACAGGTTCTGGCGGATGTTGCGCATCACCGCCTGCGACAGGTGGCGCGCGCGCACGATGCCGGTGAGGTCGCCCTTCAGCAGCGTGACGCCGGCGCTTTCGATGGCGACGTCGGTGCCGGTGCCCATGGCGATGCCGACATCGGCCGCGGCAAGCGCCGGCGCGTCGTTGACGCCGTCGCCGGCCATGGCGACGACGCGTCCCTCGCTCTTGAGCTTGGTGACGATGGCGCTCTTCTGATCGGGCAGCACTTCGGCCTCGATCTCGGTGATGCCGAGCCGGCGCGCGATCGCCTCCGCCGTGGTGCGGTTGTCGCCGGTCAGCATGACGATGCGCACGCCGTCCTTCTTGAGCGCTTCCACCGCTGCCGGCGTCGAAGCCTTCACGGGGTCGGCGATGGCGATGGCGCCTGCCGCCTTGCCGTCGATGCCGACGAAGATCGCGGTGGCCCCCTCCTTGCGCAAGTCTTCCGCTGCAGCCTTCAGCGCCGAGACGTCGACGCCCTGCTCGTCCAGGAAGCGCGCGTTGCCGATGAGAACGCGTTTGCCGTCGACCGTGCCGAGCGCCCCCTTGCCGGACGGTGCGTCGAAGTCTTTGGCCGAGCTCAACGACATTTTGCGCTGCTCAGCCGCGGCGACGATCGCTGCGGCCAGGGGATGCTCGCTCGCCCGCTCCACGCTGGCGGCGAGCCGCAAGAGCTCGTCCTGATCGAAACCGGCGGCCGGCCGAATTGCGGTCACCGCCGGCTTGCCTTCGGTCAGCGTACCCGTCTTGTCGACGACCAGAGTATCGACCCTCTCCATCTGCTCCAGCGCCTCGGCGTTCTTGATCAGAACGCCGGCCTCCGCGCCGCGTCCCACGCCCACCATGATCGACATGGGGGTGGCCAATCCGAGCGCGCAGGGGCAGGCAATAATGAGCACCGCAACGGCGGCGACCAGGGCATACGCCAGGCGCGGCTCCGGCCCCCAGGTCGCCCAGGCGGCGAAGGCAAGCAGCGCCACGAAAATCACGGCCGGCACGAACCAGCCGGCCACCGCGTCGGCGAGGCGCTGGATCGGCGCGCGGCTTCTTTGCGCTTCGGCCACGAGCTGCACGATGCGCGCAAGCATGGTGTCGCGCCCGACGCGCGTCGCCTCGATGACGAGGCCGCCGCTGGCGTTGAGCGTGCCGCCGATGACCGTGTCTCCGGTTTCCTTCGTGACGGGCATCGATTCGCCCGTCACCATGGATTCGTCGACCGCACTGCGGCCTTCGATCACCTTGCCATCGACGGGGACCTTCTCGCCGGGACGTACGCGCAGGCGGTTGCCGATCGCGACCTCGTCGAGCGCCACCTCGCGCTCGCTCCCGTCCTTGTCGATGAGCCGCGCCGTCTTTGGCGCCAGATCGAGAAGCGCTCGGATGGCACCGCCGGTCGATTCGCGCGCTCTCAGCTCCAGCACCTGGCCGAGCAGAACCAGCACGGTAATGACGGCGGCCGCCTCGAAGTACACCGCAACCGTTCCGTCGGCCGCGCGAAAGGCGTCGGGAAAAATGCCGGGAGCCAGCGTCGCGACGACGCTGTAGCTCCACGCCGCGCCCGTGCCGAGCGCAATCAGCGTGAACATGTTGAGGTTGCGCGTGACGAGCGATTGCCAGGCGCGCTCGAAAAATGGCGCGCCGGCCCACACGACCACGGGCGTCGCCAGCACGAGCTGCACCCAGTTGGAAACGGCCGGCGCCAGGATGGGCCCGAAGATGTGCCCGCCCATCTCCAGCAGGAACACGGGAAGCGCCAGCGCCAGCCCGATCCAGAAGCGGCGCTGCATGTCGATCAGCTCGACGTTCGGTCCCTGCTCGGCCGTGATGTCCAACGGCTCCAGCGCCATGCCGCAGATGGGGCACGAGCCGGGTCCGACTTGGCGGATCTCGGGTGCATCGGGCAGGTGTAGATGGCGCCGGGCTTGACCGGCTCCGCCTTCGCCTCCGCGGGCGACAGATAGCGTTCAGGCTCGGCCAGGAACTTGCTGCGGCAGCCGGCCGAGCAGAAATAGTAGGTGCGCCCGGCGTGCTCGCCCCGATGCTTGGCGGTGTGCGGGTCGACGCTCATGCCGCACACCGGGTCTTTCACGCGGCTGTCGGCCTCGCTTGCGGCATCGTTGCCGTGCGCCGCAGCCGGCCCCATGCGTATGCGCGGCTTGGTGCGGTTTGGCGCTCATCTCGGCTCCCTGGTTGGCAGGAGCACTAGATATAGGAATGGTTGCGCGTTGGTTGCGAGGCTTTTACGCCGCGGCGCGCGTGAATGCGCTACACTTCCGGCCAGAAAACACGCGCATGGGCGCTGATTTCGTCGGGGCTGCCCGTGGTCAGCAGCATGAGCGAGCCGCCCTTGTCGCCGGCCACGTAGCTCGGATGGCGCGCCAGATAGTCCTCGAAGCTGTCGGCGACGACCTCCGGCTGGGAGAGGATGCGCGCGAACGGCGGAAGGTGGCGACGGAACAGATGCTCGACCAATGGGAAGTGCGTACAACCCAGGATGGCGCGGTGAGGGGGCACGCCGCCCGTTTGCGCCAGCATGCCGCGAATGCCTTCCTCGACCAGGCTGTCGAGCTCGTCCTCCGGCGCGGCGTCTTCGATCGCGCCGGCGAGACGCGCGCAGATCTGCTGCACGACTGTGACCTTGGGGCAGCGCTTGCGGATCTCTTCTGGGTAGACGCCCGACTGAATCGTGCGCGTGGTGCCGAACACCGCGATGAGGTCGGTGTTGTACTTTTGCGGGTACTGCGGCGAGGAGACGGCCCACGGCGTCTGCGTGGCGGCCTCGACCGTGGGGGCGACGATGCCCAGCACGTTGTGGCCGCGCCATCCGCTCGACGGCAGCCAGTCCTGCTGCAGGCGCCGCGCGGCAACCGCGGTGGCGGTATTGCAGCCGAGCAGCACCAGCTTGCAGCCGGCCGAGAACAGGGCCTCGGTTCCCGGCGCGCGTAAAATCGACGACCTCCTCCGACGTCCGATCGCCGTAGGGGACGTGGGCGTGATCGCCGAAATAAATGAAATCCAGGTGCGGAAAGCGCTCGACGAGCGCGCGCACCACGGTGAGACCGCCAAGGCCGGAATTGAAGACGCCGATCATGCGCGTGTGTGGGATGCCGTCATGGAGCCGTCAAGATGCGAAAAGGCCCGGCCGTGATCTCGATCCAGGATCACGACCGGGCGCTAATGTGGTCAGGCTATGACCGCTGACCAGCACGCTGACCTAGGTCACGCGTGCCTGTCGCGCATCAGAACCAGCCGCAACGCTTGCGGCACCGCCAACGGCTATGCCCGTGGTGACGGCAACGGCGATAGCACTTACGGCTACGCCAACCGGCCTCCTGAACGATCGAGGCCGAGGGGGCAACGGTCGCATTGGTGAGGCCGCTGGTGGCGACGCCGGCCGAAGCCGCTCCGCCGATCAAAGCAACGAACGCAAACGCAATCGCAGCAAACAAGCCATACTTCATTGCACTCTCCCTGTGCTATGGTTGTATAAACTTTAGTGCGCGCGAGACCCTAGCGAAGTTAACGCTAGCGGGAAAGGGTTTTGGACGCCGAAAAGGATGTTATTCCGCAGCTTCCGACGGCGTGCGCCCGCCCGGCGGGGCGGTCGCCTCGGCATCGTGCGCCTTCAACGTCTCCAGGCTGGGCATGGCGACGGTCGAGTAGCCGCAATCGACGAAGTGGACCTCGCCCGTCACCGCGCCCGACAGGTCGGAAAGCAGATAGAGCGCGGAGCCTCCCACCTCGGTCAGTGTCGGCGTGCGCTTCAGGGGCGAGTTCTCTTTCTGGAAGTTGAAGAGCACGCGCGCATCCGAGATACCCGCGCCCGATAGCGTGCGCATCGGACCTGCCGACAGCGCGTTGACGCGGATGCCCTGCGGTCCGAGGTCGGCGGCGAGATAGCGCACGGAAGCCTCCAGCGCAGCCTTGGCGACGCCCATCACGTTGTAGGACGGCACCGAGCGCGTGGCGCCGGCATAGCTCAGCGTCAGCAGCGAGCCGCCGTCCGGCATCAGCTCGATGGCGCGCTTGGCGATCTCGGTGAAAGAGAAGCACGAGATCACCATGGTGTTGGTGAAGTTCTCGCGCGTGGTGTTGACGTAGCGGCCATGCAGTTCGCGCGGATCCGAGAAGGCGAGCGCGTGCACGACGAAGTCCAGGCCGCCCCACACCTCCTTGATGCGGGCGAAGGCGTTGTCGACGCTCTTCAGGTCGAGAACGTTGCAGGGCTCGATAATCTCCGATCCGAGCGACTGCGCCAGCGGCAAGGCGCGGCGTCCGAACGCGCCGTCCTGGTAGGTGAAGGCGAGCTTGGCGCCCTGGCCCGCAAGTATTTTAGAGATACCCCAGGCGATGGACCGTTCATTGGCCACCCCCATGATAAGGCCGCGTTTGCCGGCCATCAGAGGGCCCGGTTTTGCAATATCGATCTGGGTCATGGGTGTCACCGTCGCTGCGCCGAATGCGCGTCCATGGAGTTCGAACCAGCCACTGCCGTTCTTGTAAAGTCTCATGCTGAGGGGCGCCCTAAGGAGTTCGACCGAGGTCAACTCCTTGCCGCCACAACATGACAACTTAATTAACTGCTCAGGCGACGAAACACGAGCGTGGCATTTGTTCCACCGAAACCGAAGCTGTTGGACATCACACAGTTAAGGCTGACCCCGTCGAGGCGCTCGCGCACGATGGGCATGTCCGCGAAGGCCGGATCGAGCTCGTCAATGTTGGCGCTTTCGCAGATAAAACCATTGTTCATCATGAGCAGGGAGAAGATCGCCTCCTGCACCCCGATGGCGCCCAGGGAGTGCCCGGTCAGCGATTTGGTGGCCGCGATCTTGGGCACATCCCCATTAAAGACCGCGCGGATCGCCTCGATCTCGCGCAGATCGCCGATGGGCGTGCCGGTGCCGTGGGGGTTAATGTAGTCGACCTTTTGCCCGACGCCCTTGCCGTCCAGGCCCTCGAGCGCCAGCCGCATGCACCGCACCGCGCCCTCGCCGGAGGGGGCCACCATGTCGAAGCCGTCGGAGGTGGCGCCGTAGCCGGCCAACTCGCCGTAAATGCGTGCCCCGCGCGCCTTGGCGTGCTCCAGCTCCTCCAGCACCACGACGCCGGCGCCGCCCGCGATCACGAAGCCGTCGCGGTCCTTGTCATAGGCGCGGCTGGCCTTCGCGGGCGTGTCGTTAAACTTGGTGGACATGGCGCCCATGGCGTCGAACAGCACCGAGAGCGTCCAGTCGAGCTCCTCGCAGCCGCCCGCGAACATTACGTCCTGCTTGCCCCAGGCAATGTGCTCGGCCGCATTGCCGATGCAGTGGGCCGAGGTCGAGCAGGCCGACGAGATCGAATAATTGACGCCCTTGATCTGAAAGCTGGTGGCAAGCGCCGCCGAAGGGCCCGAGCACATGGCTTTGGGGACCTCGAAGGGGCCGATTTTGCGTGGATCGCGCTCGCGCGTGGTGTCGGCCGCAGCGACGATGGCCTTCGTCGAGGGCCCGCCCGAGCCCACGATGATGCCCGTGCGCTCGTTGATGACCTCGTTTTCCTGCAGGCCGGCGTCGCGGATGGCCTGCTCCATGGCGATGTAGTTCCAGCCCACGCCTGCGCCCATGAAGCGCTTGGCCTTGCGGGGAACTTGCGCCTCCCAATCGATGTTGGGCGCTCCGTGCACTTGGCAGCGGAAGCCGAGCTCGGCATATTTTTCGGCGCGCACAATGCCGGATTTGGCCTCGCGCAGTGAGGCGAGCACCTCTTGGCAGCTGTTTCCGATCGAGGAAACAATGCCCATGCCGGTGACGACCACACGTCTCATCCGCAATTCCTCTCCGCTTCGCCCCGGAAGCGTGCACGAAAAAGCAACGAGATCAAGGACTGAGCGCGGCGGTTGCCTCGCCTGTTTCGAACAGGCCGACGCGCAAGTCGTTGGCCGTATAGATCACTTGGCCGTCTGCTTTCATGACACCGTCGGCGATGGCGAGTTTAAGCCGGCGTAGAATGACCCGCTTCAGGTCGACGATGTACTCGACCTTGGAGACGCTCGGCACCACCATTCCCGTGAATTTCACCTCTCCCACGCCGAGCGCGCGCCCGCGTCCCGGCGCCCCGAGCCAGCCCAGGAAGAAGCCCGTGAGCTGCCAGAGCGCGTCGAGGCCGAGGCACCCCGGCATGACCGGATCGCCCTCGAAATGGCAATCGAAGAACCAGTTGAGCCTGCTGTTGCCGGCCACGGCGAGCTCGGCAGCCACCTGGCCCTTGCCGTGCTGCCCGCCGGTCTCCGAGATGGTCGAAATTCTGTCGAACATCAGCATGGGAGGCAGCGGCAACTGAGCGTTGCCGGGCCCGAACAGCTCGCCACGCCCGCACGAAAGAAGATCTTCGAATTCGTAGCTCGTGCGGCGTTCTGTCATGACCCTTAGCTCACATGCCTCTTTATCGCCGGCCGATGCGCGGCGCCCTCGCAGTCGCGGGCTTCCTAACACAGACGCCCCATCTTCAAAAGGGATTGCGGGGTGGACTCGGGCGGCTTCGGTATGCGCCGGAGTGATTTAGCCCCCGTATTGCAGGCCTTCTTTTTGGACCTTATACTATACAGGCGTTGTAAGCTTGGATAAATGCCCGTTTGCGGGCGCGGCGCAGCGGATTGATCAACTGGCGCGAGCCTGGAAGAACGCATGACCAACACGGGTCCACGATCCAATAAGGACAGATCGGCGCCGAGCACGTCGCAGCTCTTGCGCCAGGCGGGCTTGCGGCCGACGCGCCAGCGTCTGGCTCTGGGCGCGCTGCTGTTCGAAGGCGAGGACCGGCACGTGACGGCGGAGCTGCTGCACGCCGAGGCGACCGCGGTCGGGCATCATGTCTCGCTCGCGACCGTCTACAACACGTTGCATCAGTTCAAGCGCGCAGGCCTGCTGCGCGAGCTCGCGATCAACGGTGCGCGTGCCTACTTCGACACCAACGTGTCGAACCACAATCACTTCTTCGTGGAAGAGGACGGGGAGCTGCGCGACATCCCCGGCGACGCGATTCGCGTCGACGGCGTGCCCACTCCGCCCGATGGCATGGCCGTCAGCCACATCGACGTGGTCGTCCGACTTGTTCCCAAGCGCGGCTGACGGCGCGGCCGCTAGTTGATCACTTCGTTCTCGTACACGCCCCACAGCTTTTTCTGCTCGATGTAGCCGCGGAAGCGGTCGATGCTGACGCGGCACCAGCTGCCGTCGCACGAGCTGATGTTGGCAATGACGCCGGCCTCGACCATCGCCACCGCGCTCGCCCGCGAGCTGTCGTTGTCGCGCAGCGCCACCTTGGGCGGCTGCTTGCCCGACTTGGCGTCCCAGGGAAGCACCAGCGCCGTGCGCCGCCCCGACAGGAACGATTGCAGCACCCACCCGGCGGCGCCATCGGCATCGCGCACCTGGCGCCAGCCCTCGTATTCCTTGATGACCTCCAGCGGGAGCCCGGCGCGGCGGTAGACCCAGGCCGTCGGGTAGTCGGTGCCGGGGCCTTTGCGCATGTTGACCCGGTCCGATTTGAGACTGACGAAGCGCGGCACCGGAAGGCCGCTAGCACCGGGAAAGCTCGGATCGGCGGGCTTGGATTGCGCCTCCGCGGCCACCGTCATCGCCAGCAGCGCCCACAGGGCCAGCCGTGCACAGCGGTCCGCCGCCCCTATGGCTCTAACCCACATCCCGCGTCCTCTTTCCG
The DNA here is from genome assembly GCA_963776675.1 of uncultured Alphaproteobacteria bacterium. Classification (GTDB taxonomy): domain Bacteria; phylum Pseudomonadota; class Alphaproteobacteria; order Rhizobiales; family Hyphomicrobiaceae; genus Hyphomicrobium_A. Next base: position 36,967 of record CAVZNR010000027.1, on the reverse strand, counting down.
TCCTGCAGCATTCGAACTTGCCTGCCACTGACAACACATCATTAAGCGCGCTGCGAGACGGCAGTTTGCCTCTGATCGTGCGCACAGCCTATCCGCCACTTTGTCATCGCAATGACCATCTGTTAGACACTGCCTGAAACAAGCCGTAGGCGTCCCGGCCCCCGGGGCGTTCCCCCGCCCCCAAGACTTGAGGCAACTCCGGAACCCCCCATGCCGACCATTGCCAAGAAGCCGATCGTCATCGTCACGCGCAAGCTGCCCGACGTCGTCGAGACCCGCATGCGCGAGCTGTTCGACGCCCGCCTCAATGTCGACGATTCGCCGATGACCGCGGCCCAGATCACCGAGGCCCTAAAGATCGCCGACGTGCTGGTTCCCACCGTCACCGACCGGGTCGACCGCGCCGTCATCTCCCAGGCCGGACCGCAGCTGCGGCTCATCGCCAACTTCGGAACGGGCGTCGACAACATCGATCTCGACACCGCGCGCAATCGGGGCATTACGGTTACCAACACGCCGGGCGTTCTCACCGAGGACACCGCCGACATGACGATGGCGCTGATCCTGGCGGTGCCGCGCCGCCTGGTCGAGGGCGCCGACTATCTCAAGGATGCCGCCAACCACTGGGGCGGCTGGTCCCCCACCTGGATGCTCGGCCACCGCATCTACGGCAAGCGCCTCGGCATCATCGGCATGGGCCGCATCGGCACGGCGGTGGCGCGCCGGGCCAAGGCCTTCGGCCTGCAGATCCACTATCACAATCGCCGCCGCATCGCTCAGGACCTGGAGAAGGATCTCGAGGCCACCTACTGGGAGAGCCTCGATCAGATGCTGTCGCGGGTCGACATCGTGTCCGTCAACTGCCCCCACACGCCCGGCACCTACCACTTGCTGTCGGCGCGGCGGCTGCGTCTGCTCAAGCCTTCGGCCTATATCGTCAATACGGCCCGCGGCGAGATCATCGACGAGAACGAGCTTGCCCGTCTGATCGAGGCGGGCGCCATCGCCGGCGCGGGCCTCGACGTGTTCGAGCACGAGCCCGCCGTCAATCCCAAGATCCTGCATTCGGACCGCGTCGTCGCCCTGCCGCACATGAGCTCGGCGACGATCGAGGGCCGCATCGACATGGGCGAGAAGGTGATCATCAACATCAAGGCCTTCCTTGACGGCCACGCTCCGCCCGACCGCGTACATCCGGCGATGTTCTGACGGGCGTTAGCGTCCGTCGCCGCACACGACCGTGCGCACCTGACACCGACGCCCCGCGCGGTCGTCGCCGTTGCACCGCTCCAGCGCGGAGCGTCTGGCATCCGCGCGCGTCACCCCGCCGCCGGCATAGGTCGCAGTCAGGTCCTTGGCGGTGCGAAAAGATGCGATCGCCGCGCACAGTTCTTGGCGGAAGCCCACCACCTGGCACTCTCCGCGGCCCAACCGTTTGCAATCGGCCTCCACTTTGGCGACCGCAGTGTCCTTGGAGTCCTGCTTCCACGCGGCCGTAAATGATCCGTCGGCGGTGAAAGCCAACGCGCCGAACTTGGGCGGGGACGCCGCGTCTTGCCCCGGCCAGGGGGTCGACATGTCCTGCGCCGACGCTCCCGCGGTCAACGCCAGCAGGGACGCCGCGAGGAAGAGGTGTAGGCATGAGGGATGCGCGTTCATGGGCCGCGTTTGCGCCTATGCCGCGCAGGCCGGGCCGGACTTTGCCGACGCGTGGCTCGACAAGTCCTTGATCGTCGGATCGCGGCCGTTGAGCGGGTTCTCCGGGTCCCAGGACACGTTCAGCGTCTCGAAGCGGCTTTCGAGTGCGTCGTAGATGAGAAGCCGCCCGGCGAGGCTCGCGCCGGCGCCGATGATCTCTTTCAGGACCTCGGTCGCCTGCAGCGTGCCCACGACTCCGACCACCGATCCCAGGACGCCCACCTCGGCGCAGTTGGGCACGGTGCCGGGCGGCGGCGCCTCCGGAAACAGGCAGCGGTAGGTCGGGAAAGGCGTGCCGTCGGCGGTCTTCTCGTGCGGCTTGAAGGTCGCGACGTAACCGTCGAACGGTCCCACCGCCGCGAACACCAGCGGGCGGCGCGCGAGATAGCAGGCGTCGGACACGAGATAGCGGGTGGCGAAATTATCGGATCCGTCGGCCACGATGTCGAAGCGCGAGATCACGTCGAGCGCGTTGCCGGCGTCGAGCCGCGCTTCGATCGTCTCGATGGCGACGTGCGGGTTGAGCCGGTTGGCGGTGGTGCGCGCGCTTTCGGTCTTGGGGCTGCCGACCGCTGACGTGTCGTGCGCGATCTGGCGCTGCAGGTTGTCGAGCGAGACGCGGTCGTCGTCGATGACGCCGATGGTGCCGACGCCGGCCGCAGCCAGATACATGATGAGCGGCGAGCCGAGCCCGCCCGCACCCACGACGAGCACGCGTGCAGCCTTGAGCTTCTGCTGCCCCTGGCCGCCGACCTCCTTCAGGACGAGGTGGCGCTTGTAGCGTGCGATCTCGTCGGGCGACAGAATGTGAGCGGTATTCTCTGGCATTTGCCGCCATACTATCGTGCCTGCCGAGCCGGCGTCCAGGTTTGCGGGGCCGGCTAAGGCGCCGCCGGGCAGGCCAAGATTGCTCCGGTCCGTTCGGGGTGAACCGGGGGCTAGCATGACCGGCCAAACGCCGCACATCCTGCTTAACTACGCCGCCATCGCCGGCAAGATGGTGAAGACGCGCAAGCGCGGCGACCTCCACCGAGAAGGACAAATCGCGGATTGCCAACATCTCGGCGCTGGCGCCCGTCGGAGAGGACCTGTGGACCGCCTCCGACGAGGAAGCCTCGATCGAGCGGTTGACGCGGGAGGGCACGGGCTACGCAGGTGCCCGGGACTGGGACCTCAAGGATCTGTTCCCGGCCTTCGCCGCGGAGTGCAAAAAAGCAACGAAGAAAGGCAAGGCGGGCAGCAAGCTCGAAGCCGACCTGGAGGGTTTGGCCTTTGATCCGAGCAAGCGGCGGCTGTGGCTCGTCGGCTCCCACTGCCGCGGACGGGGCAGCACGACCAACATTCCACCCCAGACCTTACGCGGGCCCTTTGTGCCGAAGGAGCACGAGGCGCCGCTGAGAACGCTACTCGGCTTCGTGCCCATTGAGCCGGGCGGCGAGCCGACGAAAGGCGCCGGTCTCGCCCTGCCGCTCGGTGAGCAGCGTGGAGGTTTGCGCGCCGCCGTGAAGGCTGAGGGCGGTCAACTTGCCGAGGCGCTGTATTGGCCGTCGAAGGAGAACGGCTTCGATATCGAGGGCATCGCAGTCAACGATACCAAGGTGCTCATCGGGCTGCGCGGGCCGGCGGCGGGCGGCTACGCCGTCGTCATGCGTCTCTCGATCAAGATCGGCGCCAAGCAGCTATCGCTGCGCAACGAGAAGGGTGCGAGCTACGGCTTGAGCTTTCTCGATCTCAACGGCCTCGGCGTCCGCGACCTTTTTCGCCAGGGTGATGACGTGCTCGTGCTGGCCGGGCCGACGATGGACCTCGACGCGCCGTTCGCCCTCTATCGTTGGCATGACGCCTTCGCGCGCCGGCGAAAACGCGACGAGATACTCAAGACGGATGGCAAAGCGCTGGAGTTCTTGTTCGATTTCGCCACGCCCAAGCGCGATCTGCAGTGACGGCCGGCCCGTGCCGCACCCGCGACCCGAAGGGATTGCGGTGGTCGGGGCGGGCAAGCTGCTCGTCGTGCACGACAGACCCGGCGACGGGCGGTTGCAGCCGCGCGGGACGCTGAAAGCCGATTTGCGCGACCTGCCGAGGTCGAGCAAGCGGCGCCGCCCTCGGGGCTGAGAGCGGCGCACCTTTGTTGCCGGAAGTCTACTTTGCCAGGTAGTTGCGGTGCACCCAGGCGCCATCGCCACGCCGGGCCTCGACGAACAGCGCCTTGTCGGCGTCGCGCACCTCCTGGCGGCTGAGATCGCCGACGAGCTCCTCCTGTCCGCGCCCGCTTTCGGCCGCCGCAAGGAACTGCTGCACAGCCTCGACGCTCGGGCGCAGCGGCCGTGTCGCTGCCCTTGGCGCCGATGGCCTCGGTGACGGCGGCGGCCAATTGCTTCGGCCACATCTTTTGAAAGAGCGCATGGGACGGATAGACGTCGGCGCTTGCGACCTTGCCGTTGATCGCGATGGCATAGCCGACGATGTCGCCCTTTTGGCCGGGCGCAGCCTCGAGCGCGGTTATGTAGCCTGCGCGCGCCTGTTTGAGCTTCTCGTTCTCGAGCGAAAGCTGCAGGCTTGTTGCCGACCGCGACGAGGCGACGTCCGCGCTCAGCTCCTCGGAGAGCTTGCTCTGTGTTGCCGCGACCGAGGCCCACACCTCCTGCTGGCGCAGGTGAACGGGATCGGCGGCGGCGCGGCGTTGCGGGTCTGCCGCCGCCGATGCTGTCGGCATGGCCGCCGTCTCGATGGGTGCCCGCATGGCGAGCTTGGCCTCGCGCGAGGGCATCGCTTCCGCCGCACTCATGAAGGCGCTGACGCTTTCGCCGCCCCGCGCCGACCAACGACCGGCCTCGACGCAGAACGCCGCAATCGGTACGGCGCCGGACTTCGGCGGCAGCACGAAGCTCATTCGCAGCACACGGTCCTGTTTGCCGCCTTTTACGATATCTCCAGACTGGATGAAGATGTCCTCGTCGCCCGTGTTCTCGACCTTCAGCTCGTTGACGGTGCCTGTCTCGAGGACACGCACGCTGCCCCTGTCGAACGCCTCCTGCAGCGTCAATGGCACGGGGCCTTGGGTGCTCGGCCCATGAATGAAATAGATGGCGAGGTTCGCATGGGCGTGGGGACCCGAGATGCGGGTCTTGGTGTCGGCAAACGAGGGGCGCGGCGCCCCGGCAGCGAAGCTCAAGACGGCAAGACTGGCAGCAGCGAGAGAAAATATTTGCATGACAACTCCCTTTCCGGTTCGGCCAGAAGAGAGTTGCCGTGTTACGCGCCGTTTACGGCTCGACCTCGGTGGTCGCGTGGCCGCTTAGCGGGATTGGCGTGGCCCAATCGTGGCCACGCCATATGTCGATTTTGCACTAACCCGCCGGCTTTGCCGGATCGACGAACAGGTCGCTGGAGTAGTAGCGCTCCGCGCTCGACGGCGCGAAGGTCACGATGGTCTTGCCTGCCATGTCTGGCCGCTCGGCGACCGTGAGCGCGGCTGCGAGGTTGGCGCCCGTCGAGATGCCGCCGGGAATGCCTTCGACCTTGGCCAGCATGCGCGCCACGTCGAATGCCATCTCGCTCGATACAGTGACGACCTCGTCGATGAAGCTCGTATCCAGGATCGACGGGATGAAGCCCGCGCCGATGCCCTGGATCTTGTGCGGGCCGCGCGGCTTGCCGGAAAGGACGGGGCTGGTCGAGGGCTCGACTGCAACGATCTTGAGGCTCGGCTTGCGCGCCTTGAGAGCGCGGCCGCATCCGGTCAGCGTGCCGCCGGTGCCGACGCCGATGACGAGTGCGTCGACGTTGCCGCCGGTGTCGTTCCAGATCTCCTCCGCCGTCGTCAGCTCGTGCACGAGCGGGTTGGCGGGATTGTCGAACTGCCCGGGGATCACCGCGCCGGGAATGGTCTTGGCGAGCTCGGCGGCACGCTCCACCGCAACCGGCATGCCGCCGGGGCCGGGCGTGAGCTCCAGCTCGGCGCCGAGGTGGGTGAGGATCTTGCGCCGCTCCAGCGACATGGTCTCCGGCATGACGAGGATCAGCCGGTAGCCGCGCGCCGCCGCCACGAACGCTAAGCCGATGCCGGTATTGCCGGACGTGGGCTCGACCAGGACCGTCTTGCCGGGCGTGATTTTTCCTTCCGCCTCGAGCGCATCGATCATGGCGACGCCGATGCGGTCTTTGACCGACGACAGCGGATTGAAGAACTCGAGCTTCATCAGGATGTCGGCCTTGGTCTTGGCCGCCGCCATGATCTTCGACAGGCGCACGAGCGGCGTATGCCCGATGGTCTCGGCGATGGAATCATAGACGCGGCCGCGCCCCCAGGACTTGGTGGCGGCGAGGGTCTTGAGGTCGGATTTGTCGGTCATAGCGAGGGGTCCATGGTTCGCCGGCTGCGGTCTTGAAAAAGGGGAGACGGTTTCTCGCCGCGATTGTTGCAGTACTCAAGCGCACGTTGGAGGAAAGGCTTGCGGTGTCAAGCGCACGCGGCAATTTTAGCGCTTTCTTGCCGGCTTGCTGCGCGAACTGGTTTTCGCCGGGGCGGCACGCGAGGGCATGCCTTTCTTTTTTGCAGGCGGCACTTTCGCGGCCGCAGAGCGCCCCGTCGAGCCGAAGCCGCCGTTGCCGCGCTTCGTCTCGCTGACGTCTACGGCCTCGACCAGGTCGGCGCGTGTCACCGCGTGCACGACCAGCTGCGCGATGCGCTCGCCGCGACGGATCTCAAAGGGCGCATGGCCGAGGTTGGCGAGCACCACGCCCACCTCGCCGCGGTAGTCGCTGTCGATGGTGCCGGGGCTGTTCAGGACCGTGATGCCGTAGTTGAGCGCCAGGCCTGAGCGCGGGCGCACCTGCGCCTCGTAGCCCGCAGGCAGCTCGAGGACGAGCCCGGTGGGCACGAGCGCCCGCGCACCCGGCGCCAGCGTCAGCGGGTGCTGGGTGTCCAACGCCGCGACGAGATCGAGGCCGGCGGCGCCCTTTGACTGATAGCTCGGCAGCGGCAGGCCCTGTCCGTGCGGGAGCCTGACGACGCGCACCTTTGTGCGTCTTGTTGCGCCCGCTGCCGTCATTCGGCGGCCGCCGTACGCGTGCGCAGATGCTCGGCTGCGCGCAGCATCAGCCGCTCGGCGACAGCGTCCTTGCTCATGGCCGGCCAGTCCTCCACGCCTTTGTCGGTTACGAGATGCACGGTGTTGCTGTCGCCGCCGAAAACGCCGCGCTCGGGCGAGACGTCGTTGCCCACGATCCAGTCCGCGCCCTTGGTCTTGCGCTTTTTCTGCGCATGAGTTGCGGCATCGCTGGTCTCGGCCGCGAAGCCGACCACGAGCTCGGGGCGCGTTTGCGCCTTGGCGATGGTTGCGAGGATGTCGGGGTTCTCCACCAGATCGAGCTCGGGCACCTTGCCCGACTTCTTGATCTTGCCGGATGCCGCATCGGCGGCGCGCCAGTCGGCGACGGCGGCGGCGAACACGGCGACGTCGGCCGGCAGGCTGCTCTCGACCGCGTCCAGCATCTCTTGTGCCGTCTCGACCCGGATGACGCGCACGTTTGGCGGGTCGGGCAGCGTGACGGGGCCGCTGACGAGCGTCACGCGCGCGCCGAAGGCGGCCGCGGCCTTGGCGATGGCGTGGCCCTGCTTGCCCGACGATCGGTTGGCGATATAGCGCACGGGGTCGATCGGCTCGTGCGTGGGACCGCTGGTCACCAGCACGTGCCGGCCGGCGAGCGGACGGCCGGTGCGCAAGGCCGTCACCGCGCTCCTCTCAGTCAGGATCTTCTTCGCCGCCGCGATGATCTCGGGCACCTCTGCAAGGCGCCCCGGGCCCGCCTCGTCACGCTCGGCCATCTCGCCGGAGTTGGGGCCGACGAAGCATATGCCGTCGGCCTCGAGCTGGGTAACGTTGCGGCGCGTCGCCGAATTGAGCCACATGCGCGGGTTCATGGCAGGCGCCGCCAGGACCGGCTTGTCGGTTGCGAGCAGAACCGTGGAGGCGAGGTCGTCGGCATGTCCGCCGGCCATCTTGGCCATGAGGTCCGCGGTGGCCGGCGCGACGATGATGATGTCGGCCTCGCGTGACAGGCGGATGTGGCCGATCTCGTGCTCGTCGTCCAAATCGAATAGATCGGTGAAGACCTTCTCGTTGGTCAGTGCCGAGACGGACAGCGGCGTCACGAACTGAGCGGCCGCGCGGGTCATCACGACGCGCACGGTAGCGCCCTCGTCCCGCAGCCGCCGGATGAGGTCGAGGCACTTGTAGGCGGCGATGCCGCCGCCGATGACGAGCAGGATGCGCTTTTGCTTCACGTAAGGCTTGCCGGTTCGCCAACTCAGGTGGCGCAAGCCTAGCACAGTTGCAGGGCCCGAGGTGTTAAGCCAGGGGGCAAACGGCCTTGCCCTGCGGCAGGTTGGACGCCTGTGGCGCCTGCCTCATTTGCGCTCCACCGGTCGCCTACCTGTTGACGGGAAAGGGCTCTTTATTGGTCTGTGAGACCCGCGATGAAAGCCTCCAAGGTCGTTGCCGTGCTCGCCGTCCTCGCCGTCTCTTGCGGCGCAGGAGGGGTTGCCGTGGCCGGCGACCCGCTCGTCGATTGCCTCAGTGACGACAACGGCCGGCGCATCGAAGGCTGTTCGGCGATGATCGACGATCCACAGGTTGCGCCCGAGCAGAGAAGCTTCGCCTACGGAATGCGCGCGCTCGCCTACTCGCTGCGCGGCGGCTTCGATCAGGCGCTGGCCGATTACGACCGGGCCATCGATCTCAACCCCGACTATGCGGTCGCGCTCAACAACAGGGCTTGGGTGTATTTCAAGCTCGGGCGCGGCGAGGAAGGCGAACGTGACGTCGAGCGCGCGTTGCAGCTGTCGCCCGGAAGCCCTTACGCACTCGATACGCGCGCGCACATTCGGCAGGCGGATGGCGACGCCGAGGCAGCGCTCGCCGACTACCAGCGCGCCATGCGCAACGGCGGCGATGGGCATGGTCAAGCTCTATCAGTGCGGGCTGCGCGCGCAGGGTCTCTACTTCGGGATGCTCGACGGTATCCGCTCGCCGGCGGTGACCCGCGCACTTCGCGCCTGCGTTACGAACCAGGCCTGCGATCCGCTCCCGGAAGACGAGGAGTGCAAGCCTTCGGTCTCCTGACGGCTGCTGCGGGGCACAGCGTAAATCGCTGCAGTGCATCAGAAAAATGGGTGCAAGATTGCTTGACGCTCGCGAGCGCTGCGCACATTGTGCCTGCGCTGACGAATCACGGACCGATCCGTTGGCCGCGAAAAAAAGACGATAAGGTCCAAGTCTAGGGAGTTGATCCCGAGGCGGGGGGATGCCGAGCGTATCGCCCCGCCTTCCCGGGTGCTCCAGCGAGCCCAGCTCTTCCTTCGACGTAGGTCCGGCGTTTGCAACGCTTGATTGCGTGGCGGATGCACGGCAGTGTCTCGCCGGGCGGACGGGAGACGGGGGACGCGCGTGGCGGAAGCAGGGACGAACGCATCGGACGGCGCCGCGCCGCGCAAGGCCGAGCGCCGCTTTCCCTATCTCGCGCTGGCAGCGTGGATCCTCTTCGCCCTCGTCGCGCCCTGGCTGGTGCAGTCGCTCAACGTCGTCGACGTGCTGGCGTTTCCGCTCGGCTTCTTCATGGCCGCGCAGGGCTCTTTCATTGTCTTGCTCCTCGTCGCTGTCTTGTCGGCACGCCGTCGCGATCGCGCCGGCACGACCGAGGACGCCTAGGCGATGACGCACGCGCCAACGAGCTCGCCGGATGAGGCGCCCGCCGCTGTCCGCGGCCTGTCGCTCGCCGCCGACACTGTCGCCGCGCCGTTCCTGCTGGGCCTCGCCGGTGCCGTCTTCGCCTGGGGCTATGACGGGCTTGCCTACGGGCTCGGTCTCGGCGCCGGAATAATGCTGCTGCAACTTTTGATCGCGCCTGCCCTGCCGCAGATGGGCGCGCGCTCGGTCCCTGAGCTGTTCGCGGTGCGCTTTGGCGGCACCGCTCCGCGCGTGGCCGCTGCGCTCGCCGTTGTCGCGTCGATGATGACGTTGCTGGTCGCGCAGCTGATGGTGGGCCGCCTGGTGATTGTACGTCTTACCGACATCGACGGTCGCGCGGCCATCGTCATCACCTGCGCCGCGCTCGTCGCCGTGCATCTGCTGCGACGCTGGTTCGCGAGCACGTGGCTGCGCGCAGCCGTGTTCGTGCTGATGCTTGCAGCGCTGCTCGCGCCCGCGGTGCAGCTCTCGGCCGAATGGTACGGCCTGCCTGTGCCGCAGCTCGCCTACGCCGACGCGCTTTCGCAGATCCAGGGGCTGGAGGAGACGCTGCTCGAGCAGGAGCTTGCCGATCCGGCGGTGATGAAGCCGATGCTGACGGCCTTCGTGTCGCTCGATCCCCTCAACTTTCTGGGGCTCGTTCTGGGCGTCGCGCTCGGGCTCGCGGTACTGCCCAGCGTGCTCTCGCGCCATTTCATGACAGGGAGCGCGCGGTCGGCGCGCTGGTCGGCGGTCTGGGCTTTGCTCTTTGCCGCGCTGTTGCTGACGCTCACGCCCGCCCTCGCCGCCTATGCCAAGCTCGCGATTTTGAAGCTCGTCGCGGTACCCACCGCGCTATCGCAGCTGCCGGACTGGATCTTTACCTACGGTCGTCTCGGCCTCGTCGACATCTGTGGCGTGCCGGCAATCAATGCCGCCACCGTCGCCAAGGCCTGCGCCGCGCTGCCCGACGCGAGCACCGTCCTGCGCTTGCAGGACCTTGCGCTCAGCCCCGACATGATCACGCTCGCAGTCCCGGAGATCACCGGGCTCGGCCCCGCCATGCTCGGCCTCATTGCCGTGGCGGCGCTGGCCGCGCTGCTGGTCACCGCAGACGGTCCGCTCTCATCGATCGTGTCCGCCTTCGGCAACAAAGGGCAGTCGACGGTTCTGCCGTGCGCCGTCATGGCCGTTGCGCTCCTTACCGCCGGGTTCATCGCCTCGACGCATCCGGCGCCCATCCTCGACGTCGCCACCTGGGCGCTGACGATCGCCGCCGCCGCGCTGTTTGCACCGCTCGTCATCGGGCTGTGGTGGCGGCGCGCCAGCGCGCCGGCCGCCACCGTTGCCGTGCTCGCCGGCCTCGCCGTGTGCCTCCACTATCTCCTCGCCACGCGCTACCTCGCGCCGGGCTTTTTCGAGACGTGGCCGACGCTATCGAGTGCGGGTCCGACCGCCCGGGAGGTCTTTGGCGAGCTGAAAAATGCCTGGGTGGATGCGGCGCCCGGCCCCGCCAAGGACGCAGCTTGGATCGCGTTCGACGCGCACGCGCAAGGCATCGCCAACTGGTGGGGCATCGAGCGCTTCTCAGGCGTCTTCCTCGCCCTGCCGGTTGCTACAGCCGCCATGGTCTTGATTTCGCTCATCGCTCCGCATCGGCGGACGGCAACGGGCTCCTAACAGCTTGCATGCTAGTTCTAATCCCATGACCTACGATCTCGTCGTCATCGGGGGCGGTATCAACGGCGTGGGCATCGCGGCGGATGCCGCGGGCCGCGGCCTGTCCGTTCTACTGGCGGAGATGGGCGATCTCGCCGGCGGCACCTCCTCGGCGAGCTCCAAGCTCATTCACGGCGGCCTGCGCTACCTGGAGCACTTCGAGTTCCGCCTGGTGCGCGAGGCACTGCAGGAGCGCGAGGTGCTGCTCGCGAACGCCGGCCACATCGTGTGGCCGCAGCGTTTCGTGCTGCCGCAGGTGCCGGGCGGCCGCTCGGGCCTGCTGCTACGCGCCGGGCTGTTTCTTTACGACCACCTCGGGCGGCGCCGGCGCGTGCCGGGCTCGGGCACTCTCGATCTCAACCGAGATGTGGCCGGCCGTCCCTTGAAGTCCGACCTCGCACGCGGCTTCGCCTACTGGGACTGCCGCGTCGATGATGCGCGCCTCGTCGTGCTCAACGCGCGCGCGGCAGCCGACCACGGCGCGATCATTCTCACGCGCACGCGGGCCATGCGCATGCGTGTCGCCGACGGCGTGTGGCACATTTCCCTCGACGGCCCGGATGGTCACCGCGACATCTACGCCCGCGTGCTTGTCAACGCGGCCGGACCCTGGGTGCAATCGGTCGCCGATGATCTCGATGCTGGTGCCGACCATGCGCGCGAGCCCGTGCGCCTCGTCAAAGGCAGCCACATCGTGGTGCCGCGCATGCGCGGTGCGGAGGACGCCTACCTGTGCCAGAGCCCGGACGGGCGCGTCGTCTTCGCCATTCCCTACGAGGACCGCTTCACCCTCATCGGCACCACCGACATTCCCTATGACGGTGATCCAGCCGCGGTGGCGATCAGCGGCGAAGAGGAGGACTACCTGCTCGAGCTGATGCGCCGCTTCTTCTCCGACGCGCCATCGCGCGACGACATCGTGTGGCGCTACGCCGGCGTGCGCCCTCTCTACGACGACAGCGGCGGCGCGGACCCCTCGTCGGTGACGCGCGACTACCGCTTCGAGCTTTCGGTCGAGGACGGCCGGCCGCCGCTGCTGACCGTGCTGGGCGGCAAGCTCACCACCTACCGGCGTCTCGCCGAGCACGCGCTTGCCAAGCTCGCTCCGCATCTGCCCCCGATGAAGCCCGCGTGGACCGCGACGACACCGCTTCCCGGCGGCAACCTTGGCGATGGCGGGTTGTCCGGCTTCATGGGCCGCCTGTGCGGGCGGCATAAGGGCTTCCAGCCGGCCTTCCTGCGTACGCTTGCACGCCGCTACGGCACGCTCGTCGACGAGGTTTTGGGCGATGCGCGTAGCGAGGCGGATCTGGGCGCTCAGCTGGGCGCGGGTCTCAGCGAGCGCGAGGTGCGCTACCAGGCCAGCCGCGAATGGGCGCGCACGCCCGAGGACGTGCTGTGGAGGCGCACCAAGTGCGGGCTCCATATGACCGACGTGGAGGCCGCTGCGGCCGCCGACAGGATCGCTAAATTGTTGTGATGGAGCCGGCCCGCTAGGGCGTCGGGGTGGGGTTGCTGCCCGTGCGGCTCATGCCGGGCGCAAGCACCGGCGATGCCCACGGCCCGTGCATGTCGATGACGTCGCCGGTGCGCGGCGCTGCCGCGTTCGCCTGCGCCATCTCGCCGACCGCCAGCTCCAGATCGAGCCGGCGCGCGGGCAGATTGATGGCGCCTTCCGCGTTCATGGCGCGGCTGCCCGCCACCGCCTTCGCGACCTCGGTGCGGATCACGCCGTTATGCACGGCAAAGCGCGCTTCCAGCGTGTCGATCGGCATGGTGCCGCTGCTCGCGGCCTGCCAGGCGCTCTGCGTCTGCGGAGACTTCGCCGCGGCCGAGAGCTGATCGACGTCGAGCCCGAGCTGGCCGCCTTCGGCCAGCGACACGCACAGCTTGCCGTCGAGCGAGCTCAGAAGCAACGTGCCGGTATCGCCCGCCGCCGAGATCTCGATGATCACGTCGCCGCGTCCCTGGATCGTCGGGTGTCCGAAAATCGCCTGACCGGCGCGACCCAAGTCCAAGGCCTCGAGCTTGCCGCGGATGTCGTAGCTGGGGCGCGTGCCCGTGGCGTCGATGCGCAGCTGCCCGCCCCCGCGCGTGCCTTCGTCGATCTCGAGCTCGGCGATGTCGGCGATCATCTTGCCGCCCTTGAGCGAGATCGTCGCCGCGCTGCGTCCGATGCTCACGCCGGGCAGCACAACGTTGTTGGAGGAGATGCGCAAATCCGCATCGATGATCTGGATTAAGGGAAACTCCAGCCCACTGGCTCCGCTCACCATGGACAGCAGGCTCTGGCCCGGGGCCTGCGTGCTTCCGGCTGGCGCCCCCACGTACTTCGTCAAGTCGAGCGTCTTGAGGCCGAGGGTGCCGTCGAGCGCGGGACGCGGCCCGCTGAAGTTCACCGACAGCGTGCCCGTCGCCTCGTTGCCGTCCATCTGCACCGTGGCCTTCTGGAAGGCGACGGTGTGGTTGACCCATTCCAGCTGGCCTTTGGCGTAGAAGCCCTCGAACGCGTCGCCCGGGGGCCAGCCTGCGCCCAGCCAGCGGGCGGCGGCGCGCACATTCGGAATGGTGAGGTCGGCTTGCGGCGACAGCAGACGCGGGCTCTCTCCCAACAGCAGCTGACCGTCGAGGCCGGATGAGAGCAGTGCGCTTTTGAGCGACGCGGTGATCGGGTAGGCCCCGCTCTGGGGATCGACCTTGCTTGCGAGCGTCGTATCGAAGGCGACCTTCTCGCCGCGGAACACGAACGAGCCGACGGCGCGAATGTTGCCGTTCTGCTTGGCGGTAACGTCGGCTGCCAGATCGTCGAGCACCAGGGTGGTGCCGTCGGCCAGCTTGATGCGCACGGAGCTGTCGCGCACGGCCAGTGCGTCGAACTGCAGCTGCTGCAACGCCGCCACCAGAGGGGCCACGCCGCCGTGCGCCACGCCCGAGCCGAGCACGGCCTCGCTTTCGGAGAAGTCGGCCGCGATCGTGGCTCTCTCCAGCGTCATGCGTGAGCTCGAGCCGGTGATCAGCATGGCGATCATCTCGCCGCCGCGCGCCAAGCCGGAGCGGCTCGGGGGCATGGAGATGGTGCCGCTCTCGAGCGCGATGTTGGGTGCCTTCAGCAGGCGGATGGGCGAGCTCAAGCTGTAGCTGTCGCGCGAAGCGGCGAACACGGCTGCGCTTGTGAGACCGAGTTCGTCAAAGCGGCGCTCGACGAAATAGGGTGCGACAATGAGAAAGACGAGACAGAGGAGAATTGCGACCGCGAGAGATGAGCGTCGCAGCGTTTGCCTCAGGCGTTTCATTGACCCTGCCGATATAGCCCACCACCCGTGCCGATCACACCTTGCCGAAGCAGGGAATGCTAGACCGGGCGGCCGTTATCTGCGCCTTGCGGACGTTAACAGTCTTAATGACCGCCGACTGGCTGCGCAAGCGCTCCGATGTTTGAGAGTTGACGCAGGAGCATACGCCCGCGCGACGACTCACTTCTATACCCGGGGACCACCAAAAGCGAGGCCAAGTAATAGGGAGCATACGTTCCTTCCACGGCTCGTTTGCGAAAATTTTGCCGCCGCCTGTGATAGCAGGGCTTGGGGGCCGATCGCGTCGATCGGGGATCCTGCACCCATTAGAGGACGCTGCGCCCGATATTAGAAACGATACAAAAGGCGCAGCCTTGCGCCGCTTCGACCGCTGGTGCACTCCATGGTCGCGAAGCGAGGCAACACCGGCCGAAAGAGCTACGTGAGACAGCCGTTTGCGATTGGAGGATTGTCGGTCGAGCCGGGCCAGCGCCAGCTCGTCGATTTGCCCATATCCAAGCTGTCGAACCATGCGCCGGTGACGTTGCCGGTCCATGTGCTGCACGGTGTGCAGCCCGGCCCGACGATGTTCGTGTGCGCCGCCATTCACGGCGACGAGCTGAACGGCGTGGAGATCATTCGCCGCCTGTTGCGCACGCTCGATCCCCAGAGCATATGCGGCACGCTTCTGTGCGTGCCCGTGGTCAACGTATTCGGCTTCATCAGCCGCTCGCGCTACCTGCCCGATCGGCGCGACCTCAACCGCTCGTTTCCGGGCTCGGCGGGCGGCTCGCTCGCGGCGCGGCTTGCGCACCTGTTACTCACCGAGATCGTCAAGCGCTCGCAGATCGGCATCGATCTGCACACCGCCGCCATCCATCGCATCAACTTGCCGCAGATCCGCTGCATGTTCCGCAAAAACCCGCGCTGCCAGGAGCTCGGCCTCGCGTTCGGCGCCGATGTCATGCTGGAGAGCCTGGAGCGCCCCGGCTCGCTGCGCGAGGCCGCACGTGCGGTGGGCGTGGATGTCCTGAGCTACGAGGGCGGCGAGGGGCTGCGCTTCGACGAGTTCGCCATCCGGGCGGGCGTCGACGGCATCACCGGCGTCATGCTGCAGGTGGGCATGCTGGAAATGCCCGACGGCGTCGAGCTGCCTCTCGGGGATCGCCGCGCACCGGTGCTGATCAATGCCTCGAGTTGGGTGCGTTCGCCCGAGGGCGGTGTGTTCCGGACCAACAAGCGCATCGGCGACACGGTCGACGTCGAGGAGGTCGTGGGCCACGTCGCCAATCCCTACGAGGACATCGCCGTGGAGGTGCGCTCCGCGCAGCGCGGCATCATCATCGGGCGCACGACGCTCCCCATCGTCAATATGGGTGACGCGCTGCTCAACATCGGCTGGTCGGAGGACGTGTCCGAGGGCACCTCGCCCGAGCGCGACTTCCTCGAGGAGCCGCCTTTCGACGAGGAGGACATCGTCGACTAGCGCCTTCCCCTCCCGGTCATCCGGCACTTGATCCGGGACGGCCGCCGGCGATCGCCTTGTGCAGCAGCAGCACCGGCACCAAGCCCGCAACCACGATGGTGAGCGAGCCAAGCGCGGCCTGCTCCAGCTGCTCGATCGAGGCGAGCCCGTAGACGTGGGTGGCGAGCGTCTCGAAATTGAAGGGGCGCAGCAGCAGCGTCGCCGGCAGCTCCTTCATGCAGTCGACGAACACCAGCAGTGCGGCGGCGCCCAGCGGCGCCACCAGCAGCGGCAGGTGCACCCGCCACAGCGTCGACAGCGCGCTTTCGCCCAGCGTGCGCGCGGCCGCATCGAGGTTGGGAGAGATGCGTTCGAGCCCCGCCTCGATCTGTCCGTGCGCGACGGCGAGGAAACGGATCACGTAGGCGAGCGTGATGGCGAACACCGACCCCGACAGCAACAGCCCCGACGAGACGCCGAAGGTCGCGCGCAGGATTGCGTCGACGCGGTTGTCGAAAGCCGCCAGCGGATAGAGAAGCCCGATCGCCAGCACTGTGCCCGGGATCGCGTAGCCGAGGCCGGCCAGCCGCACCGCGGGCCTGACGAAGCCGTTGGCGGCGACGCGCCGCGCGTAGCCCAGCATCAGCGCCACTCCGACCGCCGCCGCCGCGGCCATGCTGGCGAGCATGAGGCTATTGGCGGCGGCCGATGCAAAGCCCCCGGCGATGGCGCCGTCGGCGTGCGTGGCGGCTCCCTGCAGAATGACGAGCAGCGGCACGAGGAAGCCGACGACGAAGGGCAGCGCCGCCAGGCCTGCGGCCGCATAGCCCCGCCAGCCTTCGAGGTCGTGGAATGGGATCGAGCGGTAGCGCCCGGTGGTGTGATGCACGCGCGCCGAGCCGCGGGCGCGGCGCTCGCCCGCCAGCAGCGCCACGACGATCAGCAGCGTGACGGCGGCGATCTGCGCCGCTCCGCCCAGGTTGGAGCGCTGCATCCAGGTGGCGTAGATGCTGGCCGATAGCGTCTCGACGCCGAGGTACTGCACCGCGCCGAGATCGTTGAGGCATTCCATGACGACGAGCGCCACGCCCGCCACGATCGCCGGCCGCGCCAGCGGCAGCGCCACCTCGAGGAAGGCGCGGATCGGCGTGCGTCCGAGCGTGCGCGCCACCTCCAGCACGCACACCGACTGCTGTGCGAAGCTCGCGCGCGCCGTAAGGTAGACATAAGGGTAGAGCACGGCGGAGAAGATGAGCACGGCACCGGGCAGCGAGCGCACCTGCGGGAACCAGTAGTCGGCAGCGCCCTGCCAACCGAACAGCGACCGCAGGCCGGTTTGCAGCGGGCCGGCATAATCGAGCAGCTCCACGTAGCAGTAGGCGACGATGTAGGTCGGCACCGCCAGCGGCAGCACCAGCAGCCGGTCCAGCAGCGCCCGGCCGGGAAAGCGGTACATGGTGACGAGCCAGGCCGTCGACGTGCCCACGGCGAAGCACAGCGTGCCGGCGCCCGCGGCGAGCAGCAGCGTGCGCATCAGTGAGCCCGGCAGCACCGTGCGCACGAGGTGCGGCCAGATGTTATCGGCAGGGTCGAAGGCGAGCGCCAGCACCGTGACGATGGGCAGCGCCACCACGCCTAATATCAGCGCGACGGCGATCGTCCATGCCGGCGAGGCGCGCCGCCTGCGGCGCCAGGCGGAGAGAGCGCTCGTCATGCGCGTGAGCGGCGCCGCAAGGCCGGTCGAGAGGCGCGGCGGTGTCGCGTGAGGCCAGGACATCGAGCGCGCTGCTTCTTGTTATCGAGGCCCGGCTGCAGTTTTGGCGCGGTTGCGGCTTCCCGCCTCAGCAGTGGCCGCGCACGCCGGGCGTCACCAGGCCTGCGCCCATGAACACGGTGCCGGGCGAAAGCATCTGATCGGCCTCCCTCAGCCGCAGCGCGAACTCCTCGGCACCCTCTATCGCCTCGTCGACCTCGTCGCAGCCGAGCAGCGCGACGGCGCAGGCCCGGAATGCCGGGCAGGCGCAGTGCTGGCAGGCGGCGACCATGGAGATGGCGAGGCACTCGTCGCGGCAGAACTGGCGGCACTGGGCCGGATAGACCTCGATGCGGCGCTCGGCCGAATCCTGCACCGCGCGCACCCAGCAGGCGAGCTCCGTCATCAGCGGCTTGGCGGCGCGGGGTCCGACGGCGCGTGAGAACTCCTCCCAGGCGACCTCCCAGCAGCCGATGTCGCTCGTCTGGTAGCCGGCGAGCCAGCAGCGGAACCCGACGCCCACGAGACGCTCGGGCGCGGACAGCACGGCCGATGCCGCCTTCGCAGTGTCGCGAGACAGCCGGCCGGTACGGAATGAATCGATTTGCGACATTAGAAATTCGGCCCCTGATCGAATTGCACACGGTCGATGAGCTCGGACGCCTTTTTGCGCAGCTCGGCGATCTTGGCGAGCGGCAGCGGGTCGGCGTGGAGCTCCCCCCAGCTCTTGACGAGCGACGACGCGGGCACCCCTTCCACGACGGGGTACTCGCCGTTGGCTTCGGCGTAGATCCTCTGCGCCTCCGGCGAAGCCAGAAACTCCATGAGGCGCAGCGCGTTGGCCTTGTTGGGCGCGCTCTTGGTCAGCGACACGCCCGAGACGTTGACGTGCGTGCCGCGGTCGGCGGCGTTGGGAAAGATGATGCGGACCGCCTCCGCCCAGGCCTTCTGATCCGGGTTCTTGAGCATGGAGGCCATGTAATAGGTGTTGCCGACGGCGAGGTCGCACAGGCCCGCCTGCACGTCGCGCACCGCCTCGCGGTCGCCGCCCGAAGGCCGGCGCGCCAGGTTGGCCTTGAGGCCCGTGAGCCATTTCTCGGTCGCCTCCTCGCCGTGGTGGGCGATCATGGAGGCGACGAGGGCGACGTTGTAGGTGTGCTGGCCGGAGCGGATGCAAATCTTGTTGCGCCACTTGGGGTCGGCGAGCTCCTCATAGGTGATCTCGTTCTGCTGCACCCGGTCCTTGGAGGCGTAGACGACGCGCGCGCGCCGCGTCAGCCCGAACCATTGGCCGCCGGGATCGCGCAGCGCGGCCGGGATCGCGCTCTCCAGGGCCGCGGACTGCACGGGCTGGGTCACGCCGGCGCCGACGGCCTGCAGCAGCAGGCCCAACTCGTTGGTGAGCAGCAGGTCGGCGGGGCTGTTGCGCCCCTCCGCCGCCAGCCGCTCGATGAGCCCGCTGGTGGCGAACACCACGTTGGTCTTGATGCCGGTCTCTTTGCTGAAGGCCTCGAGCAGCGGATTGATCAGCCCCGGCTCGCGGTAGGAGTAGATGTTGACCTCGCCCTCGGCGCGCGCAGGCCCGGTCGCGGCCGGATGCCGACGAGCGCGAGCAGTGCGACAATGGGTGCATGGCGCCGCGAAGCGCGCGAGGTCCGCATCAGGGGCTCCAATAATCGGGGGTCAAGGCCCCGGTATCGGGGATCGTTAGCGCGGCGGCGGCGGCTTGCCACGCGAACTCCATCCCTAACGTGCTCGTGCGCGCACAGTCAACAAAAGTGCATGCAAAGACAATAGATTAGAAATTGTCTAATTCGAACTCAGCTCCGGGCCAACGCCCGAGGGCGTCGTCTCGACTTCGCACTGCATTGCGGCGGCAGACTGCCGTGCGCTGCGCGGTCACGCGAAGTCTTGGCGCTGAAGCGACTCCCAGAGCGGCACCAAGCACACATGCATCTGGTGCGGGCGTACGCGAACGAGGCGATCATCTAGTCTCGAACTCTCGCTCGCGCTCTTGGCGGCGGCGGCAGGGCGCGCTGCGCGCAAAACACAGGCACCACCGTGCCCTCGCCGGGCGTCGAGTTGATCTCGATGCGCGCGCCGTTGGCCTTGGCCAGGCTCGAGGCAGCAGGCCGATGCCCAGCCCGCCGGCCTCCTTGCGCTCGGGTCGGGGCGGCGTCTCCGTGTCGAGCGCGCGCGCAATCTCTTCCGCACTCATGCCGGGGCCGGTGTCCTGCACGGCGACGAACACCGAGCGGTCGAAGCCGAGCCCGGTGACGACGCGCACCTCGCCGTCGGCCTTGGTGAACTTGATGGCGTTGGCGAGCAGATTGTACAGCACCTGCTTGACCGACATGGCGTCGGCGACGACGCGCGGCAGGCGTGAATGCAGCTCCTGCTCGAGCTCGAGCTGCGCCTTCTCCGCCAGCGGGCGCATGCCCGACACGCAGCTTTCCGCAATGGCGTTCAAGTCGAGCTCGGCCGCCTCCAGCCGCGCCGCCTTGTCCTCGGGTGCACTGTCGGCCAGCAGCCGGTTGATCACCTCCAGCGCGTGGCGGGCGTTGTCGTGGATGTCGGAGCTGTAGCTATGATAGCGCTCGTTGGCGAGCGCGCCGAAGCGCTGGTCCTTCATGATCTCGGCCGCAAGCACGATGGCGCTGAGCGGCGTCTTGAGCTCGTGCGCGAGCTTGGACACGTCGGGAGGCTGCGGCGTCGAAGCGGGCGCGCGCGCCGCGACCATGCCGGTGCCTGGCTCGGTCTCGGTGTCGTCGTCGGGTTCCGGGACCACCTCCTCCTTGGATTTGGCGAAGCCGGTGCGGATGGCGCGCGCGATCTTTTGCATCGTCGCGGTGTCGTCGGCCGAGGGCGGGGCGATCGTCTTGGGAGGGGCGGGGAGCCTGGCAGCGCCCATCTCCTCCTCGGCGCCGACGATCGAGACCAGCACCAGGGCCGGCGAGGCGGGCTCGGCCAGCGCGCTCACGTTGCACAAGAGGCTTTCCGCGCCATAGGCGGTCCAGAAGATCAGAGGCTCGCGCCGGCCGCCGTTCAGAGGCTCGTGCATCAGCGCGCGCAGCCGCACCAGGCCCGGCATGGCGGCATCCAGCGTCCCGGAGGCGGCGTCGGGGCGCAGGCCCAGCCGTGCCGCACCCGCCGCATTTGCGGCCATCACGCGCCCCATGGCAGGGTCGATGACCCAGGCCGGGGCCAGGCAGCGGGCAAGCGCCGCCTCGGGGCCCGCCCCGGTCGAAAGTGGCAATGCGCGCTGTCCGTCGGCTTGCATGGACGAAACACCAGGGCTCAAAGTCTGTTAACGCGGGGAGCTTCAGGCGTCCACGAGCCGGATGGCCGGGGCCGCGCTATCCACACTCATTTCACGATCGCTTCGCCACCGACCCTTGTTATAATTGCATAATGCCCGCGGACCATAAGCGGGTGTCAAAAAGCCACCCCGAGGAGGAGATCGCCATGTACGACAAGCCGCAGTTCGAGATTCCAGAGGCCGTACGCGAGCTCGCCGAGCGCAACGTGGAGCAAGCCCGCTCCGCCTACAATCAGTTTATGGACATGGCTCGCCGCGTGCAGGACACGTTTTCCGGCTCTTTCCAGGGCGTGATGGCCCCGGGCGCGCTGGAGATGCAGACGCAGGTGGCCAAGTTCGCGGAGGAGAACATCCAGGCGAGCTTTGCCTTCGCCTCCGACCTGTCGCGCGCCCGCGACCTGAAGGAATACATCGAGATCCAGCAGCGCTACGCCCAAAAGCAGATGCAGGCCTATGCGCATCAAGCCCAGGAGCTGGGCAAGCTGATGACCGAGGCGGCGCACAAGGCCCAGCCCAAAGGCTGACGCAGTGGGTGCAGGAGAACGGCCCGGCTTTGCGGCCTAACGACCGCAGGGGGCCGGCATATTCGGTTTCCCCTTGACGATCGGGGCGCTGAGGGGGTTTTAAGACGCCCCGGGCCGCCCACGTGGCAAGAGCCCGGCAGAGTGCCGCCTTAGCTCAGGTGGTTAGAGCGCTAGATTGTGGATCTAGAGGTCCCCGGTTCAAGTCCGGGAGGCGGTACCATTTGTTTTCCGGCTGAGATCGGCGCCGGACTTGCCTCATCTCGGTATCAAAGCACGTGTCTGTCCCGAAATTGGCCGCTGGGCCGCTGCAACCATGATGTCGCAGCGCCGGTAGTCCTCGCGGGCGCCCTTCTTGGACATCCCCTCTCGACATGTGCCGCACGAAAGGACCGGTCCTCGACGTCATCTGACGCGCGGGCGCATCACATGCCGGGCATCGATAGCGAAACTCCAAATCTCCGACAGGCCAGATGGCAGCGGAGGAATCCTCCGGCATTGTTACGCGACCTTTCGTCTTCGACATGTCTGCTAGGGGCGCATGACCCTAAGTTTGGCGCTGGTACCTCCGGAAAGATGGAACCGTGCTATGCGCCGCACCTCTTTCCAGATCCGCTTTCTATATCGCGATCGTGTATATTGCGATCGAGCTGCGAATTTTGGCTGTAGCTTGCGCAAGCCGCGGTAAAAATCGATCAGGGCGCTCCACTTGTTGTCCACCGCGCGCCCATTCTTGCGGACACCGCCAAGAGGAAATGCGATTCTAAGTGAAACATCGAAGCGAGCGTATGCCGCCGCCGCTTCTTCCTGTGCCGTTCCTAACCCTTGTCGGGCCGCAACGCTGTAGATCTGACCGCCGCCGACGGGCCTCGCATGCGTCATACCGATGGCGTCGATAATTCCTGCCCGGCTCGTCAGGTTTGCATCTGCCCAGCCAAAGTCGCTTCCCCAGCCCGTATAGGAACCCTCAAGTCGCGGGAGAAGGTTTTTGAGGTAGACCGTCTTGAAGCAAGGCATCATCACTTCGACGAAATTCGTCAGACGCATTGCATAGTCCGGCTGCTGCAATGTGATTAAATGTGAAAAATAGCTATCCTCAGTCAGCGCTGGTTGGGCGATGTCAAGATCATACTCCCGCATGCAATCGAAGAGACGGTTGATGTCCTGAGGATCGCAAATGATGTCGTCGTCTGGAAACCAGATATAATCGTAGCAATCGATCCAGCCTGGATTATCAGCAAAAAAGCCGGTTATCGCTCCCCATTTCACTCCGCGGCCTTGAGGCTCGATGCGGTCGTAGTGCTGCATCGGGATCTGCGCGGCCCGACCGAAGTAGCTGAGGGTAATATCCCAGCTCCGCGAGGGGCAGCCTTGGGCCCAGGTGAGGTGAGAGCCTTTCTCGTCTCCGACCGCAAAGACTAGGTTACGCCGCGCCATGCCGTTGTCCCATTCGTGCGCAGAGCTTTTGGCCCGCGCGTCCCGCCAAAGGCCCCAAGTCCCTGATCGGACGGTAAATCGTGTTCGGATGACACAGACGTCGAGTCGGAGCGCCTGCGCGCGCAACATCGGCGGGGACCCGACAAGGCGGGATTAGCTTGGCCCTTGCAGAAGAGGATTTTGTTATGGCAGGTCAGGTCAACCGTCCACTTCTTTGGGCATATCGTCTGCGCCATCGACTCTGGCGTGTGGCACATATCTTGAGATTGTCTCGCCACCCGCGCTGAAGAGTAGCTTTGCTCTCAGCCGATCCATAAGTCTGCCAGCGTGGCGTTCTATCGAGGTGTCGCTGGCCGTCATAGTTTCGATCTTCGAAAATAACTTTTTGCGATACATCTGGTCGGCGACAAATGCGGCGCCGCGAACGTCACCGCTCGCGAGTTTCCGCTCAAAATCTCTCGCCGACCGCGTATAGTAGTGATTATAGCGTATCGCCTCGCAGGTCAGTTTGTCGGGCTGGCTGCGCGGATGTTTCAGCAGGGCCTGACCGAGTTCGTTAAATGCAACGGCGTTTGTGCCTTTGATTCTGAAGAAGTGAGCGCTGAGCGGGCCATCGACGAGATCGGGCTGCACGAAGCATTTAATGTTCAGCAGCTTGGGGCATCCACGTTGCTTGGCCGGGGGAAGGCCTTGAGTATAGCTTCTCACAACTAAGTCCTCGGGCGACTCCTCGTGTCCAGATGTACCGAAATAGATTCCCATCACCCCTAGGACAGGCAGATGTTCGCGCGAGCCGAGCACTTCGCTGAGAGACTCGAGCTCTACCGGAAACACGAACTCGTCAACGTCGAAAAAAGCCATCCACCGGGTGTCGTGTCCGAAGTTCGCCAGCGCATGCGCGTAGGCAGTACATTGCATGTCAGCCCAAATATCGAACTGACGCCACGGAATCGTCGCTACGATTTCATCGGCGCGATAGCTTTCCAGAAGCGCATCAGTGTCATCATCGCTTCCATTGTCATAGATTATGAATTTGGACACCCCCATGAGTAAGTGGAACTCAATCCACTCGCGGATATATCGACGCTCATTTTTCACCACCGTCACAGCGGTAATGTAGTGCTCGGGATCATTCGATCGAGATGGCGAGGGCGTCAATATATTCAGGCGCCGGGCTTTTGTTCTGATGAACGTTTCGAGTTTCAGCTTGATGAAGGCTTTCATCTCGGCACGATAGTTCTCCACTGCAATCCCCCGTTGCCGACTCGCTAGGCGATGTTGCCGGAAAGCGACCGTCTCGATCCCCAAGATAGCAAGATAGAATGTGCCAATCGGAGTTTTCGTGGTTGATGGCCTACGTTGCCAAATATTGCTGTGCGGCCTTAAATTTTGTTTCCACGAACGCTTCGAGGATTTTCGGGTCTTCTGATTCGCGCCACGTGTAAGCGTGATACCAGTGCGCCAGGAAACGTTGCCGTAGTCGCTTGTCAAATGCGGGAGGATCAGCGACTGCCGCGGCGATGTCCTCTGGCGTGCAAACATGTTTTGCCAGCGCCGGTTTTATCCAAGGGGCCTTGCCTAGCGCAATAATTGGTTTGTCGAAAAGGAACCCATCGATTCCGACGCTACTGTTAACCGTTACGATCGCAGCGCACCGTTCGAGAAGATCCCGTGTTTCGTAGTCGCTTGCGACGCAAACATCCGGAGCAATTGCGTCGCGCAAATACGATGCCCGATACGGCGAGACTGGGTGTGGTTTGACCACAAGGCTCACGTGCGGCGGCAGAAGTGGTCGAAGCTGGCGCAATATGTCTATGTACTCGCAATGGCGTTGCACCGCGCCACCGTGCAGAAGGATTTGCGTGTCAGTTGGCACCTGCAAAGGGGCGAACACGAAAGAGCGGGGTAGGCTCTTTGGGTCATTCAGGTTGCTTGTCGACCCGCGCCGACCAACATACTGCTCGCTGAGCGTGGCGTAGAGATCTTCCTCGTCCTCGTAAGGATCGAGTTCCTCCGGACGCACTGCTTGGAGGGAGGATGCACCATTGACACCGAGATGGTCGAGAAAGTAGCGGCCCTTGAATGGTGTGAGTTCGGAGTAAAGCGTCGGAATGCGAAGCTCGCGTAGAGTGAGCGTCGCAACTGCGCCTCGACCCAGTTGGCCATTCCACACAATTGCGCCGCGCAACTTTGCGGCTCGGATTTCGTTCAGTGCCGCCCTTGCCATCAGCTCGTAGCGCAAGCGCTTGTGAAGCCACCTGAGGCTCCAGCGGTTGACCTCGGTGAGCGTACAATGAACATAGAGTTCGTGACGCGCCTCCCGCCGCTGAACGGCCGCATCGACAAGTAGATCGAGAACCGGCGTCCACGACTGGGGAAGCGAGGAAAAGAGATTTGAGGGGGGCGGTAACTTGCCACCCATAATGTGGACCGCGTCCTGTATGGCCGACGACAACGTACTCTCAACGCCGCGGGGAAATTTTCGTGGTTTTATGAGGCCGAACACGACGCAAATCCCTTCCTTAACGAAACACAATTAGGTGTTGAACTCGAGCTTCGCGGGACGGTCCTTTGTCGAGCGGTGAGACACAAGCCTCGGCTATATTCACACTAGTTGAAGGCGGTTTAGAGACACGCGCATCAAGCCGTATACGGATTGATCGCGGGGTCGCTTGCCGCGGTCTCTGTTAACCACACGGGCCCCCTAGTTCCTGTCGCGTCCGTCGGCAGCTCGGAGACCGGGACAACTTAGGCGACCCGCCTATCGCCGGCTCTCGGCCCTCAACGCACCCCATCTCCCGCAATCTCCAACACCAGCGGATGATCTGAGAGCGTCAGCTTGGCTTCCGAGACATCCCTCAGCGTCTGAACCGGCCCGGTCCCGACCGTCGGATCATAGATCGTCACCTCAGCATGCCTGGCGCCGAAGCGCACGGTCACGTGGTCCTCGCCGGTCAGCCGCTCGCCCCACAGAACCAGCTGAAACGTGCCGTCGCTCCGCTGCAGGAGCAGGTCGTGGACGGTGTCGGGCTGGTCGGGGATCGCAAAGTCGAGCTGGCCGAGAGCTGCGCGCCGGCCCTTGTCCGCCAGAATGGTCGTCAGGTTGTGCAGGTAGAGCGCGGCCTTGCGCGGCTCGTAGTCGGCATCATAGAAGCCAAACGCCTGGTTGCCGCTTTCGTCGGTGCGGTCGCGCAGCAGGTAGACCGACGTATAGGCATAGCCGCGCTTGAACTGGGCGAGATACATGCTCATCAGGTTCAGGGCGTGCAGCTCCTCCGTCACCGCCCCTCCGACCTGCGCACCCGTCTCGGTGGTGACGCGCGGCAGCGTGTTGAGCTCGCGCTGGGCGTAGCCCTTGAACCACTTCCCCCAGGTGATCCCGAAGTTGCCGAACAGGCCGTCGACCTTGGATGCAGCACTTGGATCGGCGGCGTTCCACGTCTTGTTGTCCGCCGGCTTCGGCGAATGGGGATGATAGATATAGTTGTGCACGTTGGCGGCGTCGGCGTACGCCGTGCCGTCGGGCATCAGGGTATTGGCGCCGTGCGGGATCTTTAGGAACTGCAGGCCGACGTTGTCGCGCTCCGCGCCCGGCTCCGAGATCGACCACACCGGATATTTCGCCAGCACGGGGTCGCTCTTGACGGCGCGATACAGGTCGCGCTGCAGCTTGGCGACCGCCATCCACGACCGCTCGTCCCCGCCGCCCGTCTCGCCCTTGTAGGTGACGCCCCAGTTGTTGGGCTCGTTGTTGCCTTCGATGGCCAGCAGCGCGCCGGCCTTGGCCAGCACCCTGGCGGTATCGATCAGCAGCCCGATGTCGGTCCCGCCGCTGACCAGCCCCCAGCTCAGCCGCACGCCGGTTGCGCGATGCAGGTCGAGGAACGTCTGCATGGTGGTGGGACCCGTCTCGCTCAAGCCTTCGATGCCGGCCCGCACCCAGCGAAAGCCGCAGTAGCGGATCATTTCGATGGTTTCGGCGAGCGGCTGTCCGCGATCGGGAAACGTGCTGACGACGCCGATGCTGTCGAGGAAGGCGCCGGTCGGAACGGCCGTGGTGGGTTCGGCCAGCGCACTGCGTGGCGAAAGCACCATCATGGCGGCAAGCGCCAGGCCTGCACCGAATTTCGCCAGGCACCTCACGCGTCGTCCTCGTGCAAGGGTCATCTCCACCATGCGCCCGCCCCGGTCTCGGGCGCACAGCGTAAATGGGCGAGCTGATCCGGGGTTGCCACCTTAGCCTCGGCAAAAGCTTAATGAGCTGCCGCCCCGCGAGCTTATGCCGGCAAAGTCATTTGTGGAAACGATCCGCCGGCAGACAATGCCGGCCCCGCCCGGTGTAGCGTGACGTTGCGTCATTCGTATCGCGTCGATGGAAGTCGAGCAGCGGGGTTGCGTCATGCATCACGAACGCGTCGTGCTGAGTGCACTCTATACAGTGGAGACCGAAGCCTACGCCTTGCGCCGCGATGCGGAAGCCAGGGAGATCGTCAGCCCCTACTGGCCGCGCGATCTGGGAGCCTCCACCTTTCTTGCCACCATGGAGCGCGATCTCGATTGGGAGCTGCCGCTCGAGCGCGCGCAGCGGGCCCAGACGGAGCTGGAGGCGGCCGGCTTCCGCACGCGCCTGCGCAGTTAAGGTTTTACCTTTGAGGCGAGCGCCGGACCTCATCTACAATGTGGCGGGCGTTCATTCCGATACGGCGGTCCTGTGTCTCGTCGGCCGGAGAAAGTACATCGTCGCGGACAACGACACCGGTCCATTTCCTGACGTTCTACTTTCACGATATGGAATCCATGGAGCCGCTTTTCTCTCTCAAGCCGAATGAGCGAACGCTTGTTCCGATGAGTTCAAGACGCTTGACGGAAAGACCCGCGCCAACTTCTACGTAAATGGCGACTGCTGAGGCCCGGGTCTGGCGGCTCAGATCGGTCCGTCGACATCAGGTGGGGGGGGCCGAAATCGCCGGTCGCGCGTTGCCACGCTGACGGGGACCAATTGGCCGTCGAACTGAGCCCGGTTCGCCGACGCTCGTTGTGCATCTGCAATGAGATCGTCGTGTGCCGATTGGGCGGTCGTTGCCGGTTTGTCGCGGCGTTCGGACGTTGTGGTAATTGAACTACGTGCCGTGACAATTGCCGCTTATTCGGTAGAACCCGTGCCCTTATTGTCGCCGTTTCCCGCAGACTCTCCGAGCACAGAACGATTCGCCGCGCAGGGGCAGCGAATTCATGAAGCGATGGGGATACCGGCTGGTGTCGAGTGCGCTGGCTTCGCTTGCCTGCGCGGCGCCGGCCCGCGCGCAGCAGCCCATTGAGGGCGTCGGCACCATGCGCTCGGGCAACGTGACCGTGTCGGCTGGCGGCGGCGTCAGCTGGTACCAGATGCCGAAGCTGGAAAGTCTCGGCTTGGTCCGCGTCTCGGGGCCTTTCGGCTTGCTATTCTTTTCCCAAGGACCCACGGCGCTCGACAGCTTCCAGCTCAACGAGCCGGGCGGGACGGTCGATGGTTCCGTTGCCGTTGACCTCGACATCGACGGGCTGTCCAACTCGCGGGCCGAAATCGGCATCAGCTATACGCATCTCAGCGCCGATGCTTTCGGCAGCGAGGTTTGCAGGGGCCTCTTCTCCTGCGATCCTCTTTTCGTCGACGGAAGAGGCGCGCCGAACTCAAGTCTCGCCTTTTTGGGCGATACCTTCACGACGCGGGTGAGGGGTGAATCGGATGTTCTTGAGATTCCGCTTTCGCTGACGACCGAGCTAGTGTCATTGGGCTCCGGGCCGCAGGCGACCGTCCTGACCGGGTCGGTGGGTGCAGCGTACGCGCGCATCGAGCAGTCATACAACATAACGAATGCCAATCTGGGACTATTGGCGCGCGTCCACCATTTGAACGAAGACGTCACCTCGGACTATTTCGGACCAACGCTGGGTGGTGAACTCGCGTTCGCGCCGGCGCAGTGGATGACAATGACCTTGGGTGCCGACATTGCCGCGCTCTATGTCAACAGCAGCTTCCAAGCCCTCCAGACCCTGCCTTGGAACAATGGACCGAAATTCATTGCCGCCACGGACACGGATGGCACTTGGGGTGCACGCACGGCGCTGAGCCTCGGTGCTCAGCTCGACTTGGGAGTTGCGCTCCCCGTGCTGGCCGGCTCCAACTCGGCATCGAGGGCTCGGTCACCTATTGGAGCAAGGTTGCTCAAATCGTCAATCCAAGCAACGCGGCTGGTCGCCTGGTGTTTCCCAATGCGGCGGGCAATACCAACGCCGCCGGCATCACCTATGACGACATGACCTCCTATGGCCTGACCGGGCGCTTGACCGTTCCATTCGGAGACCCGGCGCACATGCTGCCGTAGGCGGCGCTTCGTTCAGCCGGCCAGGACTTTGTCCCGCCGCTCTGCCAGCCCCCGCCCGTCATCGCGCAGCACCACGTAGATCGCCGGGATGACGAGCACGGTCAGCAGCGTCGAGGACGCCAGGCCGAACAGCAGCGAGATGGCGAGGCCCTGGAAGATCGGATCGGCCAGGATCACGGCCGCGCCGATCATGGCGGCGAGCGCCGTCAGCAGGATCGGCTTGAAGCGGATGGCGCCGGCCTCCAGCAGCACCTCGCGCAGAGGAGCGCCGCTTCCCCGCCGCTGCCGGATGAAATCGACGAGCAGGATCGAGTTGCGCACGATGATGCCGGCGAGCGCGATGAAGCCGATCATCGACGTCGCCGTGAAGGCCGCGCCGAACAGCCAGTGCCCGATCATGATGCCGATCAGCGTCAGCGGCACCGGCGTCAGGATGACGAGCGGCAGCGTGAAGGAGCGGAACTGCGCCACCACCAGCACGTAGATGCCGAGCAAGCGCGACCATGAACGCCGCGCCCATGTCGCGGAAGGTCACGTACGTCACCTCCCATTCGCCGTCCCACAGCAGCACGGGCTTCGCTTCGCTCAAGGGCTGGCCGTGCAGGCTGATCTCCGGCTTGGGCAGATCCGCCCCAGTCGTGCTTGTCGATGGGGTCGGCGACCGCCAGCATGCCGTAGATCGGCGCCTCGTACTGGCCCGCCAGCTCGCCCATCACCATCTCGGCGGCCCGCCCGTTGTGGCGGAAGATCGGATAGGACGCCTTCTCGTGCGTCACGCGCACCACGTCGCCCAGCTCCACGATCCGGGTCGAGCCGGGCAGCGCGTTGGCCGGAACGGGCGTCGACAGCGTCTGCTCGGTGATGGCGAGGTCGTTCTTGGGCAGCTGCACCGCGATCTCTACGGGATAGCGCCCGCCGCCCTTGTGCGAGTAGCCGACCGGCGTGCCGCCGAGGTAGGCGGCAATCGTGTCGTAGACGTCCTGCTCCTCCACCTTGTGGAACTCGAGGTTGTCCTGGTCGATCTCGAAGCGCAGGCGCGGCGCCTGCTCGCGGAAGCTCACGTCGTCGTCGACGATGAAGGGCACGGAGCGGAAGATCGCGCGCACCTGGTCCGCGACGGCGCGGCGCTGCGGCGGCGTCGGCGCCGTAGATCTCGGCCAGCAGCGTTGCGATGACCGGCGGCCCCGGCGGCACCTCGACGACCTTGACGTGGTGCCTTCGGGCGCCGGCAGGCCTTTCAGCCGCGCGCGCACGTCGAGCGCGATCTCGTGGCTCGTGCGGCTGCGCTCGCCCTTGGGCGCGAGATTGACCTGCAGGTCGCCCTGCTGCGGCTCGTCGCGCAGATAGTAGTGGCGCACCAGACCGTTGAAGTTGAATGGTGCGGCGGTGCCGGCGTAGGCCTGGATCGAGGCGAGCTCCGGCAGAGTCGGCGAGCCGTTCGGCTGCCGCATCGAGCGCGCGCTCGCGTCGCCTCCAGGCTCGCGCCCTTCGGCAGGTCGACGACGACCTGCAGCTCCGACTTGTCGTCGAACGGGAGCAGCTTCACCGTGACCGACTTGGTGGCGAACAGCGAAAGCGAGGCGAGCGTGGCGACGCCGACCAGCAGCAGGAAGGCGAGCGCGCCGAAACGCGTCGCGATCACGGGGCGCGCCGCCGCGACATACATGCGCCCGAGCCAGCCGCCGTGCGCGGCCTCGGCGTGGGTGCCGGCTTTGCCGCCGAACCGCAGCATCAGCCACGGCGTGATCATCACCGCGACGAAGAACGACAGGATCATCGCGGCCGACGCGTTCGCCGGAATGGGGCTCATGTAGGGGCCCATCAGCCCCGACACGAACAGCATCGGCAGCAGCGCGGCCACCACCGTCAGCGTGGCAAAGATCGTCGGGTTGCCGACCTCGGCCACGGCGTCGATCGCGGCCTGCGACGCGGCTGCGCCCGTCGTGCATGGCCCAGTGGCGCGCGATGTTCTCGATGACGACGATGGCGTCGTCGACCAGGATGCCGATGGAGAAGATGAGCGCGAACAGGCTGACGCGGTTGATGGTGTAGCCGAGCAGCCAGGAGGCGCACAGCGTCAGCAGGATCGTCGTCGGGATGACGACGAGCACGACGCCGCCCTCGCGCCAGCCGATCGCCAGGCCGACGAGGACCACGATCGACAGCGTCGCCAGGCCGAGGTGGAACAGCAGCTCGTTGGCCTTGTCGTTGGCGGTCTCGCCGTAGTTGCGCGTGACGATCACGTCGACGTCGTCGGGCACCAGCGTGCCCTTGAGCTCGGCGAGGCGCTCGGTGATGTTCTCGGAGACGACGACGGCGTTGGCGCCGGCGCGCTTGGCGAGCGCCACCGTGACGGCGGGCGTGCGCGTAAGCTTGCCGTCCGCCGCCTTCATGTAGTTCCAGGCCTGGCTCTCGAGCGGCTTGGCGCCGACGACGATGTTGGCCACGTCGCGCACGTAGACGGGGCGGCCGTCGCGCGCGGTGAGCAGCAAGAGCCCCACGTCGGGGATGCCCTGCAGCGTCTGCCCGGCGGCGACGGCCAGGCTCTGGCCTTTCTCGCGCACGCGGCCGGCGAGGAACGAGCGGTTGGCCTGGCGCACCTTGTTGACGAGCTGCGTGAGCGTGATGCCGTAGAGCGACAGCTTCTCCGGGATGGGCTCGACGCGGATCTGGTCGGGGCGTCCGCCGACGATGTAGGAGAGGCCGATGTCGTCGAGCTTGGCGAGCTCCACCTGCAGGTTCTCGGCCATGCGGTAGAGCGCGTTGTCGTGGATAGCGGTCGGCGGCGCCCGGCTTGGGCGCCAGCGTCAGCGTCACGATCGCCACGTCGTCGATCCCGCGCCCGACGATCAGCGGCTCGGGGATGCCGAGCGGGATGCGGTCGTAGTTGGCGCGCACCTTCTCGTGCACGCGCAGGATGGCGTCGTCCTGCGGCGTGCCGACGAAGAAGCGCGCGGTGACGACCACGCGGTCGTCCTGGGTGTTGGAGTAGACGTGCTCGACGCCGTTGATGCCCTTGACGATGGTCTCCAGCGGCTCGGTGACGAGCTTGACCGCGTCCTCGGCCTTGAGGCCGTCGGCGGTGACGAAGATGTCGACCATGGGCACGGAGATCTGCGGCTCCTCCTCGCGCGGCAGCGAGATGAGCGCGATCAGCCCGAGCGCCAGGCCCGCCAGCAGGAACAGCGGCGTCAGCGGCGACTGGATGAAGGCGCGCGTGAGGGTGCCGGAGACGCCGAGACGCTTTTCGCCCGTCTTGTCCGTCATGGCCGCACCAGCTTGTCGCCGGCGGTGACGCCCGCCAGGATCTCGACCTCGTCGGCGCCGTCGGTCTTGACGTCGCGGCCGGTCTGCACCACCACGTCGGCGGTTGAGCCGTCGCCCTTCTTCAAGCGCACGTAGTCGAGGCCGAAGCGCTTGAAGACGAGATCGCGCGGCACGACGAACGTCTCGCGCTTGCCGGCCGAGATCCACACCAGCACGCGCTCGCCGACGAAGTAGGTGCCGAGACCGGGCACCTCGGCGTCGGCGACGACGCGGCCGTCGTCGAGCTCGGGATAGACCTGGGTGATGCGCCCTTCGGCGAGCGGGCCCTCGTCGGGGCCGAGGCCGCGCGCGCCGACGCGGACCATATCGCCGACCTTCATGAAGCGGGCGTGCCGCTCGGGCAGCTCCAGGCGCAGCAGGTACTCGTTGGCCGCGATGGTGGCGATGCTTTCGCCGGCGAGCACGACGCTGCCCATCGTGACCGGCACCTTGAGGACGCGGCCCGACGTGGGCGCCAGCACCTCGCCCTCCTGGCTCTCCGTCTCGATGACCGAGCGCTCCGCGCGCGCCGATTTGAGCTCGTTGAGCGCCACGTCGTAGGCCGTCTGCGCCTGGTCGAGGCGCGCCTGCGAGGCAAAGCCGCGCGTCTGCAGCGTCTTGGCGCGCTCCAGCTCGGTCTTGGCCGTCTCGACGCGGGACCCGATGGCGATCATGCGCGCATCCAGCGCCTTGATGCGCAGCGCGATCTTGGGATCGACGACGAGCGCCAGCACCTGGCCCTGCTGCACGGAATCGCCCTCGTCGACCTTGAGCTGCGATGGTGCCGGGCGTGCGCACGCGCGCCTGGATCAGGTCCCTGCTGCGCACCGTGGCGTAGACCGACTTGAGGTCGTCGATCTCCTGCGGGTGGACGGCGAAGACGATCCGCGTCGTCGGCTGCCGCAAGGGCTGCGGCGCCGAGGCCCGCGCTCAGCGCCAGCGCCACGATCCCGCCTGTCAGCCGTCCGATGCCCATGGTCTCAACTCCATTCTTGCTCGCTGAGTGCCCCAGAGAGCCCTTGACTATTATATTCGTAGTATCTAAATTAGCAAACATGAATATTCAAGACCTCAAGGCGAGCAGTGCGGAAGCGGAGGAACTCCTGAAGGCGTTGGCCAACAGCCACCGCCTGATGATCCTGTGCGAGCTCAAGGACGGCGAGCGCTCGGTGTCGGCGCTGGAGCGCGTCGTGCCGCTGGCGCAGTCGGCACTGTCGCAGCATCTCGCCAAGCTGCGCGAAGGCGGCTTCGTCACCACGCGGCGCGAGGCGCAGACCATCTACTACCGGCTGGCAGACGCCCGCGTGGCGCGCCTCATCGAGGTTCTGCACGAGCTGTTCTGCGCGCCGGCAAAATCCCAAACCAAGAGGCAATCCACATGACCGTTGACCGCGCCGTGATGGCATTCGCAGGATGCATGATCCTTCTGAGCCTGGCCTTGAGCCAGATCAGCAGCCCCTACTGGCTGTGGTTCACCGCCTTCGTCGGCGCGAACCTGCTGCAGTCGGCGTTCACCGGTTTCTGCCCGGCGGCCATGATCTTCAAGCGGCTCGGCGTGCGTCCCGGCACCGCGTTCTGAGCCGCTACAACCCCCTAACCACGGAGTGTCCCATGGCAGCCGATTGGATCGGCATGACCAAATCTTTGCGCTCTGGCCTGCGCGAGATGCGCTCTGGCGCGCCCGAGGTGATGAAGGCCTTCGCCGGCATCGCGCAGGCGGCGCTGGCAACGAATGCGCTCGACGCCAAGACCAAGGAGCTGATTGCGCTGGCGATCAGCGTCGCGGTGCGCTGCGACGACTGCATTGCCTTTCACGCCAAGGCGGCGGTCGACCAGGGCGCGTCAAGCGACGAGATCCTCGAGACGCTGGGCATGGCGATCTACATGGGCGCCGGCCCCTCGGCGATGTATGCCGCGCACGCGCTCGAAGCTTACCAGCAGTTCGCCGAGGCCAAGAAGTCCGGCGCCGCCGCGGCCGCATCCCAGCACACGCCGACGCAATAGCGCTCGGATCCCACGGCGAGCCAGCCGGTGCTCATGTCGGCGCCGAGCGGGCCCGACAGCCGTGGCCCGGGCAGCCTTGCTTCGCCGAGTATCTCCGGCAGCGGGCCGTCGGCGAGCGTCCGCCCGTGCCGCTTGAGGCGCGCCTCCTTCAAGGTCCACAGCCGGTAGAACTGCTCGCAGCGCACGCCTTGCGGCTGGCGCTGCAGGAAGGCGTAGTCGCGCGGCCCGAAAACGTCCGCGTCGATCGCCAGTGCATCGAGCGCCGGATCGACGCGCTCGATGTCGACACCCACCGTGCACGGCGCCACGGCAAGCGCCGTCGCGCCCGCGGCATGGCTGAGCGACACGTGCAGCCCCGCCGTGCCGCGCACCACCGGTCGCCCACCGGGGAGGCGCACCAAGGCGCGTCCCGGCAGCAGCGTGGCGAGCAGCAGCTCAAGCCCGCGCGGGCCCGCGCCGCGGCCGCCGCCACCCAGGGCGACGGCCACCTGGAGGCCGCGCGGCGCGCCGGCAAGCGCAATGGTCTCGATGACGGTGCTGTCGATCATGCCGCCTTCAAGCATGCCGCCTTCCATAGTGCCACCTTCGATCATGCCGCACCTTTTGCCGCATGCCGAGGCGCGGCCTCTGCCGGCAGCGCCACCGCAATGAGATTGCTTGCGCGCACCCGCCCGCCGACCGACCGCGCCGGATTGCCGCGCCATTTGCTGCCCGCGTCGGGGCTCTCGCCCTTCATCAGGAACGAATCCGGGTCGAGCACGGCGTTGTCGCCCATGGTGACGCCGTAGTGCACGAACGCGCCGGCGCCGACGGTGCAGCCGGCACCGATGCGAATCCGGTCGGACTTGAACACGCCCTCCTCCAGCGAGTGTCCGCTCAGGACGCAGGCCTCGTTCAGGTTGGCGTGGTCACCGACCTCGAGCAGCGTCTTGTCGATGAAGAAGCATCCGTCGTCGAATACCTTGGCCCCGAGTCGCACGCCCAGCAGACGCGAGATGGCGTTCTTGAGCGGCGTGCCCTTGAACAGCGCAACCAGTGGCGAGCTTGAATATTTCCAGTGCCGCTCGTGGACCCAGAAACCGTGGTCGTACATGGAGACGATCTGCGGCTTCAGTCGTCCGAACTTCAGTCCGGCGCGCTCGACAAGCGCAAAGAAGAGGATCGAGACCACGGTCGAGGCCCAGCCGAAGGCGATGAAGGCCGCGGCGCCGTACGCGTCGAAGCTCAGCAGCGCCACGACGAACAGGAACAGGTTCACGGCGGCGAGCAGCCAGGTGCACGTCAAATAGCCGGCGATCGTCGCGATGTTGTACTTTGTCTTCGCTGTCACCAGCCGGCGCAGCTCTTGCTCGTCGACGACCTTGAGGTGCGCGTCGCGATCGACGACGCGCGGGATCTCGAATGCAGGAGAGCCCAAGAGTCCGACGTTCTCTCGCACCAGCCCGTCGGTCGGAATCATCACCTTGGTCGCGAGCAGGCAATTGGCGCCAACCTTGGCCGCGGCGGGAAAGTTGATGAGATTACCAAGATAGTTCTTCGCGCCGATCCTCACCTCGCGCAAGCTGAACGACGAGCTCGACATGGGCGCGTTGATCATCGCCAGGCCGTCGGACACCATCGTGCCGCTGCCGATGTCGCACAGGAACGGGTCGTCGTGCTTCTGGGTCATCCCGAAGTTCGATCCCGTCTGCACCGTATTGTTGAGCCGGTAGCCGACGAGCCGCAGGTAGGGGAGGATCAAGGCGCTGTCCCCGAACAGCTGATTGTAGATGGGCGAATTGCTCACGCCGGCAATGGCGCGAAAGACCCAATAGTGGAATCCGTAGAGGACGTAGGTCGTGTCTTTCTTGATCAGCTTGTGGAAGAGCCACGGCACGGCGCGCACCAGCGGCAGGCCGGCGAGCAAAGCCCCGAAGTAGAGGACGAATGAGACCGTCAGGATTTCCAGCGCCAGCAGGGCAAACTCGGGCCCGCTCTGCGGATTGGCGAACTGGTTCCTTGCGAGGCAGCGAGCAGATAGGGCACGACGATATAGAGGAACAGGACGGGGAGGCCCGCAAAGAACAGGAACATGCCGGCAAGCTGCAGGCACGAGAACACGGCGCGCCGCAGCGGCGTGCAGTCGCGGGCCTCGACGAGCGAAAGTCCGCGCCCGTCTCTTGTCCGGGCGAGCCGTGCCAGTGCTTGCCGTCGGGAATGCGCTGGCCGCTTTGCAGGGAGGACGAGTGTCCGAGCTGAGCGCCGTCGCCCATCGCCGTATCGATATCGAGCACGCTCGACTCGCCGACGATGGCGTTGCAGCCGATGCGGATCGCGCCGGTGTAGATGTAGTTCGCCTGTGCCTTGTAGCCGAGGAC
>CAVZNR010000026.1:0-101493 GCA_963776675.1 uncultured Alphaproteobacteria bacterium | reverse complement strand
TGCCGCCGGCGGCGCCCGCCCAGCTCACGTCCGCGTCCTTGACGTCGCGGCCGATCATGGGTGCGAGCGTCGCCTCCTTGCAGTCGGGCTCATAGAGCCCGCAATCCGGGTTGTTGAAATAGCCGCTTGCCATGCGCGCAAGGATTCGAGGCGGATAGGCCACCGGCTCATAGAACGTCTCGCGCAGCTGCGCCGGCTCGAACAGCTTCTCCTCAAGGAGTTGCTTGTAGGATTTGCCGCCCGCCTTCTCGGCAATCATGCCGGCGAGGATGTAGTTGGTGTTGGAATAGAAGTAGCCGCTGTTCGGTGGCAGCTCGACGGTCTTGCTCGGATAGGCATACGCGATGAGCTCTTGCGGCGTGTAGTGGCGGTTGGGCTCTTTGACCCAAAGCTGGCTCAACGGAATGCTTTCCGAATACGTCGGGATCCCGCTCGTCATGTTGAGCAGCCGTCTGATCGTCACGTCTTTCCACGCGGGATATTGCGGCAGCCAGTCGCCGACGGTCTGATTGATGTCGAGCTTGCCTTCGGCCTCCAAGGCCAGGATGAGCGCGCCGGTGAACCCTTTGGTGTTGCTGCCGATCTGAAACAGCGTATCGGCCGACACCGGCACGCCGTCCTTTGCGGACGTCTCGCCCGCGAAGATCTCGATCCCGGGTCCTGGATCGCCCAGACTGATGTAGGCCGCGACGCCCGTGATGTGCTCGGCGTCCTTACGCTCGGCAAGGTACGTGTCGACGACCTTCTGGAAGTCTTCGACCGTCACGGCCCCGGCGGGCACGCTCCAGCACGTGAGCGCGGCGCCAAGCGCCAGCAATCCTAGTTTCTTTGCACGCGGCCCGAACATCGAGGCACGCTACCGCACAATCATTGCGCCATCGCTAAGTGCAGGGTACGGATCGGGATTAACTACGGCTTGCGCGCCAGGGCCAGACCGGCTGCCGCCGAAATGAGAAACGTGCCGGTGATGCGATTGCGCAATCGCCCGTTGAGGGCGAGGACGCCGCGCGCGCGGCTGGCCAGAAGCGCCCAGCCGCTGTCGAGGAGCACGGCGATTGCCAGGAACGTCGCCGCCAGGATCATCAATTGCGCGGTCGCATCGGCGCCAGGACTGACGAACTGTGGCAGGAACGCCGAATAGAAAAGCAGGGTCTTCGGGTTCGTCAGCGAAACGACAAAGCCGCGAAAGAACATCTTTGCCGCCGGGACGTTCGCGGCCTTCACTCTGGTCAGATCGCTGGTGGGCGCCATCAGGGCCGTGAGGCCCAGATAGAGCAGATACGCCACACCGAGCCAGCGCACCCATTCGAACCAGCCCGCCAGCAGCGAAAGAAATCCGCTGAGCCCCAGAATGGTCAGCGTCAACTGAATAACCATCGCGGCGCTCGTGC
The DNA here is from genome assembly GCA_963776675.1 of uncultured Alphaproteobacteria bacterium. GTDB lineage: Bacteria > Pseudomonadota > Alphaproteobacteria > Rhizobiales > Hyphomicrobiaceae > Hyphomicrobium_A. Next base: position 100,102 of record CAVZNR010000026.1, on the reverse strand, counting down.
CCGCGACGGTGACAAGCCCATGCCGGGCACCGTGTGCCACGCTGTTGGCGACGATCAGCGCAACGTTGGGCCCCGGGATGAGAATGAGCACCACGGTCGCGGCGACGAAAGCCAGATAGAGCTCAAACGACATGCCCACCTCTCCCCAAGCGGACCCATTCTAGCGGCGCGACGCGCCGTTCGGCTAGGCCTTCGGCGTCGGCGGCAGCGGCACGTCGAAGCACACGTTCACCATGCCGATCAGCCCGTAGAACCCGCACAAGGTCACGATCTCCAGAAGCCCCGCAATGCCGAAGTCCTTGATGATCTCGTCCTGCAGCCCCTGCGGGATCGATTGGTAGCGCAGCGCGCAGTCCATGCACGCGCGCACGGCCTGGAACGGCGCCGGGAACGTGGTCTTTTCCTCCGCGATGTCGGCGATGATCTCATCGGACAGGCCGGAGGCGCGCGCCGCCGCGATGTGATCGGCCCACTCGAAGGCGATGTCGGAATGCTTGGAGAAGACGAGCACGATGAACTGGTAGACGTCGCGCGGCAACGTCGACTCGTACTTGTAGAAATAGCCGAGCTGCTCGATGCGCTTGGCAAGCTCCGGGTGGTTCAGCAGCGGAACATATGGGCCCAGGTGGTGCACGCCCTTGGCCGCGCGCCGCGCGGCGATGTCCTCGTAGATCTTGCGCCCCTCGCCCTTGAGCGTCGGAATCGGATCGGGCAGGCTTGCCATGGCGCACCTCCTTACGCGTGGTAGGACCAGGCCGTGGTCGCTTCGCTATAGGGCTCGATCGGTGTGGCGGCAGTTCGATCCGTCTTGACGTCGATGACGCAGGCGGTGTTGGCCGCCAATGCGCGCTGCATCGCCGGCACCAGCTCCTCGGGCTTGTGCACCGTCAGTCCCTCGCAACCGAGCGAGCGGGCAAACCCCGCCCAGTCCTGGTCGGGGGCCTCCGTCAGGTGCGCCGGGACGGGGCCTTGCGAGCGCATGCGCAACCACACGTTGCCGAGTGCCGCGTTGTTGCTCACGACCACGATAATGGGCAGGCCGAAGCGCGCCGCCGACTGGACCTCGATGCCGTGCATGCGCATGCAGCCGTCGCCGGTGAATACGACGACGGGAACGTCGGGCCGCGCCGCCTTTGCTCCGATGCCGGCGGGAATGCCCCATCCCATGGGACCGAGCCCCGACGCCGTGAGGAACTCGCGCGGGCCGTAGCTGTCCCAGTAGTGCACGCCGAAGGCGCGATGGGCGCCGCTGTCGACGATGGCAATTGTGCCGCGCGGCAGCGTCTTGCGGCAGTCCGCGATCATGCGCGCCGGATGGATGGGCACGGCCGCGCTGGTCACGTTGACGAGGTCGTAGTAGCGCGGCAGCGCGCGGATGCCTTTGAGCCAGTCGCGGCGGGCCGCAATTCCATTGCTCAAGGGCTTGGCGGTATCGTCGGCCGCTTGCGCCAGCCAGCGGACGAATGCGCCACCGTGGCCTCCCACGAACGTCTCATGCTCGACGTGGCAGCCGACGTGCACGGCAGACACATTGACCGAGAGAACGCCTAGCTTCGGCGCCAGCTGACCTGACCAGTGCATGGAATCGCGCACGTTTAGCGTCGCGCCCAGCACGATCAAGAGATCGAGCGGCTCCTTGAGCAGCGCCTGGGTCGCATGACGCGTGCCGGCATAGCCGAAGACGCCGAGCGAGAGTTCGTGGTCCTCGGGAAACATCCCCTTGGCGTGCTCCGTGGTGGCGACGGGCAGATGAAAGCGTTCGGCGGCGGCCACGAGATCGGCGGAGCAATCATCCTCGATCATGCCTCCACCGACGAGCAGCGCGACGCGCGGGGCGCCCCCCTTCAGCGCCAGCATGTCCCACAGACGAGCGGCAGCCTCAGTATCGAGTGGACGCGAATGCATGATCTCGTCGCCGATCGGCGTGACCGGCGCATCGATATCGCCTATCTGCACGTCGCGCGAGACGCTCAAGTGCACGGGCGTACGCTTGCCGTCGAGCATGCGCTTGATGGCGCCACGCAGCTTGTGCCCCAGCAGGCGGATGTTCGGGACGGAGTAGGATTTGGCTGTCACCGGCGCCACGATCAGGCTGTCGTCGAAGGTGCCCGCAGTGGCGTCCTGGAACAGCCCCATGCCCTGCATGTCATTGGCGACCTCGCCGGAGAGGGCCAGCACCGCCGACTGGTCGGAGTATGCGGCAGAGAGCGCGGTGACCGTATTGGTCAACCCCGGTCCGCCGATACATAAACACACGCCGAACTTTCCGCTGGCGCGAGCGTAGCCGTCGGCCATATAGGCGGCCCCTCCTTCCTGCGCGGCGACGACAGGCGTAATCTCCGTCACACGCCCAAGCGCCGGGAGAAAGGGATCGATCAGACCGCCGGGCACCATGAATACGTGGTCGATACCGTCAGCCACCAGTGACCGGAGAATGAAATCTGTGCCCAGCATTGCCTAACTCGCTCGCGCAAGAGCCCGTTGGCGCGCGATGTTAGGGGTGGACCCTTAACGATAGCCTTTCCGGCTCCGCCGATTGAAGGGCATTTGCCGGTTTGAGACCGTGCACGAGGTCATAAAGCTCGACCATCAGCGCCTTGCGGGCGGTTGCATGCCGCAGTGCCTCGAATGGAACGACGTGGCCGACACGAGCGACGATACGGCGCCCGACGCTGCGGCGAAACTCGCGGATAAGCATGGACAGTCTCAGCGTCATGCTGAGCCGTGAAGCCAGATGGAACATCGGACCGCACTGGCCCTCGAAGTAGACGGGCAGCACCGATGCACGTGCCGCCTGCAGCATACGTGCGGTGAAGAGCTTCCAGGGCAGCTCAACCGCCCGGCCATAGGGTGTCGGTGCGGTCGCGACGCCGCCGGCAGGAAACACGATGACGGTCGTGCCCTCGCCCAGAATGCGAATGGCCTCGTCGCGCGTTCGCAAGTTCGTCGCCTGAGCGTCACGGGTCTCGCGGAAGTCGATGGGAAGGGAATAGGGGTGCAACTCCGGGACCTTCATGAGCTCCTTGTTGATCAGCACCTTGAAGGGGCGCCCGAGATCCTCCGCCAGCGTCATCGCGGCAATGCCATCGAGGATACCGAAAGGATGGTTGGCCACGAGAATGAGGGGGCGGTCGGGGACAAGCTCATGCGGCCACTTACCGGCGGCAATCTCCAGATCGACGCCGATCAGACCCAGCATGGGCCGGATGATTCGCTGCCCCGCGGGCACCGTCTCGCTTCGCCATCGGTCGTAGAGCGGTGCAAAGTAGTCACGCCCGGCTAGACGCTCCAGCACATGAATGGCTTTGCGCTTCAGCGGCGGGTCGTCGCCATTGGCGTAGGAAAGCTCTTGAAACTGCACGTAACCCACCCGCCCAGAGGAGCCCTCATCCAATAGGCAAGGCTTATACCTCCTCTTACTGTCGCCCAGAAGACAAGGCCCATGCTGGACTTCGCCTCATTATGAACAACCGCTTCTCTTTGAGCCTCCGGCCCTCGGGATTTGCGCGGACTGGTCAGAAAATTGCCGTCAGGCTAGCGTTCGCTTCTGGGATGGAGGGGGTATGATTCGCTCACGCTTTCTGACGCTGGTCATCACACTGGCCGCTGTCTCGTCGTCGGCGACGCTGGCAAAGCCGCGTCCCGTCGAGGATCAGCCCGGCGTCACCGATGCCGCCCGCGCGGCCCCGACAACCAGCATTGCGTTGGAACCGACGCTCGATCCGGCCGCCGCTGCCATCGCGCGAAAACTGGCGGCGCTGCCGACCGATCGCTCGGGCGAGGAAATCAAGGAGCGCGACGTTCTGATCGACTTCTACGATCAGCGCCGCAACGCTCCGCTTTGGCTGTCGGAGACGGGGCTCACGGACAAAGCGGAAGCTATCGTGCGCGAGATCAAGAACGCGGGCGACTGGGGGCTCGATCCTTCCGACTTCAAGCTGCCCGATCCAAGCGGGCACCTCGATCCCGGCGCCATTGCGGATGCCGAGGTGGATCTGGCGGTCGCCGTCCTGAAATATGCGCGCTACGCGCGCGGCGGTCGCATCATCGATCCCACGATCCTGTTGAACTCCAACCTCGACCGCAAGCCGCAGCTGCTCGATCCTGAGGTTGTCATCAACGCCATCGCCGAAAGCGACGCACCCGACACCTACCTGCGCGGCCTGCACCCGCAGCACCCGCAATTCGAAAAGCTGCGTCAGGCCTATTTGGCCGCGCGCGGCAAACCGGCCGCCGACAAGTTGCTCGCCAACATGGAGGAGTGGCGCTGGATGCCGGAGGACCTCGGCGCGTTGCACATCCTCGCCAATATCCCCGAGTTCATGGTCTATCTCGTCAAGGACGGCACCCCGATCCATTCGGAGCGCATCGTCGTCGGCGAGCTCGGCAAGCAGACGACCATCTTCACGCGCAACCTCAAGACCATCGTTTTCAAGCCGATGTGGCGGGTGCCGGAGTTGATCAAGGTGCGCGAGCTGCAGCCAAACCTGCGCCGTGGCGGCGGCATGTTCCGTCAGCACGGTCTGCAACTCGAAACCAAGGACGGCCAACCGCTCGACTATCGCAAAATCGATTGGAGCAAGGCCGACATCCGGGATTACGAGGTCGTGCAGCCGCCCGGGCCCAAGAACGTTATGGGCGTGGTGAAGTTCACGTTTCCGAGCCAGCACACGATCTTTATGCACGATACCATCGACAAATGGATGTTCGCACGCAGTGTGCGCATGCTGAGCCATGGCTGCTTGCGGCTGCGCAATCCCATGCGTATGGCCGAGATGGTGCTGTCTGAGGACAAGGGCTGGGATGCCGCGCGCGTTAATCAGACCCTCAACGACGGCCCGCGCAACAACGAGATCGTGATCGATCACAAGATCCCGATGCACCTCGTCTATTTCACCGCGTGGGTGGACGATAAAGGGCGCCTGCGTACATTCCGCGACATCTACGGGCACGAGAAGCGCATCACGCAGGCGCTCGCCGGCAAATGGGATCAGATCAATGTGGGCCGCAATCACCTCGCTCCGGTTGAGGATGTGCAGCCCAGCGCGCTGACCGACACCGGGGCCGTCGCCCGATCTTCGCACAACAAGTCGCGCACGATCGTCGACATGGTGGGAAGCGCGCTCAGCGGAGGCTTCTGAGCACACCGCGCACGCAAATCGGGAGCCGACGAACAATTAAACTGTTCGCATGCCGAGCGTGGGGTTGAACTCGGCGCTGCCGACCGATAGCCAACCCCATGAGGACACTACGAATCATCTCTATCGACCGAGGCGCCTGCCTGCTCGCGGCTGCGGCTCTGCTTCTCGCTCAGCCAGTCGGCGCACAAACGTCCACAGCACCGCCGCTGGATACCGCCGCTATCTCGGCGACGCCCACCCTTACTGCTGACGGGGTCAAGGCCAAGATCGAGGAGATCGCGGCGCGCAAGGATATCGCGCCGGCCGTTCGCGATCAGGCGCTGGTGCTTTACCGCGATGCCCAGAGCCAGCTCGAGGCCGCGGAAGGCAGCAGCAACGCCGCGGCCAAGTTCCAGGAGGCGATTCAGACCTCGCCCAAGCGCACCGCCGAGATCAAAGAGCAGCTGTCGTCGGTCGGCTCCGCCCCCAAAGCCACAGGTGCGGCGCCGAAGAGGTCGATAAGTCAGCTTCCGCTCGCCGATATCGAGCAACGCCTTGACACCACGCAGGCGGAGGTCGCGACGTTGCGTACGGAGCTTGGCGAGTTGGACGCGACGCTGCGGACGATGGCTGTGCGCCCGACCGCCGCCCGCGAGGAACAGTCGCTTGAAAGACAGCAGCTCGACGCTCTGGGCTCCGCCCGATCTGCCGCAAGTCTCGACGAGCAGCCTGTGGTCGCGGAGGCGCGGCGGGCCTCCATTGCGGCCGAACGGCTGGCGCGGGCGGCAAAGATTAATCTGCTGGAGCAAGAGGTGATCAGCCTTCCTGCCCGCCAGGCCCTGACCAAGGCCAGTCGCGATTTCGCCGCGGCCAAACTGGAGGTGCTGGAGCGGCAGGTGCCGACGCTCGAAGCGCGCATCAATGAGCTGCGCCAGGGAGACGCCCTGCGCGAGCAGGCCCAGGCCGAGCAGGTCTCGCGGCAACTCTCCGGGCAGCCGCCTCTGCTCAAAGATTACGCCGAGGCCACGGCCCAGCTGCGCCAGAAGCAAATCGATCTGACGCGGGCCACTCAAGATGACCAGTCGGCGCATGCGGCCATCACAGCCGACATTGCGCGCACGCGCGAGAGCATGGCAACCGCGCAGCAGATCCTCGAAATCGGCAGCGTCGGCGAGGAACTGGGCGAGTTTCTGCGCGAGATGCGCGCGCAACTACCGCCGACCGCAGCATTGCGCGAGAGAATACACGGCCGCGACGAGGCGATTCTCGACGCGCGTCTTCAGCGTCTCAACGTGGACAAGACGCGCCCCCTGCTGGCAAACCCCGAACGTGCCGCCGACCGCATTCTGGCCGAGAGCGACCCGCAGGCACGCATACGGCTCAGGCCGACCCTGTTGCAGCTCGTGTCCGAACGCTCGGATGCCTTGGCCCGTTTGAGCGAGGCCTACACGCGCCGGATTGACGATCTGGCCAAGATCAACGCATCCGAGCGTGAGCTTTTGAGCCAGACCGTGCAGTTGGAATCGCTGCTCAACGACCGGCTGTTGTGGCTGCCGAGCTCTGCGCCACTCGGCTTAGCGTGGCTCAATCAGATCAAGGTCAGCGCTGTCTGGTTGAGTTCGCGCGACAGCTGGCGGGAGACCTGGAACACGCTCGCGCACCGGATAGAGTTGCTGCCGCTGCTCACCTTGGGCGTCCTCACAGCCTTCACCGCATTGTGGGGTTTCCGGCGCCGACTTCGCACCATGCTCGATAGCATCGCGGCGGCCGTCGGGCGGCCAACCAGTGATGGCTATCTGCTCACGCCTCGCGCTCTGATCATAACCGCACTCATCTCCCTGCATTGGCCGCTGCTGCTGGGCTTCGTCGGCTGGCTGCTTGCGACAGCGCCTGAGGGTTCCGAGTTTGCCGCTTGTGTCGGCAGCGGGCTGCTGGGTGCCGCGTTCGTCATTCTGATCCTGCGCTTCCTTCAGCTTCTCTGCCTGGAGCAGGGTCTGTTCCAGGCGCACTTCGAATGGAGTGCGCGCGCCTGCCGGCTCCTGCGGCACCACCTTGCGTGGCTTGTCATGGTGGCAGCGCCGGTGGCCTTCCTGATCGGAATGATCGAAGTCAACAAATCGCAGGTCTACCGCGACGGACTCGGCCGGCTCGCTTTCGTCGTTGGCTCCATTGCGATCACGATCTTCGCGCTACGGGTCTTGAGCCCGCATCGAGGCGTGTTTGCCGAGCAGCTGGCCCGCGATGGTGCCGTTTGGTTGGTGCGCAGCTTCTGGTATCCGTTTGCGTGGGCTGCCCCGCTGGCACTCGCTGCGCTGGCCGTCTCCGGCTACTACGACAGCGCAGCGATGTTGCAAACCTATCTGCTGCAGACCGTTGCAATTGGCATTCTCGCGCTGCTCGCGTATGGCGTCGCCATGCGTCAGTTGCTCGTCGCGCGCCGACGGCTGGAGATGCAGCGGGCCTACGAGCGCCGCGAGAAAGCGCGCGCCGCCGCCGCCGCCCGCGAGGCGGTCGAAGCGGCCGGCGACGCGACGCCCCAAATCAACGACATACTAGAGGTAGACGTCGCCTCGATCAGCCTGCAGACGCGCACGCTTCTGCGCATGCTTGCTTTCGTCGGTCTGGCCGTGGCGCTTTGGATCGTTTGGCGCCCGCTGCTTCCGGCTCTCGGCGTGCTCGACGACGTCGCGCTGTGGACCCAGACGATCACCAGCGATGCCGGCACCAGGATCGTGCCGGTCACGCTTTCCAACCTGCTTCTTGCCCTGGCAATCGGCGCGATCACGTTCGTTGCTGCCCACAACCTGCCCGGGCTGCTGGAGATCCTGCTGTTGCAACGGCTCTCGATCGAGCCCGGCACGCGCTACGCCGTCACGGCGATCAGCCGCTACTCTATTATTGCGGTCGGCTTGCTTATCGCCTTCAACCGCATCGGCGCCGACTGGTCGCAACTTCAGTGGATCGTCGCGGCGCTTGGCGTGGGCGTCGGGTTCGGCCTGCAGGAGATCGTGGCGAACTTCATCTCCGGCCTCATCATTCTGTTCGAGCGTCCGGTGCGCGTGGGCGACACGGTGACGATCGGCGACACGAGCGGCACCGTCTCGCGCATTCAGATTCGCGCCACCAGCATCACTGATTGGGACAATCGCGAGATCCTTGTGCCTAACAAGACGTTGATCACCGACAAGGTCACGAACTGGACGCTGTCGGACCAGGTGACGCGTCTGCTGATCCCCGTCGGCATTGCCTACGGGTCCGACACGCTGCGCGCCCAAGAGCTCATGCTCGACGAGGTGAAGGGCAATCCGCTGGTGCTGAACCAGCCGCCCCCGACGGTGTTCTTCTTAGGGTTCGGCGACAGCGCGCTCAACTACGAGGTGCGCGCCTTCGTCGCCCAGCCGGCGCACCGTCTCCCCGTTCTGCACGAGTTGCACGTCGGCATCGAGCGGGTCACTGCGCGAGGATGGCATCCAGATCCCCTTCCCTCAGCGGGATCTGCATCTCAAGTTCGAGGAGATGGCGGAGGCGACCCAATCTGCCGGCATCAAGGAGCTGCGCCGCAAGCTGAAGCAAGCCAGTTAGCCGTCAGCCTGCATGGGTTGTGAGGTCTTGGGATCGTCCGTATCCAGTCTTTCTTAGCAATTTTGCGCTACCTTTACGCAAAATCAAAAGAACGATGGGAGACGTCCGATGATTGAGGGTCTCGTCAACCAGTTCGATGCGATGACGCTCGGCGAAGAGCTGTACACCTTCTGCTTTACGGCTTTCATGGTCGGCGGTGCCGCGTGCTGCTGCGTGCGGTGTCTGAGGCCAGAGACCAGCGCTGTAGAGATAGAGCCTCCGGCTTCCTACGACACGCACAAATCAAGAGCAAAGCCGGAAAGAGCCACGCGGCGCAGCAAGTCTGCTGCGCGTGTTACGGCCGCGCCGCCGCGGCCTCGCCGCTCGCTCACTTCGGGGCCGACGGGACGGCCGCTGCCTCACGTTTGCCGGCGAGTATCGACTTTGGCTTCGAGGCCGGCGAGCGCACACGCGCCCTTGCATTGATTTACGCCTCGGTGAGAAAGCGTCCCTTCTGCGCGGCATCGGGGAGGAAGCAGGTCGCTCGCTTCCCGAACCAGTCGAAGCGATTGCGCTGTACCCAATCATAAATTTCGTCCCCGATGCCATCCGGGACGACCCGTCCCAGGATTCCCAGCCAGCGCCAAGGTGCCGGCATACAGCGCGCCGCTGCTAGCCAGCCGGCCCAGCGCAAATAGGGCATGCCATCGACCAACACCAAGAAAGTCTCAAAGTTTTCTGCGTCGAGGCCATAGTGGCGATAGAGCGTCTGCGGGATCGGATCCTGCACGACTGCGAAGCGGCACGCGCCTTGTGGATCGTGCGCGAGCATCCACACGACTCCTGACGAGCACAGCACGCAGTGCCCGTCGAAGATCATCAGCGGCTCTGTGTCGTCGAACTTCGGCACCGTCGCGTCGGAGCGGTAGCTGTAAGGTGCAACAGGCATGATCCTGCTAGTCCGCCCTAGGCGGCGCCCTAGGCCGCAGCCGCCACGTCCGCGCCGCCCGCTCGCTTCACGTCGGGAGGCTCAGCCTCTCCACGCAGCGCAGCAATCGCCTCGTCGAGCGTCATGACCTCCTGCTTATCCGAGCCGAGACGCCGGATCGAGACTTTGCCTTCTTCCGCCTCGCGCTTGCCGACGACCATCAGCACCGGCACCTTCGCCAGCGAGTGCTCGCGCACCTTGTAATTGATCTTCTCGTTCCTGAGATCGATCTCGGCGCGCAGACCAGCGGCCTTCAGCTGCTCCAGCACTTGCAGCGCATAATCGTCGGCGTCAGACACGATGGTCGCCACCACCGCCTGCACCGGCGCCAGCCACAGCGGGAAGTGTCCGGCGAAGTTCTCGATCAGCACGCCGGTGAAGCGTTCCAGCGAGCCGAAGATGGCCCGGTGGATCATCACCGGCGTCTTTTTCTCCGAGTGCTCGTCGATATAAAAGGCGCCGAGGCGACCAGGCAGGTTGAAATCGACCTGCGTCGTCCCGCACTGCCAGTCGCGGCCGATCGCGTCCTTCAACACGTATTCGAACTTCGGCCCGTAGAACGCGCCCTCGCCGGGATTGATCGAGGTCTTGATGCGGCCCTTGCCGCGCTTTTCGATCTCCTTGAGCACCTTCTCCATCACAGCTTCGGCGTGGTCCCACTGCTCGTCGGAGCCGACGCGCTTCTCCGGCCGCGTCGATAGCTTCACGACGATGTCCTTGAAGCCGAAGTCCTCATAGATCGACAAGAGCAGGTCGTTGATCTCCAGGCACTGCTCCTGAAGCTGATCCTCGGTGATGAAGATGTGGGCGTCGTCCTGCGTGAAGTGGCGCACGCGGAGCAGGCCATGCATCGCACCCGACGGCTCGTAGCGGTGCACCTTGCCGAACTCGCCCATCTTCAAGGGCAGGTCGCGGTAGCTCTTGAGCCCGTGCTTGAAGATCTGCACGTGTCCGGGACAGTTCATCGGCTTGCAGCAGAACACGCGCTCGTCGGGAAGCTCGGTGACGAACATCATCTCCCGGTAGTTCTCCCAGTGGCCGGAGAGCTCCCAGAAGTGCTTCTCCATCATGTCGGGAGAGTTGACCTCGGTATAGCCGGCCGCGGAGAGGCGGCGGCGCATGTAGGCGATCAGCGTCTGGAAGAGCGTCCAGCCTTTGGCGTGCCAGAATACCGAGCCCGGCGCTTCCTCCTGGAAATGGAAGAGGTCCATCTCGCGTCCGAGCTTGCGGTGGTCGCGCTTCTCCGCCTCCTCGAGCCGGTGCAGGTACGCCTTGAGATCGTCCTCGCTCGCCCATGCCGTTCCATAGACGCGTTGCAGCTGCGCGCCCTTGGCGTCGCCGCGCCAATAGGAGCCGGCGAACTTCTGCAGCTTGAACGCCTTGCCGATCTGACCGGTCGAGGCCATGTGCGGGCCGCGGCACAGATCGAGCCATTCTCCCTGCTTATAGATCTTGAGGTCCTGATCTTCAGGGATCGCGTCGATGAGCTCGACCTTGAACGCCTCGCCGCTCTTCTTGAAGAAGTCCTTGGCCTTTTTGCGGCTCCAGACCTCCTTGGTGAAGGGCGCGTTTTTCGCGACGATCTCGTGCATCTTCTTTTCGATCTCGAGCGAGATCGTCGGGCTCGAACGGAGACTGCTTGGCGAAGTCATAGTAGAAGCCGTTCTCGATCACCGGCCCGATGGTCACTTGCGTGCCGGGCCACAATGACTGAACGGCCTCGGCCATGACGTGCGCGGCGTCGTGCCGGATCAGCTCCAGCGCTTCCGGGTCGGTGCGCGAGACGAATTTGATCGTGGCATCCGACGTGATCGGGTCGGCTATGTCGGCGAGCTTCCCGTCGAGGCTCATCGCCACCGTGCGCTTGGCCAGCGACGGTGAAATGGCCTTGGCGACCGAGAGGCCGGTTGAGCCGCTCTCGACCTTGCGCGTGGCGCCGTCCGGAAATGTCAGGGTTATTTGGGCCGCGTCGGCCATCGCCATCTCCTCTCAATCGCTGCATACCAAGCAGGTAAGATGAGGCGTATATAAGCGGCCACGAACCGTCTGTCATCCCTCAGGATGACGCAGTCGCCAGCGCCCATAGCGCCAGGGCGCAAAGGGATGAAACTCGCCGCGGATATCGGGGACCGGATCGTGCCCGCGCGAGCCGAAAGGGTGACAGCGCGACAGGCGAGAGACCGTCAGCCAGAAGCCGCGCCAGGCGCCGTTCGTATCAATGGCCTCCAGCGCGTATTCGGAGCAGGTGGGAACGTGCCGGCAGTTCCAGCCGACATAGGGCTTCAGCGTCCAGCGATAGAGGTGGATCGGCGCCTTCAGCAGCGATCCCCCGAGGCTCATGCGTAGGGCTCGCCTGACTTGTGGAAGAAGATCATCTTTCCCGACCGCTTCTTCAGGCGCAGGTCGATGTCGGGATATTCGGCGTCCTCGTCGCGGCTGCGCGTGCCGACCTCCAAATAGCTTGCGGGCTTGGATGTCTTGTTGATCAGCTGGTGGCCGTTCGCCTCGCCCGCTGGAAAGCACGCGGCCATACCCGGGAGAAGCACCTGCTCACCTTCGTCCGTGACGAGCGTCAGCTCACCTGCAAGCACGTAGATGAACTCGTCCTCCCGCGCGTGCCAGTGGCGATGCGCTGAGGGTGCGCCGGGCTCCAATGTCGTCAGGTTGACGCCGAACTGCGTGAGGCCGCCGGCGTTGCCGAGCGCACGCTTGATGCGGCCTTCGAAGCCTTTGGCGAACTCGGCGGGATAAATCGTCCCGCGCCGCCCCTCGATCTTGGAGGGATCCCTGATCACCGCCATTTCATGCTCCCCAGATGGCTCAAGCAGACGCCGCCCGCGTCTTGGCGGCTGCGCGTTTCTCCTCGATCGCGGCAAGCGCCTTCTCGATGGCGTCGAAGGTGAGCAGAACCGAGCCGTGCCGCGCTTTGTAGTGACGCACCGGCTCCAGGAGCTGAAGCTCGGCGAAGCGCCCCCCTGGCCCCGGGCCGTTCTCCTTGAGCATGCGACGCATGGCAGCCCCCGCTTCGCGCAGCTCCTCTGCCGTCGCCCCGACCACGTGCTTACCCACGATGGCGGCAGCCGCCTGGCCCAGCAGGCAGGCCTTGACCGTCTGCCCGTAGTCGGCCACTTCGTTTCCGTTCATCTTGAGATCGATGCTTACGGTCGACCCGCACAGCTTGGAATGGGCGGTGGCGGTGGCGTCGGGATGCCCGAGCCGCTCCGAGCACGGGATATGGGCCGCCAGCTCCAGGAGCTTCGTGTTGTAGATCTCGTCTAAATCGGCCATTCGTGCGTTTGCGGGCGTTTTCGCCCGGTCCCTTCCCATTTCTCAAGCCTCTCCCGATAATATAGGGAGGCTCGGCAAATGTGGCATCACGGCTGGTATCTGTCACGCTTGCGCCTGCTGCGCATGGGAGTGCCCCACTTGAAGAAGACCTCGCCCACGCCGATCGAGGCGACAGGCCCTGATCGCCCGGACCGCCCCAGTCGTCATGAGGCGGAGGCGGCCGTGCGCACGCTGCTCGCGTGGGCCGGCGACGATCCGGCGCGACCGGGGCTCGCCAATACGCCCAAACGCGTCGCCGCCGCCTTCGAGGAGCGCTTCTCGGGCTACTTCTCGAATCCCGCCGCCGAGCTCAGCCGGACTTTCGAGGACGTGTCGGGATATTCGGACATGATCCTGCTGCGCGACGTGCGCTTGGAGAGCCACTGCGAGCACCATATCGCGCCCTTCGTCGGTGTCGCGCACGTAGCCTACGTCCCCGATCGCCGCGTCGTCGGTCTGTCGAAGCTGGCGCGCGTCGTCGACATTTTCGCCCGCCGTCTGCAAGTGCAGGAATCGTTGACGGCGCAGATCGCGGCCACCATTCAAGACGTGCTCGCTCCCAAGGGCGCCGCCGTGATGATCCGCGCTACCCATCAATGTATGACGCTGCGCGATGTGAACCAGCCTGCGGCGACGATGGTGACCACGCACTTTACCGGCGTCTTCGAAACGGATCAGCATTGGCGGGACCGCTTCCTGCAAGCCGTGCAGAGCCCAGTGGGCGACCGCTACGCTTAAGAGCGCGCGCTCGCCCGCCGCAACACAAAGAGCGTTTCTATGAACCCGTCCGACACACCGCAGTTTTCTCCGCGCTCCAGCAAGGAGAGCATCGAGACTGGGTTGACGTTTCAGCCGAAGTTCGATGCCGATGGACTGATCCCTGCAATCGTCACCGACGCCGATACGGGCGACGTGCTCATGTTTGCGTGGATGAATATGGAGGCACTGGCGCTGACGCTTGAGAGCGGCGTCGGCCATTTCTGGAGCCGCTCGCGTGCTTCACTTTGGAAGAAGGGTGAAGAGAGCGGAAACCTTTTGCGAATCGTGGAGCTGCGCACAGACTGCGACCAAGACGTCGTTTGGCTGCGCGTGAAGGTCGCAGGCGACGGGGTCGCCTGTCACACAGGCGAACGCAGTTGCTTCTACCGCACCGTACCGCTCGGCCCTGCACCGCACGAAGAGCTCGTCGCGGCTTCATGCAATCCCCGAATGAAGCGCTGACAAGATAGCCATATTGCGCTGCGGTCGGCGCACCGGGCCGTCGGCGAAATGCCAATGGGCTAGTGTAAGGTTAATCTTGGCGTCCTATATTCAAGTTAGGACAGCAATACGATTCGGGCTCGTTTGGCGTACCCCGATGGGCATGTAGATTGCATCGGCCAGCCGCAATTGTGAGTGCTGGGATGCGGTCGTGCTCGTTGCTCTGGAGGGCACGCCGGCGCAGGCAAACAGGTGACCGGCTATGGCGAAGACGAAGATCGGCCTAGCGTTGGGGGGCGGCGCGGCGCGCGGCTGGGCCCATATCGGTGTCATCAAAGCGTTGAGCGAAGCCGGCATCGAGCCGGACATCATCGTGGGCACGTCGATCGGCGCCGTCGTTGGTGCCTGCTACGCGGGCGGGCATCTCGAATCCCTGGAGAAATTCGCACGCAGCCTCACGCGCAGGCGGGTCTTCGGCTATCTAGACTTTAACTTTGCAGGTACCGGCCTGATTAACGGCCAGCGGCTGTGCGACCAGCTCGAGCAGCATCTCGGGCACCTCAAGATCGAGGATCTCAAGCCGCGCTTCACTGCGGTCGCGACCGAGATCGGCACCGGGCACGAAATCTGGCTGTCGCGTGGCGAGCTCGTCGATGCCGTGCGCGCATCTTACGCGCTTCCGGGCATCTTCCGCCCCGTCAAGATCAACGGCCGCTGGCTGTTCGACGGCGCGCTCGTCAATCCCATTCCGGTCTCAGTGTGTCGCGCGCACGGCGCACGCTATGTGATCGCCGTCAATCTCAACTTCGACGTCTGCGGTCGGGGAACGATCGATCCGCATTTCGAGGCGGAAGCCACGGCCGAGCCGGAGCAACCGGCGACGGTACCACTACTGGGCCAGAACGGCGCCGCTGTGCGCCGGCTGCTGCAGCGCCAGATTTTCGGCAAAGGCGAGTCGGCACCCGGCATCTCGACGGTGATGATGGACGCCTTCAACATCGTGCAGGATCGCATCGCGCGCTCGCGGCTTGCTGGCGATCCGCCCGATGCCATGATCAACCTGCGGCTCGGAGAGGTCGGCCTTTTCGATTTCCATCGCGCCGAAGAGCTGATTGCCAGCGGCGAGACGGCGACCAAGCGCCAACTGCAGGACATGCGTCGGGAGATCGACGCACGCAAGTATGTGCCAGGCGCTCACGTAGGCGTGGTCGAGGTGGCGTGAGCCACTTTTTGCACCACTTCGAGGATGCCTAAAAGCCGGCCTCAGCCCGTGGCGAAGTAGTCGCGCATAGCCGTCACTTCCATCTCGACCTCGGCGATGTGATGCTTGACGATGTCGCCAATCGAGACGATGCCGACGAGCGCGCCGTCCTCGATGACCGGCACGTGGCGAAAGCGGCCTTGCGTCATCAGCTCCATCATCTCCTCGAGCGTGCTCGACTCCTGGCAGGAGATGACCGTAGTCGTCATGCTCTTGGACACCGGGTCGCTAAGGGCGGCCTCTCCCCGCTCGGCAAGCTGACGGATGACGTCGCGCTCCGATAGGATGCCGACGACCTCGCCGTTGTCACCGACAATGACCATGGCGCCAATCTTCTTTTGCACGAGCTTCGCAATTATCTCAGACAGCTTCGAGTCGGGCCGCGCCGTCGCCACTGCCCTCCCCTTAGTTTTCAAAATCTGAGCGATATTCATCCATTTCCTCCCAGTGCGTCTTGGCAGCGAAGCGCGTTATCCCGCTTTTTCATCCATCAAAGGAGATCCGCGCCTGCGCCCGGAAGTCGACGCGAGAACGCTTTGCGTTTTCTCTGTTTTAGCCTGACGCCCCATGAGGTTCGCCCGGCTATTCATGGTGATGCAATTGCCCTTAAGACGCAAGAACTCCGTTTATCATGGGCCCATCTGGTGAATGGAGCGTGGAGTTCGCTCAAAGAACCCGTAACAAATTAGACCAGCAAAATATCCCCCGAGATGCGCCTGCCAGGCGATGCCTCCCTGCGTGAGCGAGCCGAACCCCAATACGCCGAGAAGATTGGCGAGAAGAAATGCGCCGGTGACGAGCAGCACACGCCGATCGGTTAGCGCCCGAGACAGCGGCATCAGCGGCACGCGCTCCGGATTCTCCCGCAGTGCACGCAAACCATCGGTGTCGAGTGCCGTGAACAAGAACCGCATGGTGGCGCCCATAAGCCCTGATATCGCACCAGAGGCTCCGACCATGGGCGCCATGAGCCCCTGATTGAGCATCAGGAATGCAATTGCACCGGCAATCGAACACACGGCGAAAAAGAGAAAGAAGCGCCACGTGCCGATGCGGTTGGCCACCACGCCGCCGAAAGCGAGCAGCCAGGCGCTGTTAATGGCGAGGTGCATGAAGTCACCGTGCACCGCAGCATAGGTCAGGAACGACGTGACCGCGGCCACGTCCCCACCCGGAATGGAACTGGCAAATCCACTGTAGCGCGCCGGGATGAAGGCAAGAGCCAGCGTGAGCCAGGCGCTCCATGTCTCGGGGAGCACCGACAGGAGCACCTGGACGAAGACCAGAAGCCCAAGGATGGCCATCACACTGCGCGGCACGTTGAAAATAGGCTCGTGTCGGCTCACCTCGGCATCCTTTTTACTATGCGCCCGCGATCGGGATGGGCGGCAGCGTTAATGGGGCATCGCAACGCCCAGCAACCATGTTTGCGCTGACAGGCCAAGCGCGGTCCTCATGGCACGGATGCTGCTCCGTGGGCAGGCATGACAACCGATCAGGGAAAAGGTGTCCCGTTCCGGAACAGTCGTGCGCTCTTTTTCGACGGGACTCCTCGGCAGCCAGGACCATGAAACATAAAACCAGCAGTGCCCTATTCGGATACTGGGACAGTGTGCGCGGCCACAGGATGGCACCCCAGCGCTTCGAGATCGATCCCTCGAAAATCAGCGCGATCCTGCCCCACACGTTCATACTGGAACGGCGCGACGCTGAGACGTTCAGCTTCCGGCTAGCCGGTACCCGCATGTGCGACGTCTTCGGGTACGAGCTGCGCGGCACCAACTTTCTCAGCGGCTGGGAGGCGATCGATCGTTTGCCGTTGCTGCGACAGTTCTCGACCCTCACACGCCACGGCACCGCTGGAATTGTCTACCTTGAGATCGGTGCCGCCGACGAGGCGCCGGTCGAGTGCGAAGTGTTGCTCCTACCGCTTCGCCACACGCGCGACACTATCGAGCGCGTGCTGGGTGCCTTCTCGCCGCTGCAGTCGCCGGGCTGGTTCGGCGAGAAACCCGTTACGTCGAAGCACGTGATTTCCAATGAGGTCATTTGGCCTTCGCGCGATCCCAGTAGCCCTTTTTCCCGCCCCGCCGAGCCGCCGTCCATAGATCCGTCGCGATCGGGGCGCATCGTGCGCTCGCAGCGGCGTCAGTTCCAGGTGTTCGAGGGCGGTCTCAGCATCGTCGATCCCGACAAGCGCTGATCGCACCCGACGGCGGGCGCTCCCCTCTCCTCTCCCTAGAACTGCTCTCCATACAAAAATGAAGCGCCAGTTAGCCCTTCGTTAAGGGCGCGATGCGCATATTCGACCCTGAAACAGGGCCATAGGTGTACGCGTTCTTGTTGGCTCGCGGACAGCTGCGACCGCTACAGCGGTCTTATTGCAGGATTGGCTCATGTCGAGGAGTTCGGCTCCATCTCAGCGCGGCGGGCTCGATCCTGCCGGGGCTCCCCTCGCCGACGAGCGACTTTATCCCCGCTTTAAAATCAGCTTGCCGGGGCGCTTCATGCGCGACAACAAGATCGATTACCCGTGTCGTCTCAAAGACATCTCGGTGATGGGTGCAGCACTGACTGCGTCGCAGTCCTTGATCGTCGGCGAGCACTTGATCGTTTATTTGCTGCATTTGGGTGGTCTTGAAGGCGATGTTGTAAGGCGCACCGAAGACGGTTTCGCGATGAGCATTCAGGCTACTCAGCGCAAGCGTGAGAAGCTCGCGGGTCAAATCAAGCGTCTGTCGACGCAAGGCTCGCTGTCGGAAGCCGAGGAGCGCGTGTTCCCGCGCCGTCCCGTCAACGAGTTCGGCACCTTGGCCATGCTCGACGGAACGGTCTTGGAGTGCCCCATGCTGGACGTATCGCGCAGCGGCGCCTCGATCGTGACGCCGATCCGGCCCCCCTTGGGCACAGAGGTCATCTTCGCCAGGCAGCGCGCCATCGTCGTCCGCCACCACGACGAAGGAATCGCTGTCGAATTCCTTAATCAGCGCCTCGATGAGGAGATCGCTCTCGAGCGCGACGGCGAAGGCGACGATTTATAATCATGAACGAGAGCACAGCGTTTTACTTCAAATCGCGCGCTGCCATTTCAGGGTAATTCGAACTGTATCGCGTAGCTTGAGAGGGAAGAGTAACGGGGTAGTCGTAATGCATCGGGTTGAGCTTAGCGCTTTGGTTCTAGTGGGCGGACTGCTGGCGGCATCGGGAGTATGCGCTCAGCAGGTCACGTCATACGGGTCGCTCGAGGAAATCGATCCTCCGTCGGTGCGATCGTCCTCCTTCATGCGGATCTTTGGGCCAGCCCAGCCCCCGCACGGGTTCGTCCGCTTCTGTGAGGCGACGCCCCAGGAGTGCGCCTCGGATAATCGCCAGGAAAATCGCTACAACGCTTCGGCGGAAAAACTGCGCGAGCTCGACGACGTCAATCGGGCCGTGAACAACGCCGTGGCTCCCGCGACCGACCTGGAGATCTACGGCGTCAACGAGTACTGGACCTTGCCGCGCACCAAGGGCGACTGCGAGGACTATGCACTTTTGAAGCGCCACAACCTGATCAGGAAGGGCTGGCCGGTGAGCTCGCTGCTCATGACGGTCGTGCGCGACGAGAAGGGCGAAGGGCACGCGGTGCTGACCGCACGTACCATGCAGGGTGACTTCATCCTCGACAACAAGATCGAGGAGGTGCGCCTGTGGAGCCAGACGCCCTACGAGTACGTGATGCGCCAGTCCTACATCAATCCGCGAGTGTGGGTCGCGCTCGACACGCGCCAGAGCCCGCTCGCCACGTCACTCTCCGGCTTGGAACTCGACCAGTAGCAGCAGCGGTCGCAAAGCGGCCCCTGCTGCCTCACGCCCCTTGTTGTGGCTTGAGGCCGCCAGCAAAGCGCTTCCAGTTCTTCACGTAACGGCCGGCCGCGCCACCGAACCGCGCTACGTCCTCGGACGTGAGCTCGCGTACGATCTTGCCGGGCGAACCGAGCACCATCGAACGTGGCGGGATGACCTTGCCCTCCGGAATGAGCGTGTTGGCGCCGACGAGGCATTCCTCCCCGATCTTCACGCCGTTGAGCAGGATGGATCCGATCCCGATCAGGCTGCCGCGGCCGATAGTGCAGCCGTGCAGCATCACCATGTGCCCGATGGTGCAGTCCTCGCCGATCGTCAGCGGGTAGCCGGGATCCGTGTGCAGCACACACCCCTCTTGCACGTTGGAGCGTGCGCCGACCCGGATTGGCTCGTTGTCGCCGCGGATGACGCTTCCGAACCAGACGCTGGCGTCCTCCTCGAGGATGACCTTGCCGATCAGAACCGCGCTGGGGGCTACCCAGTAGCGTCCCTCACCCGGCGTCGTTACGCCTGTGCCATCAAGCTCGTAGAGCGCCATGGAGCTGCCTCGTCGGCCTCACACGCCTTCGAGATCGAGGTCGAGGATCGCCATCTGGAACTGGTAGGAGACCTCGCCATCCTCCTCCTCGCGGAATAGCACCGCAATGAACTCGTCGCCAATGAAGACCTCGGCGGAATCGTCCTTCTTGGGGCGCGCGCGCACCTCGAGGTTAGGCGTCTTGAAAACCCTGCGCAGATAGGCCTGCAGGCGGGCCGTCTCTTCCTTCGTCACTTTACAAGTCTCTCTTGTTGCGCGGCATGGGGGAGCTCGCCGCAGTGAAGCTCTCAAAGGCCGCCGAAATCGTCGACCCACGTTTGTTCCATCTCGAGTGCGGGCTCGGCGCAACCTGCCGATCCGACAACCTTGGCCGGCACACCCGCGACCGTCACATGCGGCGGCACGTTGCGCAGGACCACACTGCCGGCTGCAATGCGCGATCCTTCGCCCACTGTAATGTTGCCTAGGATCTTGGCGCCAGCACCCACCAGTACGTTCTCGCCGATCTTGGGATGGCGGTTGCCGGTCTCCTTGCCGCTACCTCCGAGCGTGACCGCGTGCAGGAAGGAGCAGTTGTTGCCCACGACCGCCGTCTCGCCGACGACGAAGGCGGTGGCGTGATCGACCATGATGCCCTGGCCGAAGCGCGCAGCGGGATGAATGTCGACGGCGAACGTGCGCGAGGCCTGGCTCTGCAGGAATAGAGCGAAGTCGCGCCGCCCCTCGTGCCAGAGCGCGTGCGCGAACCGGTGGGCCACCAGCGCGTGGAAGCCCTTGAAATAGAGCAGCGGCTCCAGATAGCGGTTGCATGCCGGATCGCGATCGAACACGGCGGCGAGATCGGCGCGAAACGCGATGCCCAAATCATGGTGCGCAGCGAGCAGCGACTGGAACGTCTGGTTGATGAGAACGGGATCAACGTCGGTATGATCGATCCGTTGCGCTAAACGATGGCAGATCGCGTCCTCGAGCCGGTCGTGGCTCAGCACGGTCGCGTAGATGAAGCTGCCGAGCGCCGGCTCGGCCGTCATCGCGGCCTGAGCCTCCTTGCGGATCTCCGACCAGATCGGATCGTAGGCACTGACCTTGCTCGAAGCTGCCGAGCGCGTCCTGGCTGCCATGTGACTGCTCCTCACGCCTTCCTGCCCGTCTCGGGTTGCAGAGGTGCTTCGCCTCGTCGCTGCGACCGGGGTACAAATATGATGCCGCCGCGTCAACGGCTACTACCCCCGTTTTACCTAAGGTCGTCACAAAGCAGCCAATCCGGGCAATCTGCACGGTTGCACGGCGCGGCCATTAGCGCTTTGTAAATCCCAGACCCAGGCCTCAAGGACTTCCCATGCAGGATATTCCGCCGGCGGAAGCCGTGCTTCGCCTCCAGCGCGAGGGCGAGATCGCCTTCATTGTTGCCGACAACCCCGCGCGCATGAACGCGCTGACGGCCGCCATGTGGAAAGCGCTGCCCGAGCTTGTGGCCGAGGCGGTCGAAGACCCTGCCGTCCGCGTCATCGTGCTACGAGGCTCAGGCACGCGCGCCTTCTCGGCCGGAGCCGACATCTCCGAGTTTGACAGCGTTCGCTCCGGCGACAAGGCCAAGCATTACGACGCGCTCAACGACGGGGCCTTCCAGGCCTTGAGCCAATGCGCCAAGCCGACCATCGCCATGATCCACGGCTTCTGCCTCGGCGGCGGCCTGGGTCTCGCCCTGTGCACCGACATTCGCATCGCCGACGAAACGTCTCAGTTCGCCATTCCTGCGGCGAAGCTGGGTATCGGCTACAACGCCCGCTGGGTGCGCCCGCTCCTGGCCGCCGTGTCGCCGTCGCGCGCCAAGGAGATGCTGTTCACGGGCCGCCGCTTCAAAGCCGCCGAAGCCGCAGCCATGGGGCTCGTCAATGAGATCGTGCCGGCCGCTTCGCTGGAGGAGCGGACGCGCGCGCTCGCGCAGGAGATCGGCGCCAACGCGCCCCTCACCGTGCGCGCAGCGAAACAAGTGATCGACGCGCTCGTGCGCCATCCCGAAGGCGCCGACATGAAAGCGCTCGACGCTGCCGTCACCGCGTGTTTTGAAAGTGAGGATTACGCCGAAGGCCGCCGCGCTTTCCTGGAAAAGCGCAAGCCCCTGTTCAAGGGCCGCTGAAAAGCCCGGCGGTGTACACGCTACTCGCCGGGACGATTTGGAAAAATCGATCCATCAACAGATTTGTCTCGCGTTGCAATAGATGCTCTGCACGGTCCTTGGGCACTCCTGCCGCTGCGAACATAGTTTCAGGTGATGCTTTTCTATCCAGCTTGCACGTCGAAAAAGCATGAGCTTTGGCAATCCGACCACATGTGTGTGGCGCTTGCGCCGACTTGCGCGACGATTGGGCGGATTCGACTACAAACGTATCGGTTCCTTGCACTGCAAAAAATTTTTCGCTTGGCAAGTGGACTGCGGGCCTCATAGCTTCTTCGAACAGGCACGGGCCCCTTTCGTGCCGCAGCGAGTCGCCAACCAAGGCGACCAACACGGAGGCAACGATGGAACTCGCGATGCGACTTAACGTACTTGCGGCGCTTCTCTCCTTCGGCTTCATCGCTGCAATTGTCTTCGGCGTGGTCTAGAAGTTGCGTTACACGGACCCGCCGAGCGTACCAAGTTCCAGTGTCGTCCCAAGCTTCCCCCAAGCCCACGGGACGTCGGTCCAGATACGACGAAGGCGCGGAGCCCTCTCCGCGCCTTCAGTCTTTTGTGCGAGTGCCTCAGGCGACCTAACGCCTACCCTCAGGCCGCCGCCGATTGCAGCGCTCTGGGATCGTAGTTGAGAACCGGCGCGAGCCAGCGCTCCGCCTCCGCCACCGTCCACCCCTTGCGGTGGGCGTAATCCTCCACTTGGTCGCGCTCGACCTTGCCGACGCCGAAGTAGTGGCTGTCGGGATGCGAGTAGTAAAACCCCGACACGGATGCGCCCGGCCACATGGCATAGCTCTCGGTCAGCGTGATGCCGGCTGCATCCTCGACATCCATGAGCTTCCAAAGCGTCGCCTTCTCGGTGTGGTCGGGCTGCGCCGGATAGCCAGGCGCGGGACGAATGCCGCGGTACTTTTCCGAGATCAGATCGGCGTTTGAAAAGGTCTCGGCGGCCGCATAGCCCCACAGCTCGCGGCGGACGCGGGCGTGTAAGCGCTCGGCGAACGCCTCGGCCAGTCGATCGGCGAGCGCTTTGAGCATGATGCGGCTGTAGTCGTCCGTCGGCTTAATGCGCGTCTTGAGCGCATCCTCCTCGCCGAGCCCGGTGGTCACGGCAAAGCCTCCGATGTAGTCCGCAAGTCCCGTCTCCTTGGGCGCGATAAAATCGGCGAGCGCTGTGTGCGCCCGGTTGCGCGAGGGATCGCGCGCAATCTGCTGGCGCAAGCTATGCACCACTGCGAGCTGCTCTTTGCGCTTGTCGTCGGTGAAGAGCTCGATGTCGTCGCCGATGCTGTTGGCCGGCCAGAACCCGACAGCGGCCGCCGCCTTCAGCCACTTTTCGGCGACGATCTGTTTCAGCATTGCCTGCGCGTCGTTGAAAAGCTTTTGCGCCTCGATGCCGACCTTGTTGTCCTTCAGGATCGCCGGATAGCGACCGTTGAGCTCCCAGGTCTGGAAGAATGGCGTCCAGTCGATATAGGGCACGAGCTCGGTAATATCGTAGTTGGCGAACGCACGCGCCCCGAGAAAGCTCGGGCGCGGCGGCTTGTAGCCCGCCCAGTCGATCGCAAACTTGTTGGCGCGGGCGGCCGAGAGCGGGATGCGCCGCTTGGAGGCCTCGTTGCGCAAATGCGCCTCGCGCACCTTGACGTACTCGCTGCGTATCTCGCCCACGTATTTGGGACGTTCCGTATCCGACAGCAGCTTGGAGACGACGCCGACCGCGCGGCTGGCGTCGAGCACGTAGATTGCCTGCCCCTTCTCGTAGTTGGGGCTGATCTTGACCGCGGTGTGCACGCGGCTCGTAGTAGCTCCGCCGATCAGAAGTGGGCACTCGAAGCCTTCGCGTTCCATCTCGGCTGCAACGAAGCACATCTCGTCGAGCGACGGCGTTATGAGACCCGACAGCCCGATGATGTCGGCCTTCTCTTTCTTGGCCGTCTCGAGGATGCGCGCGGTCGGCACCATCACCCCGAGGTCGATCACCTCGTAGTTGTTGCACTGGAGTACGACGCCGACGATGTTCTTGCCGATGTCGTGCACGTCGCCTTTGACGGTCGCCATGACGATCTTGCCGGCGGCGGGCTTCGACTCGAGTCCGGACGCCTTCTTTTCCGCTTCCAGGTAGGGTTGCAGATAGGCGACGGCCTGCTTCATCACGCGCGCCGACTTGACGACCTGGGGCAGAAACATCTTGCCGGCGCCGAACAGATCGCCCACCACGTTCATGCCGGTCATGAGCGGCCCCTCGATGACGTCGAGCGGCTTATTCGCCTGCTGGCGCGCCTCCTCGGTGTCCTCCTCGATGAAGTCGGTGATGCCGTGAACGAGCGAATGCGTCAGTCGCTCCTGTACGGGCGCCTCGCGCCACGACAAATCCTTGATGTTTCTTTGGCCGCTGCCGTCGCCCTTGAACTTGGGCGCGGCATCCAGCAAGCGGTCCGTGGCGTCGGCGCGGCGGTTGAGCACCACGTCCTCGCACAATTCCCGCAGCTCCGGATCGATGTCGTCATAGAGCGCAAGTTGGCCGGCGTTGACGATGCCCATGTCCATCCCCGCTGCGATGGCGTGGTAGAGGAACACCGAGTGCATGGCCTCGCGCACGGGCTCGTTGCCGCGGAAAGCGAACGACAAGTTCGACACGCCGCCCGAGACGTGCACCAGCGGCATCTTCTCTTTGATGCGGCGCGTGGCCTCGATGTAGGCGATGCCGTAACCGTTGTGCTCCTCGATGCCGGTCGCCACGGCAAAGATGTTGGGATCGAAGATGATATCCTCGGGCGGGAAGCCGACGGTCTCGGTCAACAGCGTATAGGCGCGCTCGCAGATGGCGACTTTGCGGTCGGCGGAATCGGCCTGGCCTTCCTCGTCGAACGCCATGACCACCACGGCGGCGCCGTAGCGCAAAACTTTGCGCGCGTGCTCCAGGAAGGGCTCCTCGCCTTCCTTGAGGCTGATCGAGTTGACGATCGCCTTGCCTTGCACGCACTTCAGGCCCGCCTCGATGACGCTCCACTTGGAGCTGTCGATCATGATCGGCACGCGCGAGATGTCGGGCTCGGACGCGATGAGGTTGAGAAACGTCTTCATCGCGTTTTCGGAATCGAGAAGGCCCTCGTCCATGTTGACGTCGAGGATCTGCGCGCCGTTCTCGACTTGGGCGCGCGCGACGCTTAGCGCGGCCGGATAGTCGTTCGCCTCGATGAGCTTACGGAACTTCGCCGAGCCGGTGACGTTTGTACGCTCGCCGACATTGATGAACGAGAGTGCCGCGTTTGTAGTGGTCATGAGATGCGCAATTCCTCTCTGCTCCCCGCCGCGTCGTCTCCGGGCAAGGCGGATGAAAGTTTTGGCTGGACGGTCGGCCGGAAGCTTGCGCTCGCGATCAGAGCGCGGTGGGGCCGGGCATCAGCATGGTGACGTGCGGATGCACCAGCACCCAGTACAACGTCGTCAGGATGAAGGTTGCAGCCACGAGTATCACCGGGTCCTTGAAGGTCCGCGTCGGAGCCAGCACCGTGACCCTGGCGTCCTTCTCGCGCATGTGGAACTTCACGCCCGGCATGCGGCTCGACATCGCGTCGTGAACGACGTGAGAGAAGATCGGCACGAACAGCCGCCACGCCGAGCGCGTCAGCAGCCCGGCTGGCCAGCGGACGTTCGGATCGACGATCCACAGCTGCGTCGAGGTCCCCACCCGATCGGGAAGTAGCAGGGTGCGCACGAAGACCGAGTAGGTGTCGGGGAAGTAGGAGCGCGCCCGTTGGCGCACCGTTTCGCTCATCTCGGTGTCGATCTCGCCCAGCTCCTTGAACAGCTGATCGCGAACCTCGTCGGAGACAAGACTCAACTCGGGATCCACCGGACTCATGCTGGCCGGCAGGTCGATCTTTATAACACGCATGACAAGTCCCCCAGGGCCTTCGAGACAGCACCCCCCGGCCCATCTCTAAGACACTGGTGTCTAGCACAAATGTGGCAGAAGTCTCAGCCATGGACGAACGGCTCCAAGCCAGACAGGCGCATCTTGGGTGCCAGAGTAGGAATTTTCCGCGGAGCAAAGCGCGCCACGTGCTCGGCAACGTGGCGGATATGATCCGGCGTCGATCCGCAGCAGCCGCCCACAATGTTAACAATCCCGTCCTTGGCCCACGGCTCGATCTGGCAGGCCATATCGTCCGGGGTCTCGTCGTACTCGCCCATGGCGTTGGGGAGGCCGGCGTTCGGGTATGCAGAGATGCGCGTATCGGCCACGGCCGAGAGCTCGGCCAGATAGGGCCGCATCAGCTCGGCTCCGAGCGCGCAATTGAGGCCGATCGAGAACGGCCGAAGGTGCCGCATGGAATACCAGAAGGCCTCAGGAGTCTGCCCCGACAGGGTGCGGCCTGAGCGGTCGGTGATGGTGCCCGAGACCATGACCGGCAGCTCGACCCCCTTCTCATCGAACACCTCCAGGGTGGCCATACCTGCCGCCTTGGCATTGAGCGTATCGAAGATTGTCTCGATCATGATGATGTCGGCGCCGCCGTCCATCAAACCGCGCACCTGCTCCTTGTAAGCCTCGCGCAGCGTATCGAAGTCGACGTTGCGAAAGCCCGGATCGCTCACCTTCGGCGAGATCGAGGCCGTACGGTTGGTCGGACCGACGGCACCAGCGACGAAGCGGTGCTTGTCGGGCGTCTTCTTGGTCCACGTGTCGGCCGCTACGCGCGCGATCTTGGCCGCGTCGAGGTTGATTTCGTAGGCCAGCTCTTCCATGCCGTAGTCGGCAAGTGAGATGCGTTGGGCATTGAAGGTGTTGGTCTCGATGATGTCGGCGCCAGCCTCCAGGTAGGCCTCGTGGATCTCGCCGATGATCTCAGGCTGCGTCAGCACCAGCAGATCGTTGTTGCCCTTCACATCGCGCGTCCAGTCCTTGAACCGCGCGCCGCGATACCCCGCCTCGTCCAACTTGTGGCGCTGGATCATCGTTCCCATCGCACCGTCTATGATGAGGATGCGGTCACTCGCGGCCGCTTCGAGCGCGGCATAGCTCGGCTTTCTTTTCATTGGGTATGCTCCTTAGCCCACCGCTCGCGCGCGCACGGAGTGCACCGCTCCATGCGGACGCAATCCCAGCAGGTGACAAATGGCGTAGACGAGGTCGGCGCGGTTGAGGGTGTAGAAGTGGAACTTCTTTACCCCTTCGTCGACGAGGTCCATGACTTGCTCGGTGGCGACCGCCGCAGCAACGAGATGGCTCGTGGCGGGATCGTCCTCCAGACCTTCGAACCGGTGCGCAAGCCAGGACGGCATAGTGGCACCGGCCCGTATCGCGAACCCCGCAACCTGCTTGAAATTGTGAATGGGCACGATGCCCGGCGTGATCGGAACCCAGATGCCGGCGGCACGGGCCCGTTCGAGAAACCGTAAGTAGTGCGAATTGTCGAAGCCGAACTGCGTGATGATGCGATCGGCCCCGGCATCGACCTTGGCCTTGAGGTTATCCATGTCGGCGGCGACCGAGGGGCTTTCCGGGTGCTTCTCGGGATAACCGGCGACCGAAATTTCAAAATCGGAAATCTTCTTCAGACCGGCGACGAGTTCAGCAGAGTTGGCGTAGCCGCCAGCGTGCGGCTCGTAGCGCGTGCCCGGTCCGCCGGCGGGATCACCGCGCAGCGCCACGACGTGTCGGACGCCGGCGTCCCAGTAGGCGCGCGCGACCGCGTCAACTTCTTCCTTAGTCGCGTCAACGCATGTGAGATGCGCGGCCGGCCTCAGCGGCGTTTCGCGAATGATGCGTGCAACGGTTGCGTGGGTGCGCTCGCGGGTGGAGCCGCCCGCCCCGTACGTGACCGACACGAACTCGGGCCGGAGTGGTGCCAGCCGCTCGATCGCCGTCCACAGCGCGGCTTCCATCTTCTCCGTCTTGGGCGGGAAGAACTCGAAGGATACGTCGATCTCACCGGCACCGAGCAGCCGGCTTTTGCGCTCAGCACTGTTGGCCATCAGGGAGCCTCCTCTAGGGCGTGCGCCGAAGCGGACGCCTCCTCCCGCACGCGCGCCGCCGCTGGCCGCTCTGCGAGCCATAGCGACACCGTCAACATTTCGGTGCCGCCCTTCTTATTGGGAGCGAGGTCGCGGTGCGTGACGGGCACCAGACCGGCATCCTTCATCCATTGTGCGACCTGCGCGGGCTCGAAGCCCAGCCGATCGTGCGCGTGCTTCTCGCGCAGGAACTCCAGATCGTGGGGCGCGAAATCGGCAATCAGCAGCCGCCCGCCCGGTGCCAGCACTCGCGCGGCCTCGCGCAGGGCCGTTGCCGGCTCGGACAGGAAGTGCAGCACTTGGTGCATGATGACCGCGTCGGCAACGCCGTCAGGCAGGCTCAGTGCATAGATGTCGCCGTGTCGCACCTGGGAATGGGTAAGCCGTGCCTTCGAAAGCTTGCTACGGGCATAGGCGAGCATCGCCTGGTTGAGATCGAAGCCGAGCCCACGTGCATAGCGTTCGGCGAAAAGCTCCAGGATGCGACCCGTTCCGGTGCCGAGGTCGACGAGCAGCTTGAAGGGGCCGGGCCCCAAGGCCTTGCCGATCGCCTCCTCGACCTCGCTTTCGGCCACGTGCAGCGAGCGGATGCGGTCCCAATCGGCGGCATGCGCTTGGAAGTAGCTTTGCGCCGCCTCCTCGCGCTCTCGCTTCAGCGCCTCCGCGCGCTCCCGGTCGCGGGCGATGGCGGGATCTGCGGCCTTGACCAGCGCCAGGATGTCGAGCGCCAGCCGGCCCCCATGGGTGCGGTCGGAAACATGGAAATAGGCCCAGCTGCCCTCACGGAAGCGCTCGACCAGGCCGGCCTCCGCCAGCAGCTTGAGGTGGCGGCTGATGCGCGGCTGGCTCTGTCCCAGGATCTGGGTGAGGTCCTTGACATTGAGCTCTCCGCCCGCCAGCAGCAGCAGGATGCGCAGGCGCGTGGGCTCGGCCGCTGCCTTGAGCGCGGTGACGAGATCGTCGCTGGTAAGCGTCCCTGCCAAGCGGCCTCCTTGGACCGCATGATATAAAGATATGTTTATATGTCAAGCATACTGGTGCCGGGGAACGCAATGGATCCCGCGCTCGTTTTCGGCACGGTGGTTAACCCGAAAGTAAGCGTGCTTTTCTACCTTCGGGCTGGTCGAACACTGAAGTAGGGACTGCCCCCCGATGCGCGTGACGATCTATGATCGGGTCGAGCCCTCGATCCCCAAGCGAGCTGCCATTCCGTCTTGTGCAGACCTGCTCCCAGCGGGCTGCCACGATCCTGCTCGCCCTCGCATTCACGGTGATCCTGGGGATAGCCGTCGCGTCGCTGATTTTCCTTTTCGAGGCGGTGTCCGCGCCCGCCGCACGCACCTTGTTGGTGCAGCACCCGGCGTTGGGCCTCGAGATACTCGCCGCCATCGTCTTCTGGCTTTATCTGACCGCCCTACCCGTCCGGCGCCTCATCTACCGCATGACGAGTGCCCGCACTGTCGAGATGGATCCGGACACGGTAACGGTCAACGAGCGTGGACCGCTGCGCACGCTCACGTGGTCGGCACCGCTCGCCTCGTACGCAGGCCTTGCACATCATTTGCGCGCCTCATTGTCGGGCACGCGCCACGAGCTGATCCTCGTCCACCCCGAAAAGAACAAGTCAGTGCTGCTCGCGGTTGCCGCGAGCCTGCCGCAAAGCGAGGTGGACAGAGTGGCCGAATTGCTTGGCCAGCCGGAGGTTAGCACAGGCGCGCTATACCGTTATGCCATGCCGACAATACGCTATGCCCGACCGACATGGCGCCATACCGCCACACTACCGCCACTTGTCGTCAGGACCTGAATTATGTCTGTCCAAAAAATCGTCGTTATCCTCGGCCACCCTTTGACTGCTACGCTCTTGGCATGGCTTATGGAGTTGAAGGGACAACGGCAGGCCTGAGGCGACGCGCCGAGCCGCAAGACCCCAGTCCCCAGGAGGGAGCCCCACGGAATGACTATGACAATTTCGATGCGAACCCCCCGGTGTAGCCGCGTCACGGGCGATACGGCAACCGGCATGCTGCGCGCGTTTGTGCTCGCAGCTCTTACGGTTCTGGCGGGTGCAAGCGCCTCGGAAGCCGGCGAAAGTCCGGCTGGCTACATGAAGCGGGTCGGCAACGAGCTGTTGGCAGCTTCGCGCTCGGGCTCGTCGTCCCAGTTCGCCATGGTGCTCAACTCCAATGCCGACGTGCCCTCGATCGGCCTCTCCGCGCTGGGCGGGTATGCCCGTTCGCTGCCGCGCGGCGACCGCCCGATCTACTACACGGGCATGATCAACTTCATCGCGCGCTACGCCGCCAAGGAAGCGCCGAAGTATCCGGTGGCGCGCTTCGTGGTGACGGCCCAGTCCAGGGAGGAGGCGCGCGGCACCTACGTCGACAGCCGCATCACCATGGCGAACGGCGACACCTACGACGTGCGCTGGCTGGTCGTGCGCCGCGGCGAGACCTTCAAGGTGCGCGACGCGCAGGTGATCGGCTTCTGGATGACGTCGTTCCTCGACAATCTGTTCCAGAACTACATCAGCGAGAACGGCGGCAACCCCAAGGCCCTCGTCGTCGCGCTCAACCGCTGAGCAATCCAACAGTCGTGAAGTACGCGCAAGCGTACGGATGGTGTCAGACCCTCATGGGGTCTGGCACCAATTAGCTTGGGGCACTCATTACGGCGTGAGGCAGAAGAGCCCCGCCGTCGGGCTCGACGGATAGACGGTCGAGAAGCCCGAGGATGGCGATGGCCAGGCCGATCGACTCCCCGCGCCAAAGCCTTGGCCTCGACGCGCGCGAGCGTGGTGACGCCGAAGGCGGTCAGGGTGACGGCGGGAAGCGTGCCGAGGCCAAACCCCGCCATCAAGGTTGCACCGCCCGCCGCCGATCCGGTGAGCGTCGCCGTAAAAAGCGCGGCGTAGACCATCGGGCACGGAACCGTGCCCCAACCCAGACCGGCAGCGAATGGCCCCGCTACGGGAAAGCGGCGGAAGCGGCTCAAGACAGCCGAGATGCGCGCCGACAGCGCCGCCACGTAGCGGTCGAGCAGCGACAACGATGGCAGCACCCCGGCAACTGACAGCCCAATCCACATGAGCGTGACCGCACCCGCCCACTGCAGAAGCCGGTAGACGGCGGCATGGTCGAAGGCGCCGTAGAGCCTGGCCCCTGCCGCACCGAGGATTGTTCCGGCAATCACATACGCCGCAATGCGCCCGGCTTGCGCGCTCATCAGCACGCGGGCGCGGTCCCAGGGACGCTTGGGATCGAAAGAAGAACACCACGCCCGAGGCGATGCCCCCGCACATGGCGGCGCAGTGGAGCGCGCTCGCGAGCCCCAACAGCACACCACCCAACAGGCCGAACGCGTTGATATGCATGGTGCTCTGCACGTGCGCAGTTCACAGATTATCCCAGCCGAACGGGTAACACGCTCATGTCGGGAAGACATTGATGTGGATCAGGTTTCGCCCCCGACACCGTAGCGGCTGCCGCTCCGCCGCCGCGTCCGGGTTGTCCCCGTAATCAACAGGCCACCCCGGGAGAATAGCGGGCATAACGAATCGCCCCTGCATTGAAGCGAATCATCTGCGCGAAGACCGTGAACCCTATTCAGGGTACGCTGTTCGGAGCAGTCCGTGCGGTTCGCCTGAAAGGTTTGTTGGCCGGCATTGGCTAGTTTTGCGTCCGAGCCGCGGGGGGCAGCGATGGCGCAGCTGGAAGTTCCGCAAACGCGTTGGGTGAGTGTTCGTCGGGACGGCTCGAACGTCTGGCATCCCCGAGTCGCCCTCTGCGGCTACTCGGGCGACGCAGGCGGCGGCTCGCAGACGTTTGCGCAGAGCGACAGATGGCGCTCTTTGATGCTCGGCACGGTGGCGGCCGGCGCGCTGCTCTTCGGCTACGGCCGGCGCGCCTACGCCCAGGTCGTGCCGCCGAACGCACCCTGCGACACCATTACGGGCGGCGGAACGACGGTTACCTGCACGGGCAACGTCTCCACGGGCGTCCTGCTCAACAACGGCGGCGGGCCTTACACAACCCTCAACGTCAACACCCTCACCGCCAACATCACACCCGGCGCCAACGTCGACGGCATCACTTTCACCTCCAACGGCGCCGTGACCATTAACACCGACACCGGCACCTATAACATCCAGGCGACCGGGGCGAGCGCGGATGGCATCTACGCCAGCAGCACAAACTCGACGGTGACGATCAACAGCAACGGCGACGTGTCGTCAGATGGGGGAGCCATTGGCGCTAATACCAATGCTGGCGCCATCTCGGTGACGAGTGTCGGCAACCTCAACGGCAACTCGAGCGGAATCAATCTCACAACGGCCAGCGGCGCCATAACCGTCGACAGCACCGGTGACGTGATGATCCGGCGCCGGCAGAGGCATCAACCTCTACTCTGTTAACGGATCCAATCCACTGATGGTGACAAGCGTTGGCGACGTCAGTGGCGCGTCGGGCGGCATTAGTGCTCAGGTGGCGTACGGAAACGGCTCCGTGACCATCGACAGCTCCGGCGGCACAGTAACCTCGAGCGGCGGTCGCGGTATTTCCGCGGCCAACAATGGATCTGGAGCCGTGAGCGTGACCGCCACCGGCGATGTGCAGGGGGCTACCTACGGCATCTACGCCCACTCCTCGACGGGTACGATCGATGTGATGAGTGCCGGCGTCACCGCGACGGCGGGCACGGCCATCCACGCGATGAACTCCGTCGGCGGAGGCAACGTTACGGTCGCCGCCACCGGAGACATCGATGCAACCGGGGGCAGCGGCATCCTCGCGGTCTCGACAGCCGGTGCCGTCTCAATCACGGCCACCAACGTTGCCTCGACCGGCTACGCGGCCGTCTACGGCAGAACCATCGCGGCGCAGCCCGTTACCATCGACGTGACCGGCGACATTCAGGGGTCGAACGTCGGCGTCTTCGCCCAAGCGACCACCGGCGCGATTATGATCGACGTCGGCGGAGACATAAATGCCGCCTACGGCGTCACATCCTATGGCGGGTCGAGCAATACGGTGACGCTGAATGGCGGAACAAGCTATGGCTCGGGGCGCGGCGTGCAGTTCCTTAACGGCGGCACCAACACCTTGAACAACAACTCGGAGCTGTCGGGCGGAGACTTCGCCGTCTACGGCACCGGCGGAAACGAGACGATCAACAACTACAAGACGATCACGGGCAACGTGAACCTCGGCGCCGGCACCAACGCCTTCAACAACAACGCCACGTTCCGGCCGGGCACGACGGTCAACCTCGGGGCCGGCAACACGCTGACCAACGCCGGTTTCCTGTCACCCGGCGGCGAAAACGCCGTGCAGACGACGGCGCTGACCGGCAACCTGGTGCAGACCTCAGCGGGCGCGTTCATCGTCGACATCGACGAAGGCGGTGCCGGCGCCGACCGCGTGACTGCGTCGGGCACGGCAAACTTAGCCGGCCTTGTCGCCGTCAACGTCATCAATCTGACCAGCGCGTCCGGATCTGTGGTCATCGCCAGCGCCGCGGCGCTTGCCAGCACGGCGACGATATTCACCAACTCCGGGATCGCGTTTTCGCTGGAGGTGCAGGGCAATCAACTGGTGCTGTCGTGGGGAGGCAGAAGCATTCTGGGTAAGCTGTCCAACCTCAATGCCAATCAGCGCGCGGTGGCCGCCTATCTCGATGCGCTCGCCGACGCCGGGCCTTCGGCGGCCCTGCAGGTGCTGATCGACGCGCTCAGGGACCTTGGCGAGACGGACCTCCTCGCCGAGCGTGACCGGCACCGCGATCACCTCGAAATTCGAATTCTGGTAGGGCGCGGCGAACTGGATGACGGGCGGCACGAAGGCGCGCAGATCGGCTGCCTTGAGCGAGGTCTCCCACAAGCTGTAGCCGGAAAACAGAAGCGCGATTGCCGACACGAACACCGCGAGCTTGCCGCCATCGACGCTGGACGCTGCTTGCGTCGCGACTTCGGCAGACTCGATCGTCGTGCTCCTCCTGAACGGACCCATAAACTCCCCCATGTACGCAAACGCCAACTGCCGCCGATGTGGCGGACAAATAGGGCTCGGGCGTGGCGGCGGCGCGGGGGAAAACGTCAGCGGCCGCGTCCAGAAATTCAGGACGCGGCCGCCGGTCTCTCATCTATGGCCGCGACAGAGCGTCAGCTTTGGATATCCCAGAAATCACAGTGGATAGGCGGCCCGATAGGCGAACTCGTTCAGGATCGTGCTCGAGATGTCCTGCAGGAGGATCTTCGGCGAGGCCGCCGTGAATGCCGGCCATGGCGAATTCCCCGCGCCGTTCGGATTGCCGTACTTGGCGAACTTGGTCCATGCCGCAGTGATCTGGTTGGACAGGCCGATCTCGGCCCCCTGCAGCTCACGCGGTTGCCCGGTGATCTGGTCCAGATTCACGCCCAGCTGGCCGCCGCTCCATTTCGGGAACACGAACTGAATGTCGGCGGTGTGGTAGGCGAGCGCCTGGAAATGCCCGGTCGGATCGTCGGCGTTCGGCATCTGCGGGAAGTAGTACGGCGCGCGTCCGGTAGGCGAAGTCATACGCGTACATTGCGGCTAGCCCCCATTGGTGCCGGCCCGCGTCTTCATGACTTGGAGCAGCTGGCACTTGCCGCTGTCCGTGTCGACCCTGTTCTGGGCAAAAGTCGGGTTGTTGCCGTAGTCGGAGAGCGGATACTCGGACAGCACGGCAGCGCTGTTGTTCGCGGCGTATTGAGCCGGCGTCAGGGCCACCTGCGGAGGACCGGAGAAATACTCCGCAATGCTCAAGCCGAACAGCCCCTCGTCCTTGGTCCTGCCGCCCATGATAGGCATATGGCGTGTAAGCCCCACTGGCCCAGGCATCGTCCGAGCTGATGGGGATGACGTTCCCGTCCACGAACGGACCGGTGATGTACGGGCCATTGGCGTTGGGCGTTCCCTGCAGCTGCAGGATCCGTGCGGTCGTCAGGCCACGCAGACACGCGGCAGTCGAGCAGCCGGCGGCAGTAGCGAAGTCCGTTCCCCGCGCAACGCAGTCGCGCCAGATCTGGAAGAGATTGTACCTCGGGCCGCTTTGCTCGATTGCCTTGTGGAACAGGCCCGCAGCCAACGGCGAGATCATGTTCGCACTGGTGTCTTGCGAACCAGCAGACTGGCCGCCGAGCGTCACGTTGTTGGGGTCGCCCCCGAAGGCTCGGATGTTACGCTGCACCCAGCGCAGCGCCGCCTGTTGATCGAGGATGCCGTAATTTCCCCAGGCAGACCCGGTGTTCAATGCAGGATGCGAAATGTAGCCGAACAGGCCCAGGCGATAGTTGATGGTCACGACGACGGTGGGCGTGCCGTTGGGCCCGCCCGTTGCGAGCTTGCTGCCGTCGTAGTCGTTGGTCTCACCGTCGACGTTTCCGCCGCCGTGAATCCAGACGATGACCGGCTTGCCACCATGGTGATAGCCGCTGGTGGTCCCGGTCGTGAAGACGTTGAGATAGAGGCAGTCCTCGGTGATGCTGGTCGGACCTGCGAAGGCACCAAGCTCGGTCACCTGCGAACAGGTGTTCGCAAACTCCGTGGCATCCAGCGTGCCTCTCCACCGACTTGCCGGCGCCGGCGGACGCCAACGCAGATTGCCGACCGGCGGCGCTGCGTAGGGGATGCCGAGGAACCGATAGACGCCATCCTCTCTGTATCCGCGAACTGCGCCCTTGTCGGTGTTGACCACAGCCCCATTGCTGTGGTGGCCATGGCCATGGGAATAGCCATGTGCAATGGCCAAGGCTGGAACGGTTGCGATGCCTGCCACGAGCAACGAGCCGAGGACAAGTTGTCGACGCAATGAGGTGGGCCGTGCGCGTACTCGCGAGGAAAACTCGGACTGTAGTGTCATGGTTGCACTCCCTAGATTGTTGTTAAGAGCGACACGTCGCGCGGCCGTGCAGGCCGAACGCGTATCGGTTTTCGTGGAGCGCGATGAATTTACGAGGCGGCCAAGAGGCTGGCTTGGAGTTCCGCGCACAAACCTGTGCTGTGAGAGAACTCTCAACGCTGACGCTTTGCTCAAGCCGCGAAGAAGAGATGGTGTGCCGCGGCATGCATCGCCGATCGCTGCGATGCGAGCGCGAGGAGCGCTCGTTCGTGCAGCATCGTCAAACGCGGCTGATCATCAAAGGCGAGCGAAGGCGTGTCGCTTCGCGCGAGCTTCGCGTGCTTGGTTACGCCCGCTCGAAGCGCTTGAACTTGATGCGGTGGGGCTCGACGGCGGCGTCGCCGAGGCGGCGCTTCTTGTCCTCCTCGTAGTCGGCGAAGTTGCCTTCGAACCATTCCACGTGGCTGTCGCCCTCGAAGGCGAGGATGTGGGTCGCCATGCGGTCGAGGAAGAAGCGATCGTGGCTGATGACCACGGCGCAACCGGCGAAGTCCTCCAGCGCGGCTTCGAGCGCGCCGAGCGTCTCGGTGTCGAGATCGTTGGTCGGCTCGTCGAGCAGCAGCAGGTTGCCGCCCTCCTTCAGGAGCTTGGCCAAGTGCACGCGGTTCCTCTCACCGCCCGAGAGCAGCCCGACCTTCTTCTGCTGGTCGGCGCCCTTGAAGTTGAACCAGCCGCAATAGGCGCGGCTCGGCACCTCTTTCTTGCCGCCGAGCAGCATCTGGTCGAGGCCGCCGGAGATCTCCTCCCACACGGTCTTCTTGTCGTCGAGGTGGGCGCGGCTCTGGTCGACGTAGGAGATCTTCACCGTCTCGCCGATGCGGATGTCGCCTTTGTCGGGCTTCTCGGCTCCGGTGAGCATCTTGAACAGCGTCGTCTTACCGGCGCCGTTGGGGCCGATGACGCCGACGATGCCGCCGGGCGGCAGCTTGAAGGAAAGGTCGTCGATCAGAAGCCGGTCGCCGAAGGCTTTGGACAAGTCGTCCACTTCGACGACGAGGTCGCCGAGACGCTGGCCAGCCGCGATCTGCAGCGAGGCCTTGCCGACGTCCTCGCGGCCGGCTTCGGCAGCGAGCTTGTCGTAGGCCTGGTAGCGCGCCTTCGACTTGGCCTGGCGCGCCTTGGGTGAGGAGCGGATCCACTCCAGCTCGCGCTTGAGCGTGCGCTGGCGCGCCTCCTCCTGGCCCTTCTCGACCTCGAGGCGCTTGGACTTCTGCTCCAGCCAGCTCGAGTAGTTGCCCTTGTAGGGAACGCCCTGCCCGCGATCCAACTCGAGCGTCCACTCGGTGATGTTGTCGAGGAAGTAGCGATCGTGCGTCACGAGGATCACACAGCCCGCGTACTCCTTGAGGTAGCGCTCGAGCCAGGCGACACTTTCCGCATCGAGGTGGTTGGTGGGCTCGTCGAGCAGCAGAATGTCGGGCTTTGCGAGCAGCAGTTTTGTCAGCGCCACGCGCCGCTTCTCGCCGCCCGAAAGTTTCGCAACCGGACTGTCTCCGGGCGGACAACGCAGTGCATCGAGCGCCTGCTCGACCTGGGTGTCGAGGTCCCACAGGTCCTGCGCGTCGATTACGTCCTGCAGCTTGGCCATCTCCTCGGCGGTCTCGTCGGAGTAGTTGGCGGCAATCTCGTTGTAGCGGTCGACCAGCGCTTTCTTCTCAGCCACGCCCTCCATGGCGTTGCCGAGCACGTCCTTGTCCGGGTCGAGCTCAGGCTCCTGCGGCAGGTAGCCGACCTTGATGCCGTCGGCTGCCCACGCCTCGCCCACAAAGTCGGTGACCTGGCCGGCGAGGATCTTGAGAAGCGTCGACTTGCCGGCACCGTTCAAGCCCACGACGCCGATCTTGGCGCCGGGCAGAAACGACAGCGAGATGTCCTTCAGGACGGTCTTGCCCCCCGGATAGGTCTTGGAGAGCTTCGACATGTGATAGACGTATTGCGGGTTCGCCACGGGGGCGGCCTCCTCGAAACAGGCGTTAGGGGACGGGAGCTAGCGGCCTTCTAGCGGATTGCCGGGCGCGCTTCAATGCACGGCGCCGACCGCGGCCCAACGGCCTATTTGGCGCGCTCAACGCCAGCTCAAGATGCCGACGCCGGCGAAGAAGAAGCGCCCCAGCCCCACGGTGAACACCAGCGCGCCCCACAGCGTGTGCTCGATAAAAACCGCCCAGAACGAGCGCGTCGCCGCATAGCGCCAGGCGAACAGCGTGCCGGTCGCCATGGTGCCGTAGACGGCAAGCTCCGTGCCGATGACGATGTGGCCTAGTCCGAACAGGGCGCCATTAAGCAGGATCGCCAGCCACCACGCGCGCCCGAACAGCGCCCCGTAGCGATGAAAGAAGAACGTGCGGTAGACGAGCTCCTGCACCACGACCGACATGGCGGGATAAAGGATCATAATCCGCTGATACGTCGCCGGACGATTGCGCGGAAACTCCAAGAACCAGTCGGGATGGAAATGCGCGACGTAGTAGGCGACCGCCCCGCCACCCACCGCAAATACGGCGAGGATTGAGAGCAGCGTCATGAAACCGAACCCGCGTGTCAGCTCGCGGCGCATGGAGAACGCGGGATCGGAGACGAGAAAGACGAGAACGATGGCAAGCACCGGCATCAGCGCGACGAACACCGGAAGGCGATAGTCGTGCACGGCCATGGACACTGCCAACGGCATGCCGACGTAGAGAACCGCCATCTCGACGACGAGGACCGCGCAGAAAACCGGCGAAAGCGCGCGCACCCTGAGGGTACCGCCGGCACACAGGACGCCGTCGGGTAGACCTTCGGGTCCGCTTGGCGCCCCCGCCACCGCTCAGCCCCGCCCGCCTGGACGCGTTTGGGCGCGTGCAAGCCAACGCCGTTCGACCTCGTGCGCGATGTCTTCCACCGAATGCAAGGGCTCGTAGCTCCAGTCCGGAATGGCGTCGAGGCGGTCGGGCAAGGGTCGCGTTGCGCCGCGCTCAACCAGGGCCTCGTGGAAGCGGCGAAACTTGGCCGAGCCGCCCGATGGCGAGAAGACGAGCACTGGCTTGCCTGTCGCGCAAGCTTCACCCACCATGTTGACGCTATCGGCCGTCACCACCAGCAGATCCGCGTGCGCGAGGAAATCGCCGTACGGGTTGGGGCCGGTGCGATCCCAGAGCAGGCGCGGGTAAGCGCGCGTCGCCCTGTCCACGACCTCCAGAAGGCGGCCGTGCGTGCGCCGCGAGGGCGTGATGAGGAAGCTGACACCGAGCCGGCCCAGATCATCGAGGGCTGTGGCAAAGCGCTCGTCGTCCTCGTCGGTGAACTTGTAGACGGCATTCTTGCCGCCGAGCACCACCGCGACACGCGGTTGGGCCAAGGCCGCGATCTGCGGCGGCATGGTCCGGCGCAACTCGGCCAGGTGCTCCGTCGTAAAGCTGTGCGGGGCGGTGAGCGTCGTGAACACGTTGTGGCCGCGCAGGCGATCGTGCCAGGGCACCCAGATCATGTCGGCGGCGCCGAGCCCGGTTTTTGGGTCTTGCATGACCAAGGTGAACAGCCGAGGTCCCGCCCTGCGCCGCAAAGCCCGCATGTAGGGGACGCTGCCGCGACCCAGCGAGATGGCGACATCCGGCCAGGGCGGCGCGAACTGGGCCCCGGGCTCTCCGAACCGCTCCGACGGCGCCACCGGCCCCCATGGGGCAAGGAACTTCCATATGCCCGAGGGGGTTACGCGCTTCATCTCGTAGTCGAGCCCCAAGGCCCGGGCCACGCCTTCGGCCTGCACGTCCATTCCGGCCATGCCGGTGGTAATGACCCAGGCGGTCCGCCCCGCCAGGGCGGGCGCCAGTTGCCGGTTTGCTTGGGCTTTGGTGGTCATCCGGGGACTTGTCTCCGCTGCGGAACGGGAAGTCGAGTCCCCTTCCAGCCGCAGGAAAGCCAACCGGGGGAGACTTATGCCGCCAACTAGCCAAACCTAGCAAGTTGGTGCAACTTTCGATTGCAGGGTCCGAATCAGGCGGTTTTCGGCGCCACCGCCGCAACGAAAGACAGTCCGATGGCCGTCCGCCTCGATCCGCTCGACTGGCGCATCCTCAAGGAGCTCCAGAGCGACGGACGCATGACCAACGTAGCTCTGGCCGCGCGCGTCGGACTTTCAGCGCCGCCTTGCCTGCGCCGCGTACGCGCTCTGGAGGAAGCCGGTCTCATCGCCGGCTACACGGTGTTGCTCGACGAGCCTGCGCTCGGATTCAACCTCACGGCTTTCGCCATGGTGCGCCTCCACAACCAGGCGGAGACGGAGCTGCGCGAGTTCGAGAACTTGGTGCTGGGCTGGCAGCTGGTGCGCGAGGCCTACATGCTGTCGGGCGAGAGCGACTACATGCTCAAGTGCGTCGCGCCCGAGCTCACCTCATTCCAGGAGTTCGTGCTGACGGTTCTGACCGCCGCACCCAACGTGGCCAGCGTCAAGACGTTCCTGGCCATCCGCCGCGCCAAGCGCGAGCCGGGCGTGCCGATTGCAATTGCGGAAAAGTGATAGACGGAGCGTGGAACCTCGGACCAAGTCCGAGGATGACGGCGCGCGGAAAGCGCGCCATCACTTCCACTCGATTTTGAGGATCTGGTAGGACCGGGCACCCTTGGGCGTCGTCACCTCGGCGGTGTCGTTCTTCGACTTGCCAATGAGCGCGCGCGCAATCGGCGAGGAAATTGAGATTTTGCCCTCGCGCACGTTCGCTTCGAAGTCCCCGACGATCTTGTATTTGACCTTCTCTTCGGTGTCCTCGTCGACGAGCGTTACGGTGGCGCCGAACTTGACGGTGTTGCCCGATAGCTTGGAGGTGTCGATCACGTCGGCGCGGCCGATGCGGTCCTCCAGGTCAGCGACGCGCGCCTCGTTGAAACCCTGCGCCTCCTTGGCGGCATGGTATTCGGCGTTCTCCGACAGATCTCCGTGCGCACGCGCCTCGGCAATCTGCTGGATGATGCGGGGGCGCTCTTCCGATTTGAGGCGCTGCAGCTCGCTTTCAAGCGTCTGGAAGCCCTCAATGGTCATCGGCACCCGTTCCATAGTCATTTCCTAACGTCTCCCATAGGCCCGGCGCGGTCGCCAGGACCACCTCGACACACAACCTTCAACTCGTGTGGAACGGCCTTTTCCGCGCTGGCGGATGGGCCCGGTGGATTAGGATGGGTGTGTCACGAAGCTCTGTAAAGGCGCCACTCTCAACGTGCCCGCTTTGAGGGCCTTAATGGCCCGGGTGACTGCCACCGCTCCAGCTAAAGTTGTATAATATGGGATGTGATGAAGCAAGGCAGTCCGCCGGATGTCCTTGCTGTCGGATAGCGCCTTGGCGCCCTCGGTAGTGTTAAAAACCAGTGCAACATCGCCATTCTTCATGGCATCGACGATGTGCGGGCGCCCCTCGAGCACCTTGTTGATGGCCTCGCAGGTGACCCCGTTGGCCTCCAGGTGCCGCTTGGTGCCGCGCGGT
This sequence comes from uncultured Alphaproteobacteria bacterium, assembly GCA_963776675.1. Classification (GTDB taxonomy): domain Bacteria; phylum Pseudomonadota; class Alphaproteobacteria; order Rhizobiales; family Hyphomicrobiaceae; genus Hyphomicrobium_A. Next base: position 58,685 of record CAVZNR010000026.1, on the reverse strand, counting down.
GGCGATGATCTTGAAGCCCATGGCCTCCAGCTGGCGCACGGGGGCCACCATGCGGTCCTTGTCGGAATCCTTCACCGAGACGAAGACCGTACCCTCCATCGGCAGACTCTGGCCGGAGCCGATCTGGCTCTTGCCGAAGGCCATGGCGAAGTCGCGATCGATGCCCATGACCTCTCCGGTGGAGCGCATCTCCGGTCCCAGGATGGGATCGACGCCGGGGAAGCGCGCGAAGGGGAAGACGGCCTCCTTGACCGCCACATGGCGGAGCCGCTCCAATTTGAGACCCACATCCGACAGCGGCTTGCCGGCCATGATCTCGGCGGCAATGGCGGCAACGGGTTTGCCGATTACCTTGGCCACGAACGGTACCGTGCGGGACGCGCGCGGGTTCACCTCGAGCACGTAGACCTGGCCGTCCTTGATGGCGAACTGCACGTTCATCAGACCGACGACTTTCAGGGCAAGCGCCAGCTCCCGCGTCTGGCGCTCGATCTCGACAATCATCTCCGGCGCCAGCGAGTAGGGCGGCAGCGAGCAGGCGCTGTCCCCGGAATGGATGCCGGCCTCCTCGATGTGCTCCATGATGCCCACGACGAACGTGTCGGTGCCGTCGGCGAGACAGTCGACGTCGACCTCGACCGCGTCGGTGAGATAGCGATCGATCAGCAGCGGACGCTTGTCGGAGACGACGAGCTCGGACGGACTGTCGAGCGTGGCCGATAGCTGCGCGACGTAGCGGTCGATCTCGGGGCCGTCGTGCACGATCTCCATGGCACGTCCGCCCGAGCACATAAGACGGCCGGATCACCACGGGATAGCCGATCTTATCGGCGACGGCGCGCGCCTCGCCGGGAGTTTTGGCGATACCGCTTTGAGGCTGCTGCAGCTTCAAGCGCTCGATCAGCGCCTTGAAGCGGTCGCGGTCCTCGGCAAGGTCGATGGCGTCGGGCGAGGTGCCGAGGATGGGCACGCCGGCGGCCGCCAGCGGTTCGGCAAGCTTTAGGGGCGTCTGGCCGCCGAACTGCACGATGACGCCGTGCAGCGTTCCCTTCGACTGCTCGGTGGCGATGATCTCCAGCACGTCCTCGGCCGTGAGCGGCTCGAAGTAAAGCCGGTCAGAGGTGTCGTAGTCGGTCGACACCGTCTCCGGGTTGCAGTTGATCATGATGGTTTCATAGCCAGCCGCCGTGAGCGAGAAGCAGGCGTGACAGCAGCAATAGTCGAACTCGATGCCTTGGCCGATGCGGTTGGGGCCGCCACCGAGAATGATGACCTTCTTGCGGTCGGTTGGCTGCGCCTCGCAGGCGGGCGTCGTGTCGCTCTTTGCGGTCCCGCCTGCTTCCGGCAGGACAAGCCCGCGCTCGTAGGTCGAGTACATATAGGCCGTCGGAGCGGCGAACTCGGCAGCGCACGTGTCGATACGCTTGAACACCGGCCTGACGCCGAGCGCCCGCCGCTTCTGGCGCACCTGCACCTCGGAAATCTTGGCGAGCTTGGCGAGGCGGGCATCGGAAAAGCCCATGGCCTTGAGCGCGCGCAGCTGCTCGGCCTTCTGCGGCAGCCCGTGCGCGCGCACGCGCTTCTCGGCGTCGACGATTTCCTGGATCTGGGCGAGGAACCACGGATCGATCTTGCAGGACTGATGCACCTGCTCGATGTCGAAGCCTTCGCGCAGCGCCTGCGCGACCTTCAGGATGCGGTCGGGCGTGGGGCGTGAGACGGCAGCGCGGATCACGTTCTTGTCGTCGCCGGCCCCGAGCCCCTCGAACACCAAGTCGTCGAGGCCGGTCAGGCCGGTCTCCATGGAGCGCAACGCCTTCTGCAGGCTTTCGGCAAACGTGCGTCCGATGGCCATAACCTCGCCGACCGATTTCATCGCGGTGGTCAGCGTGGTGTCGGCGCCGCGGAATTTCTCGAAGGCGAAGCGCGGGATCTTGGTGACGACGTAGTCGATCGTCGGCTCGAAGGAGGCGGGCGTCGCCCCGCCGGTGATGTCGTTCTCCAGCTCGTCCAGCGTGTAGCCGACGGCGAGACGGGCCGCGACCTTGGCAATGGGAAAGCCCGTCGCCTTGGAGGCGAGCGCAGACGAGCGCGACACGCGCGGGTTCATCTCGATGACGACGAGGCGCCCGGTCTCGGGGTCGACCGCGAACTGCACGTTGGAGCCGCCGGTCTCCACGCCGATCTCGCGCAGCACCGCAATCGAGGCGTTGCGCATCATCTGGTATTCTTTGTCGGTGAGCGTCAGCGCCGGCGCGACCGTGATGGAGTCGCCCGTGTGCACGCCCATGGGATCGATGTTCTCGATCGAGCAAACGATGATGCAGTTGTCCGCCTTATCGCGGACGACCTCCATCTCGTACTCTTTCCAGCCGAGCAGGCTCTCGTCGATCAGGATCTGGCCGACGGGCGAGGCGTCTATCCCCGAGCGCGCGATCTGCTCGAACTCCTCGCGGTTGTAGGCGACGCCGCCACCGGTTCCGCCGAGCGTGAAGGCAGGGCGGATGATGGCCGGCAGGCCCACCGTCTCCATGAGGCGCATGGCCTCGTTGTAGCCGGCGGCACGGTCGTAGCGCACAATGTGGCCTTCGGCGTCGCGGATCGGCGGCGAGGAGGCGATTGCCGCGCGCGGGCTCTCGAGCCCGATGCGATCCATGGCCTCGCGGAAGAGCCGGCGGTCCTCGGCCTTGTCGATGGCCTCCGCGCGTGCGCCGATCATCTCGACGCCCATCTTGTCCAGAATGCCGCGCCGGTGCAGCTCGAGCGCGGTGTTGAGCGCGGTCTGCCCGCCCATGGTCGGCAGCAGCGCGTCGGGACGTTCGGCCTCGATGATCTTGGCGACGATGTCGGCCGTGATGGGCTCGATGTAGGTCGCGTCCGCCAGATCCGGGTCCGTCATGATGGTCGCCGGATTGGAGTTGACCAAAATGATGCGGTAGCCCTCGGCCTTGAGGGCTTTGCAAGCCTGCGTCCCCGAGTAGTCGAACTCGCAGGCCTGGCCGATGACAATAGGTCCGGCCCCGATAATGAGGATGGACTTGATATCCGTGCGCTTGGGCATGAGGCGGCCTTTTATTGCCGATCTCGGCCTTTGGCTATAGCGGTGCGGCCGCAGGCCGGGCCGGCATGCGCCATCCCAGGCGGCGGCAGGCCCGCGTGCGAGCCTGCCGGCGCCGGTTTTCCGCGCGGCCGGAAGGAGCGTCGGCTACTTCGACTTGGTCGTGTCGTCGGACTTGGCGTCCGCCTGGGCGGGAACCTTCGGCGCCTCGATCTTGAGATCGACCGGATAGCTGTAGTTCGCTTCGAAGATGGGCCTATCCAGCTTGTTGGCGCGGGCAAAAATCGAGCGCATGGGCAGCCCCGTGGTGCTGTCGACGTAGATGATGCGCACGGGCCGGTCGGGAAGCTTCGGCGGCTTCTCATCGCCCACGTTCTTTGGGGCGCCCTCACCCTGATAGGCAAGCATATCGCGACCATCCACAGGCTTCTTGCCGAGGCACTCGAAGTCACCAAGCTCGCCCGGCTCGTCGCCCAGGTTCTCATCGAGCTGTGTGATGAGGTCGCTCGTCAGCTTGGGGTTGAGCGGCGTCCACGGATCACCCTCGCGATGAGTTCCAAGCCACATTTCCGACCAGAACCGTCTCGATCGGCACCGGGTCGATGGCGGACTTGACGACCTGACGCATGCGGTCGGGAAGGACGTAGTCGACGGTCATGTCGACAGGGCCCTGCTCGCTGATCATCTTGGTTTCCATGCGAAAACCGCTCGACTTGCGCTGGCGTTCCAGCGCGGTGGCGACCTCGTCCTTGCAGGACGAGGCTTGGGCTGCAGCACTCGCTGCAACCAACAGGGCCGTGGCCATCAGCAATCGGCGCATCTAACTTTCCTCCTTCTCTTTGCGCCGCACGCTTCCGGCGCGCGGACAACACTCAATGAACAATGCTCGATCGGGCAGGCTCAACGGATTGTTGCCAGCGGAGCTTCCGGGTGCCCTTCGATCTCAAGGTCGGCCGGATAGGCATAGACGCCCCGGAACAGCGGCGCCGCACCGGGTTTCTCCTCGACCACTTCGTTGATTGCCGGCAATCCGGTCTCGGGATCGACGTAGATCGTGCGGTGCACGGGCCGCGATACCGTCGATCCCCTGGCGGCTGCCCCGCCCCTCTCGACGCTGCGATAGGCGAGGTACTCCTTGCCGTCAATGGTCGCCTTGTCGATGCACTCGAACTCCCCGACGTCCTTGGGTGGCTCGACCACGGCCTCGTGCACTTGCGCGATGATGGTCTGGGCGATGGCCGGCATCAGCTCCTCCCAGACAGCCCCCTGGCGGCTCCAAGCGCGCGTGCCGACGAGCACAGTCTCGAGCGGGGCCGGCCGGTTGGGAGCAACGATTGTCTGGCGCATACGGTCGGGCGGCACGTACTCGACGGTGATCTTCGCCGGCCCGCTCTCGCCGTTGAGGTCGGCCACCATGGTGAAGGCGCGCGAAGACCGCTGCTTGATGAAGGCGTCGCGCACCTGCTCTCGGCAGGAGGGCTCGGCACTCAAAGCCGGACCCGCCGACACGGCGACGACGATCAGGCTTGCTACGAGCAAACGGTGCATTCAGGTCCTCCCAGGCCGCGGCCAGTTTATTGTTGTTGTCACACTATATCGAGGGCAAGCAACCACGGGAGCCCCACCCGGGTTAATGTTTCGTAGGGTAAAGCTGCCCGTTCCAGCGCTCAGCGGCCCTTCTTGTTGCTGCGCATGAAAGCCACGAAGCGGTCGAACAGGTAATGGCTGTCCTGGGGACCGGGGGAGGCCTCGGGGTGATACTGGACCGAGAACACCGGCCGCCCCTTGAGTTGTATGCCGCAGTTGGAGCCGTCGAAGAGGGACACGTGGGTCTCCTCCACGCCCTTGGGCAGCGTCTCGCGGTCCACGGTGAAGCCGTGGTTCATGGAGGTGATCTCCACCTTCTCGGTGGTGAAGTCCTTCACCGGATGATTGGCGCCGTGGTGGCCCTGATGCATTTTGCGCGTCTTGGCACCGAGCGCGAGCGCGAGCATCTGATGGCCGAGGCAGATACCGAACACGGGCAGCCCGGAGCTGACGAGCTTCTGGATCTCGGGCACAGCATAGCGCCCGGTGGCGGCCGGATCGCCGGGACCGTTCGACAGGAAGACGCCGTCAGGTTTGCGCTCCAGGATCTCGGCTGCCTGAGCGGTGGCCGGCACCACCGTCACCTTGCAGCCGGCACTTGCCAGGCAACGCAGGATGTTGCGCTTCAAGCCGTAGTCGACGGCGACGACGTGGAACTGCGGGCTTGTTGCGTGGCCGTAGCCTTCGCCCCAAACCCAGCGCGTCTCATCCCAAGTGTAGCTTTGCCCGCTCGTCACCTCGGGCACGAGATCCATGCCGTCGAGGCCCGGCCACGCGGCCGCCTCGGCCTTGAGCTTGTCGAGGTCGAACTTGCCGCCCGCGTCGTGCGCAATGACGCCGTTGGGCATCCCCTTCTCGCGGATGCGCGCGGTCAGCGCGCGCGTGTCGACGCCGGCGAGCGCGATGATGCCCCGCGCCTTCAGCCAGCGGTCGAGATGCTCGCGTGCGCGGTAGTTGGAGGCGTTCGTGATGGGCGCACGCAGGACGCAGCCGCGCACGCCCGAGCGCGCTGCGAGATTGGAGGTCTCGGTGTCCTCCACGTTGGCGCCGACGTTGCCGATGTGGGGGAACGTGAAGGTGATGATCTGACCCGCGTAGGAGGGATCGGTCAGGATCTCCTGGTAGCCGGTCATCGCCGTATTGAAGCAGACCTCGCCGACAGCGGTCCCGGTGGCGCCCAGCCCCTCACCCGCGATCACCGTGCCGTCGGCCAGGACGAGGCGCCCCGTCAACGGCGCATCGGCCCACGGTGCGGGCGGCGCGTTGGAGGAAGGTAGGGTCGTGCTCAAATCGGCGGCTCCGGGCACCCGCGCCTACTTTTCGGCGCACGTTCTGGCGGCTCGGGGCGGATGCGGCGCGGACCCTAGGAGAAGCGCCAGCTGCGGTCAACCGGGGCGCCGCGTACAAGGCCGCACGCAGCCGCGCCCTTGCACGTTATTGAGGCAGCGCCATATTCGGCAGCATCTGGCCGGCAGCTTGAAGGAGGTCCCCATGCGTTTTTCCGCAATCGCGGTGACACTCGCGCTTTGCACGGGGCCGGTCCTCGCCGTGGAGACGGCGAAGGAAGCCGAGATCGTCGTCATCCGTCCCACGGCTACGACGCAGACCAAGCAGGGCTTGCCAAATTTCAGGGGCATCTCCGGCCAGAATGCTGGCGCCAAGCACATCTCCATGAACAAGGTGGTGATCCCGCCCGGAGGCTCTGCCAAGGCGCACCGGCACAAAGGCTACGAGACGGTGATCTACCTCATCAAGGGACGCGTGAAGACGCTCTATGGCGAGGGCCTGAAGAAGAGCGTCGTCAACGAGGCCGGAGACTTTCTCTATATCCCCGCCGACCTGCCCCATAAGCCGATCAACCTGAGCGACACCGAGACCGCCGAGGCGATCGTGGCGCGCACCGATCCGAACGAGCAGGAAAGCGTGGAGCACGTCGCCGATCCGGGCGGCGGTGCTCAACCCGCTCAGCCATAGTACTGCGCGCGCTCGCGGCGGAACCAAGCCTGCGCGCTCCAGGTCGCCAGCCGGCCGATGGCGCTGACGGCGAGGCCGATCAGCAGCAGCAGGATCGACTTGGGCCCCAGCTCTCCCAGCAGGGTCGTGTAGGCCTGCGTCGCCAGCTCCGGCGACCATTGCTCGAGCTGGTTGGCGAAGAGGTTCAACAGATCGCGCGAATAGGCGATGAGGTGGCCGAACGTCTCCACGTGATTGAGCGCCAGATACATGTAGGCGACCATGGCGACGACCACCTCGATGATGACGTAGAGCGCGAGCGCCGCGATCACCAAGATCAGTGTAAGGAGAGACTTCAAAATCGCGGTCATGGGCAATTCTCCGTAGCCGGCGTGGACAAGATGCGAACGGCCTGAGGTGCCGGCGGGATCCATTGGGATGACTGGCGCCGGCACCAAGACGCTGCGCTGCAGTCAGTTGTAGCCCCCTTTTATGGCACGGTACCGCCTTGCCTTCGGCATTGTGCCGGTTCAAAAGGCGCACCTCAGACCAAGGAGGCACCATGCGCGACAAGATCAATGCCGACCTCAAGGAGGCGATGAAAGCGGGCGAGAAGGACCGCGTCGGCACGCTGCGCCTGATCAACGCCGCCATCAAATCGGCCGACATCGATGCGCGCCCGTCGGGCAAGGACAAGATTACGGACGCCGACATCCTCTCGGTGCTCGCCAAGATGGTGAAGCAGCGCCGCGACTCCATTGAGCAGTACACGGCGGGCGGGCGTCAGGACCTCGCCGACAAGGAGGCCGCCGAGATCACGATCATCGAAGTCTATATGCCCAAGCAGATGAGCGAGGCCGAGGCGAAGGCGGCAATCGCGGCGGTGATCAAGGAGACGGGCGCGGCGGGGCCGAAGGACATGGGCAAGGTGATGGGCGCGCTCAAAGCCAAGTACACCGGGCAGATGGACTTCGGCAAAGCCAGCGCGCATGTCAAAGAGCTTTTGAAGTAGCCCGCGCCGCCAGCTCCTCTCCCAATGGGTGCGTCACAGCACGGAGATGCTTCCGCCCTTTAGGACAAACATCTCGTCCTGCGGCTCTGCCAACGCGCAGATCTCTTCCGGCGGCAGGCCCGCGTAGATCCCCCGCAGGATACGGTCGACAGCGCCGTGGGTGACGACGAGCGCGACACCCTGCTGCTCGGCGAGCCAGCTGCCAACGCGGGCGGCAACGCCTGCGTAGCTCTCGCCGCCCGGCGCCGCGTGGTGCCAACGGTCGGCCACGCGTTTTTCCCACTCGGCCGGATAGCGCGACTTGATCTCGGCAAGCGTGAGCCCTTCCCACGCGCCAAAATCGATCTCGCGCAGGCGCGTATCGGTGGCGATCGGGATTTCGGAGCGATGCAGCTCGCTGCGGATGATGGTCGCGGTATGGAGCGCCCGCTTCAACGGGCTCGAGACGATGTGCAGGTCGGTGCGCTTACCGACATGCCCCCGTAGCACGCGGCCGTTGCGATGCGCCTCCTCGACCCCCAGCGGGGTCAAAGGCGAATCGGACGCCCCGCAGAACCGATTTTCGCAGTTGAACTCGGTTTGCCCGTGGCGGGCGAGATAGATCTCGAGGGACGGGTGGATCGCCAATATTCCCTCCTGGGACACGGGCGCCGCCTTGATTTGGCGGCTTTGCCGCAGTTTCAGGCCTGTTCAAAGGGGGGACAGCCTCGTTGCGGACCGTCCGCCCCTCCCCCGAATCAGACGATAAGTCGAACTCACTGCTGATTCGTTGAACGGGCCCCCATGCGCTATCCCCCGCACCTCCTGGATGAGATCCGCGCGCGGCTGTCCGTCAGCCACGTCGTGGGCCGCAAGGTGCCGTTGAAGCGCGCGGGCCGCGAGTACAAGGGACTATCGCCCTTCAAGGATGAGCGAACGCCGTCCTTCACGGTCAACGACCAGAAGGGCTTCTATCATTGCTTCGCCTCGGGCGAGCATGGGGACATCTTCACGTTCCTGATGAAGACCGAGGGGCTGTCGTTCCCCGAGGCGGTGGAGCGGCTCGCGGGCGAAGCCGGCGTGCCGCTGCCGAAAGTCTCGGCGCACGATGAGGCGCGCGAGGACGAGCGCCAGAGGCTCTACCGCCTGATGGAGGCCTCGGCGGCCTTCTTCGAGGCGGCGCTCAAGAGCGGCCCCGGCGGCGAGGCGCGGCGCTACCTGGAAAAACGCGGGCTGGCGCATGAGACGATCCAGACGTTCCGTTTGGGCTATGGCCCCAACGACAAGTCGGCACTGAAACAGCATCTCGCCAAGGCGGGCTTCACGACCGAGGAGATGATCGCGTCGGGCATGCTGATCGGCGGCGAGGAGATTCCCGTCGCCTACGATCGCTTCCGTCATCGCGTCATGTTTCCGATCACCGATTTGAAAGACCGCGTCATTGCCTTCGGTGGCCGCGCGCTCGATCCCGACCAACCGGCGAAGTACATGAACTCGCCGGAGACGCCGCTCTTCCACAAGGGCCACGTGCTGTTCAACGCGCAGCGCGCGCGCGGCCCCGCCCACGACAAGTCGCGCGTCGTCGCGGTCGAAGGCTATATGGACGTGATCGCGCTGTCGGAGGCGGGCTTCGCGGAGACGGTGGCGCCGCTCGGCACCGCGCTCACCGAGGAGCAGGTCGCGCTGTTGTGGCGCTTGGCGCCAGAGCCGATCCTGTGCTTCGACGGCGACGCGGCCGGCCGCAAGGCCGCCTTCCGCGCCGTCGAGACGGTGCTGCCGCTGTTGAAACCGGGATTCAGCGTCCGCTTCTCCTTCCTGCCGGGCGGGCTCGATCCCGACGACCTCGTGCGCCAGAAGGGACCGCAGGCGTTCGAGGAGGAGCTGGGCCGCACGCGCGCGCTGTTCGACGTCTTATGGATGCGCGAGGAGGAGACGCACGACCTGGCGACGCCAGAGCAGCGCGCCGCCTTCGAGCAGAGCCTGCGGACCACGGTGGCGCGCATCGGTGACGCGTCGGTCAAGGCGCACTACGAGCGCGAGCTGCGCGAGACCTTGTGGACCTTGAACCGCACCATCGTGCGCGAGATTGCCCGCGCCGAGGGGCCGCACCGGCGCACGCAGAGCGGCACGCGACGCAATAACATTACCCCCGACTGGCGCATCCGCGAGCGCGCCCGGCTGGGTCAACGGTCCTACGAGCAGCCCCGCCGGTCGTCGGTGGCGGCGAGCCAGGAGCTGGCCCAAAAAGCCGAGCTGGCGCCCGCCCGCGAGGCCCTGCTCATCAAAACTGTCCTTAATCATCCCTGGCTGATCGACGAGCACGCCGAGGAGATTGCGGCGGCGACATTGCTGTCTGAGCCCGTGGGAAGGCTCCGGGACGCGATATTGACGGTCCAGGCCCAAGAAAATGCTCTTGACAGCTCAAGCCTACGCTCCCAATTGAGCGTATCGGGCCTCGGCAAGGTTATCGACCTTGTGGAGCGTTCCGTTACGCATAGAAGCGATCGTTTCGCAGAGCCCGATGCCCCGCGAGCCGAGGTGGAAGTTGGCTGGCGCCACGCCCTCGCGCTGCATGAGAGGCAGGTCGGCTTGCAGAAGTCGCTCGACGCAGCCGTCCGGGCTTACCACCGGGACGGCTCCGAGGACGCGCTTGCGCGCATCTGCGAGATCCAGGGCCTGCTTGCCAGCTCAAGCCAGCAGCCCCCCTTCGCAGAGCCGCGCGAGTGAGACTGGCGCGCCCCTTGCTCCGTTGGCCAAGGGGGCGCCGAAGAGGGGAATTGCCTCGCTGAGGCGGGGCGCAGGTCGAATGGGGTTGAACTGAGGTGGGACGCCTGACGACCATTTTCGAACGTGCGCTGCCGATAGGGACGAGGGACGGTCGCTCCCCGTGTCGGATTGCCGCACATGAGTTGGATGCTTATATCGCGGGATAAGAGCCCTTGAGACCCATGGCTGTAAAACAGAAAGCCAAGACCTCCACGAAACCGGCATCGCGCGCGACCTCGCGTGCGGCGTCGCGCAAGAGCGCGACCGCGCCGAAGGTCGAGGAGGCCGGAGGCGCCGCAACGGAGACGCAGGAGCGCGACAGCCCCCTCCTCGATCTTTCCGATCAGGCGGTCAAGAAGCTCCTGAAGACCGCCAAGGCGCGCGGCTACGTCACCTATGACGAGCTGAATTCGGTGCTGCCGTCGGAGGAGGTTTCCTCCGAGCAGATCGAGGACACGATGGCGATGCTGTCCGACATGGGCATCAACGTCATCGAGACCGAGGAAGGCGAGGAAGCGCAAGAGGCGGCCGACGAGCCGGACGAGGAGGAGGGCCGCGCGCTCACCACCCAGGCCGTGCCCGCAACGACGTCGACGAAGTCCGAGCCGACCGAGCGCACCGACGATCCGGTCCGCATGTACCTGCGCGAGATGGGCTCGGTGGAGCTTCTGTCGCGCGAGGGCGAGATCGCCATCGCCAAACGCATCGAGGCCGGCCGCGAGGCCATGATCGCCGGGCTGTGCGAAAGCCCGCTGACCTTCCAGGCCATCATCATCTGGCGCGACGAGCTCAACGACGGCAAGATTCTGCTGCGCGACATCATCGACCTCGAGGCCACCTACGAAGGGCCCGAGGCGAAGGCGCCGCCGCCATCGGTATCGGGCGATGGGCAGCAGCAGCAGCCCGAGCCGGCCGAGGGCGGGGAGACCCAGTCCGAAAGCGATATGGACGACGACGACGACTACGAGAACGCGTTGTCGCTCGCCGCCATGGAAGCCGAGCTCAAGCCCAAGGTGCTCGAGACCTTCGACAACATCGCTGGCACCTACAAGAAGCTCAGAAAGCAGCAGGACAAGAAGCTCGAGCAGCAGGTCGCCGGTGAGACCGGCTCCAAGCAGCAGCAAAAGGCCTACGACAAGCTGCGCGAGGAGATCATCGCCGCGGTCAAAAGCCTGTCGCTCAACAACAACCGTATCGAGAGCCTGGTCGAGCAGCTCTACGGCATCAACAAGAAGCTCGTCGGCCACGAGGGCCGGCTCATGCGGCTGGCCGAGTCCTACGGCGTGCCGCGCCAGGCCTTCATCGACGAGTACTTCGGCAACGAGCTCGACCAGACCTGGCTCGACCGCGTCAGCGGGCTGGGGCGCAAGTGGGGCCAGTTCATCAAGAGCGAGAAGACGCAGATCGAGAACCTGCGCTCCGACATCCACACGCTCGCCTCCGAGACGGGCCTCGAGATCTTGGAGTTCCGCCGCATCGTCAAGGCGGTGCAGAAAGGCGAGCGCGAGGCACGCCAGGCCAAGAAGGAGATGGTCGAAGCCAACCTTCGCCTCGTCATCTCGATCGCCAAGAAATACACCAACCGCGGCCTGCAGTTCCTCGACCTCATTCAGGAAGGCAACATCGGCCTGATGAAGGCGGTCGACAAGTTCGAGTACCGCCGCGGCTACAAGTTCTCGACCTATGCCACGTGGTGGATCCGGCAGGCCATCACCCGCTCGATCGCCGACCAGGCACGCACCATCCGCATCCCCGTGCACATGATCGAGACGATCAACAAGATCGTGCGCACCTCGCGCCAGATGCTGCACGAGATCGGCCGCGAGCCCACACCTGAAGAGCTGGCGGAAAAGCTGGCGATGCCGCTGGAGAAGGTGCGCAAGGTCCTCAAGATCGCCAAGGAGCCGATCTCGCTCGAGACGCCCATCGGCGACGAGGAGGATTCACACCTCGGCGACTTCATCGAGGACCGCAACGCGGTGCTGCCCATCGACGCCGCCATCCAGTCGAACCTGCGCGAGACGACGACGCGCGTGCTCGCCTCGCTGACGCCGCGCGAGGAGCGCGTGCTACGCATGCGCTTCGGCATCGGCATGAACACCGACCACACGCTGGAAGAGGTCGGCCAGCAGTTCTCGGTGACGCGCGAGCGCATCCGCCAGATCGAGGCGAAGGCGCTGCGCAAGCTCAAGCATCCGAGCCGCTCAAGGAAGCTGCGCTCGTTCTTGGATAACTAAGAAAGTCTCCCCTCAGCAAACTGATACGGCGGGCCCTCAAAGCCCGCCGTTTTCTTTTTGGAGTCCATCCTTGGCGAGCCCGGACTTCGCGTGTTAGGGCGCAGCACAAGGTACTTCTTAAGGAGCCCCCATGACCTGGAGCATCTATCTCTCCGGCGAGATCCACACCGACTGGCGCCAACAGATCGCGGATGGCGCGCGCGCCGCCGGGCTCGATGTCGAGTTCTCAGGCCCCGTCACCCATCACGAGGCCTCCGACGACTGCGGCGTCGCGATCTTGGGCCCCGAGCCCAACAAGTTCTGGCACGACCACAAGGGCGCCAAGCTCAACGCCATCCGCACGCGCACGCTGATCGAGGCGGCCGATGTCGTCGTGGTGCGCTTCGGCGACAAGTACAAGCAGTGGAACGCCGCCTTCGATGCGGGCTTCGCAGCAGCGCTCGGAACGCCGCTGATCGTGCTGCACGGACCCGAGAACGCGCACGCGCTCAAGGAGGTCGACGCCGCGGCCCTGGCCGTGGCCGAGACGCCCGAGCAGGTGGTCGCCATGCTGCGCTATGTCATTGATGGCCAGCTCGCCGGCTATACGGACAAGAAGCAGGCCGCCAAATGAGGGCGGATCAGGCGACATGCTTCCGGCGCAATTTGCCGCTGACTTGCGCCAATCACAGCCACGCCCGGTGACGACATGCCATCCCTCATGACGCGACGCGCGATCCTCGCCGCGCCACTCCTTGCTGTTCCGACCCTTGCATGGGGCGCTACGACCGCCGCCGCGCGCCTCGAGTCCATCGAGGGACGGAGCGGCGGTCGACTGGGCGTCGCCGTGCTCGACACCGAGAGCGGGCGCCACTTCGCGCACCGGGCGGACGAGCGCTTTCCGCTTCTCAGCACCTTCAAGGTCCTTGCGGCTGCCCTCGTGCTCGCGCGCGTCGACGACGAGAAGGAAAGGCTCGACCGGCTTGTGACCTACACACGCGCCGACCTCGTCGACTACTCGCCCGCCACGGAGCGTCACGTGGACAACGGCATGACCATGGCCGCGCTGTGCGAAGCCGCCATCACCTTGAGCGACAACACGGCCGGCAACCTGCTGCTTGCAAGCTTCGGCGGACCGGCGGCGCTGACAGCCTATGTGCGCGCGCTCGGCGACGACCTCACGCGACTCGACCGTACTGAGACGGCTTTGAATGAGGCCCGACCCGGTGATCCGCGCGATACGACCACGCCCGCGGCGATGCTGGGGCTCATGCAGCGCGTTTTGTTGGGCGAGGCCCTGACACCCGGTTCGCGCGCGCAGCTGACCAACTGGCTCGTCGCCAACACGACCGGCGACAAGCGCCTGCGTGCAGGCCTTCCCGACGACTGGCGCGTTGGCGACAAGACGGGCACGGCGGGCGCCTGCGCCAACGATATTGCCATCGCCTGGCCACCGGGCCGCGCGCCCATTCTGATCGCTGCCTATCTCGCCCAGGCAAGCGTGGGCCCCGACCGGCGCAACGAGGTGCACGCCGAGGTCGGCCGCGTCGTGGCGACCTCGCAATAGCGCACGCCCGGTGCAATACAGTTGCATACGCGCGCCCGTTGTACGCCGATGCACAAATGAGGCATACTGGGCCGCCCACGGATCGTGGGCCAATAATCCCTTTTGATTCGGGAGACGCCTCATGCGCCGCTCATTGCAGATCCTGGCACTTGCCGCCGTGGCGAGCTTGGGGCTCCCAGCCGCAGCGAGCGCCGGTTCGGCCTGGGACGAGGTGCAGGCCAACGTGTTCGCCGGCCGCGCCATCGCGCCTGCCGGCGAGATCGTCCAGCTCACCGCGCCGACGCGTCCCAAGGATCAGAGCCATGTGCCGATCGCGGTCGATGCGAGCTTGGCGGACGGACGCACCATCCGCAGTCTTACGCTGATCGTCGACCAGAACCCGACGCCGGTCGCGGCCGTGTTCGAGTTCGGGCAGGACCGAAGCAAGGTCCGCATCGCCACCGACCTGCGCCTCAACGCGGCGACCGACGTGCGCGCGATTCTGGAGGCGAGCGACGGGCAGCTCTACATGGCCGATCGCTTCGTGAAGTTCGCCGGCGGCCAGGCGTCCTGCTCGGCGCCGCCTCAGGGCGACCCGCAGGAGATCGCGGCCAACATGGGCAAGATGACGTTCCAGCCCCTGCGCAAGACGGCGGCCGCCACCGAGATCACGCCGAGCGCGCGCCTCACCGTCAACCACCCGAACCATACCGGGCATGGTGCTCGACCAGCTCACCCTGCTCTACGTGCCGTTGCGCATCGTCACCGATATGGAGGTGCGCGAAGGCGACGAGCGCGTGCTGGCGATGCGCGGCTCCATGACCCTGTCGCAGAACCCGACCATCGAGTTCGACTACAAGGCCAACGGCGCCGAGCAGATGCACGTGCAGGTGACCGACAGCGACGGCGCCTCGTGGGAGCGGAGCTTCCCCATCGGGCAGGGGAGCTAGGGACTCGCCCCGTCGGCTTTCTTGCGTGACCAGATAAACCTACCGCCGGCTCGCCTCCCAGCGATCCCAGCGCGCCTGCTCGGCCCGCGTGCACCAGGGATTGCCGTAATAGCCATAACGGCCGTTGACGCGGGTGCAGTCCTTGACGGGCGCGTCCCGGATGGCCTTGTAGCCTCGATAGCCCTTGGCACTTGCGGGCATGCCGACCGCGGCCGCCATGGCGGCGACCAGACAAATACTCACAACGCGACGAACCATGCTGTCCTCCCCGGCGCTCGTGCCTGGGCTTCTATGTGGCTGCCCGAGGGCCGGCCCGCAAGGGAGTGCGCGGCTCACCGCACCTCCAGAACCTCCACCTGACCCTCGCCCAACTTTACGACCTCACCAACGGCCTTGCCGACCAGCGCGCGTGCCAGCGGCGACACGTAGGGAATGGTGCCCTTCGCCGGATCGGCCTCGTCCTCTCCGACGATGCGGAACGTCTGGCGCCGGCCATCGTGCGCGCGCGACCATGACGGTGGAGCCGAAGTGCACGTGCTCGGGATCGGCGGGCGGTGTCACCACCTCGGCGCTTTGCTGGCGCGCGGTCCAGTAGCGCAGATCGCGCGCAGCCGCCGCCGTGCGGGTGCGATCCTCCTCGGACTGGGCTGCGGAATGCTCAGCCATCAGCCGGGCGACCTCGGCCTCGATATGCTTGAGGCCTTCCGGCGTCACCAGGTTGGGATGCTCGGAGATCAGGCGGTCGGGGAGATCCTCGACGCCGCCATCCTCCTGCTCTTTGACGAAGGCCCGGCTCATTTGCGGTGTCCTGCTCGCTTCTTGGGTTGTAACGGCCCCGCTCCTGGAGGCCAGTATAGACGCGGGAGACATGAACCCGAAATTATGCCCGTGCTGCGCTGCAAGACATTGATCCGCGCTTCACGGGCACCGTACACTGGGCGGGTCTTCTGGATCGAGGGTGCGGCCATTCATTTCAGCCTGACGACGTTTGAACGACGCCGCGACAAGGTGGTTCCGGGGCGCATCTTTGTCCGCCGCATGCTGCGCGCCATCGGGCTGTGGTTCATCATCGTCGGGGTCGGCCTCGTCATCGGGATGGCAGGCTACGCCGGCTTCGAGGGCCTGTCGCTCACCGACGCCTATCTCAACGCCGCCATGATCCTGTCTGGCATGGGACCGGCCATCGAGCTCAAGACCACAGGCGGCAAGCTGTTCGCCGGCAGCTATGCCATCTTCTCCGGGCTTCTCATCATTATCGCCACCGGCTTCGTGCTGGCGCCGATCTTCCACCGTGTCCTGCACAAGTTCCATCTCGAGACGCGCGACGAGCAATGACGGCCACCGTGCCGCCTCACATTCGCGGTTAGCCTCGCCCATGCCCGCAGCCATGGATATCCCTGCCACCGAGACGGCCATCGTCCAGATGACGAACGCATTTCGCGCCGAGCACAAGCTTGGGCGCGTAACGCCGAACCCGCTGCTCGAAGCGGCCGCGCAAGCCTACGCGAAAGTGCTGGCGGCGCGCAAAGGCGAGCTCTCGCACTCGATCGACGGCACGACGCCGGCGACGCGCATCAAGGCGGCGGGATACGCTTATTGCCAGATCGGCGAGAACCTGGCCGTCGCCTATGACAGCAGCGGATTCAGCGCGCTGGGCTATGCCCGTCTGACGCTCAACGGGTGGATCGGGTCGCCCGGCCACCTGCGCAACCTGCTTTTACCCGAGGTCACCGACATCGGCGTCGCGGTTGCGCGCGCCGGCAGCTATGATCCCCGCTACGTCGCCGTGCAGGTGTTCGCGCGGCCCCGCGCGCTCAGCTACACCTTCACGATCGCCAACAGAACGACGAGCACGGTGCCCTACACGTTTGCCGGCGAAGCGCGCAAAGCGTTGCCGCACCAGATCATCGGCCACACGAGCTGTGCCGCCGGCGACATAGTATTCCAGCTCGACGCAAGAAGCGGCGTCGGGCGCTACGAGGCGCGCGACGGCCGCGTCTATACGCTGCGCTCCAACCCGGATGGCGGAGTGAAGGTCGATGTCAGCCGCGTCGGCGCTAACCCTTGATGCCGGCCAGCAGGTCGGTGTGGTGGCCGATCATCTTCCAGGCGTCGCCTTTCTTGCGGAACAGATTGGTGACACGGATCGCCACCTTCTCGCGCTTGCCGTTGATGTTGGTGTTTTCGCCGCTCTCGATCGCGTACATCACCGCAATATGATCGCCGACGGTGAAGTGCACGTCCTTCGGCATGACCTTGCCGCCGAGCTTGCGTGCAGCCTGGCTCTCCCAGTCCTTGAAAACCTTGTCCCAGCCCACCTTGATTGAGCCACCCGGCCCCATGTAGACGACGTCGTCATCGTGCGACCAGACGTCCTTCATGGGCGCAACATCGCCTTTGAACATGGCGTTCAACGCCTCGTAGAACGCGTCGGCGGCCTGGCGCACGGCCAATTCTTTGCTGCTGCCCATAGGTGTCTCCTCGATGACCGGATGCTGGAACGAGCCGGTGGTGGCCCGGGCGCATCCTTTCGCCCGCTCCCTAAGGACGGGTTACACGGGGCGGCAGCCTTGAAAGCATTAAGACAATTGCGGGGGCAGCCATCGTCCGCGCCGCGCGTAAACGGCCGCCGTCAACGCGCGGTGGCGGCGGCACGACGCGCGATCAGCTCGCCGAGGCGCTGGCGCGCCTGGGGGAGCGTGGCCTCCCGCGGAATGAGAACGCGCGTCTCCAGGAAGTGCCCCGTGAGATCGAGACCCGCCGCGACATCGGCAATCGTCGCCGCGCCTTGGCGTCCCTTTGCGAGGAAAGCCGGCAGGCTCAGCATCCTGTCTTTGTAGGGCGCACCTGCGTCGGCGGAAACCGCGCGCCCCGATTTCGGCGAGACGTAGACCAGCTCCTCGCGCACCCCCGTCGCCGCACAGGTCGCCAGATCGAGACCGAAGCCCAGCTCATCGAGCAGCGCCATCTCCCAGCGCACCATGAGCGCGGGCCACACGTCGGGCTCGTCGAGATAGCCCAACACGAACAGCGTCACCTCGAACAGGCTCGGATGGGGATCGCGCTCGGGCAGCAGGTGGGCGAGCGCACACAGGGAGGACAGGCCGGCCAGCGCCAAAGGATCGTTCATCGCCTGCGCGGCGTAGCCCTTGCGCAACTCCACGCTGACGTGACCGAGGTGCTCGGCCAGCCGGGCTTTCCAGGTGGCGTCGATGTGATTGCCCGTCTGCAGAACGGGGCGCAGGCGGCGGGAGCGCCCGCCGTGCACGAGGCCGAGATGGCGGCCGTGAGCGCGCGTGAAGATCTCGGCGACGGCTGCTGTCTCGCCGTGCGCCCTGACCGACAGGATTACGCCTTCATCGGACCACTGCATCGCGCGTCCGCAGCGTCATTTCTTCGGCAGCTCCAGGCCCATCTCGCGGTAGCGTTCGGGGTCGTCCTGCCAACCCGCGCGCACCTTTACGAAGAGGAACAGATGCACTTTGCGCTCCAGGACCTGGGCCAGCTCCACGCGCGCCTCCGTCGAGATCTGTTTGATGGTCTGGCCGCCCTTCCCGAGCACGATCGCCTTCTGCCCGGCTCGCGTCACGTAGATGGTCTGCTCGATGCGCACCGAGCGGTCCTTCTTGCGCTCCTGCCAGGCGGTCGTCTCAACCGTGATGGCGTAGGGCAACTCGTCGTGCAGCCGATTGAAAATCTTCTCGCGCGTGATCTCGGCGGCGAGGATCCGCAGCGGCGCGTCGGAAAGGTCGTCGGCGGGATAGTGCCAGGGGCCGTCCGGCATGCGCGCGGAAAGATCGGCCTTCAGGTCGGCAACGCCGTCGCCGGAAAGTGCCGAGATCATGTGAATGGCGGCGAACGGCGCGTGCTGCTCCAGTGCCTGGGCCAGCGCCAACAGTTTCTCTTTGGCAGTGACCCGATCCACCTTGTTCAAGACCGCGAGCAGTGGGGTCTTCGCATCCTTGAGGCGCGCCAAAATGCGCTCGACGTCCTCGTCGAGCCCCTTCGCCGCGTCGACGACGAGGACCACGAGGTCGGCGTCCTTGGCGCCGCCCCACGCAGCGTCCACCATCGCCTGGTCGAGGCGCCGGCGCGGCGCGAAGAGACCCGGCGTATCGATGAAGACGAGCTGAGTGTCGCCCTCCACGGCGATGCCGCGCAGAGGCACGCGCGTCGTCTGCACCTTGCGTGAGACGATCGATACCTTGGCGCCGACGAGGGCGTTGACCAGCGTCGACTTGCCGGCGTTGGGCGCCCCAATGACGGCGATGAAGCCGCAGCGCCGGTTCTGGGCGGCTTCACTCATGGTGGGCCGCTCCGCGCACGCCTTCGCGCTCCAGCAACGCCCGCGCCGCGGCCTGTTCGGCGGAGCGCTTGGAGGCACCCTCGCCCCGGGCGGGGGACTTGCCGGTGATGCGCACCTCGGAGGTGAAGCGCGGCGCGTGGTCGGGCCCCTTGCGCGCAATCTCCGTGTACTCCGGCAACGCCAGGCCCTGCCCTTGCGCCCACTCCTGCAGCGCCGACTTGGCGTCGGGCCGCGCGGTCGTGTTGAGCTCGTCCGACTGGCTCTCCCACAAGCGCCGCACGGCCGCACGCGCGGCGTCGAAGCCAGCGTCCAGAAATACCGCGCCGAGAAGGGCCTCAATCGCGTCCGCGAGGATCGTATTCTTGGTGCGCCCGCCGCTGCCGGCCTCGCTGTCAGAGAGGATGAGATGGGCACCGAGTCCCAGCACGCGCGCGACCTTTGCGCAGGTCTCGCCGCGCACGAGCCGGTTGTAGCGGCGCGCCAACTCGCCCTCGCTGGCGGTGGGGAAGTGATCGTTGAGAAGCTCGGCGATGGCCAGCCCCAGAGACCCGGTCGCCGATGAACTCCAGCCGCTCGTTGTCGCTGCACTTGCCCTTGCCGCCGCGCATGCTGGCGTGCGTCAACGCAACCTCCAAGAGCGGTTGATTCTTGAAGCGATGGCCGAATGCCTTTTCGAGTTCCTTGTACTTCCTGGGGCGGAGCATGGGGTCACGAGATTAGCGCATCCGCGCGGATCGCGGAGAGGAATATGGGCTCGGGGCCCTCACGAGCGCCCCAGAATTTTTACACAGCGAGCACGGAAGACACGGGTGACGCGGATTTCCCGGCCGCACCAAGCGCCCTCCTAGCGTACGAGCTTGAAAAACCTGTCCCACCGGACGTCGAACGGCCACGTCCAGGGGCTCCACCATCGGAAGGCGCCCGGCTCGTCGACGGCGGCGGAGAAGAAGATGATCTCCGCGCGGCCGATGAGATTTTCGTAGGGCACGTAGCCCACGCCCCACGAGGCGCGGCTGTCGGTGGAGTTGTCGCGGTTGTCACCCATCATGAAGTACTTGTCCTGCGGCACCTTGTAGGGACCGACATTGTCGAAGGGGCCGTTCTGCTCGGAATCGAGCACGGTGTACTTCACGCCGTTGGGCAGCGTCTCCTGGTAAGCAGGGATGGGATGGGGCGGCCCGTCGCCCTCGGACGTGACGAAATCGCCGATGCGGTGGCGCGGTACTTCCTTGCCGTTGATGTACAGCACGCCGCCGCGAACACTGATTTCGTCGCCCGGGAGACCAATGACGCGCTTGATGTAATCGGTGGAGTTGTCACGCGGCAGCTTGAACACCACCACGTCGCCGCGCTGGGGCGGCGCTCCGAAGATGCGGCCGGAGAAGGGGATGAGATTGTAGAACGAGTAGCGGCTGTAGCCGTAGGAGAGCTTGGAGACGAACAGATAATCGCCGATCAGCAGCGTCTCCTTCATCGAGCCCGAGGGAATGTTGAAGGGCTGATACAGGAAGGTGCGAACTAGCATCGCGATGGCGAGCGCCTCGATAACGATGGTGATCGTCTCGAGCCAACCGCCGTTTCTCGTCTTTGCTGTAACCGCCATGCGATACTCCCGATGCGGACTCCGCGGTCCGCGCCGGGCCGCTATAGCCATTTTGACGCCGCCGCGCAATTGACGCCACGTTGTCGCAGCGCGAAACGGGCTCGTTATGCGCGGCGGTCGGCCTTATCTTGCAGGCAGGAAATAATCACAATCGCGGCAGCAAGAGGGAAATCATCGGTCAAAGTCAAATCGATGCGCGCTTCGAAGCCGTCGGGTGTCATTTCCGCAAGTGTGCGCGCGGCCCCGCCGGTCAGATGCAGCGTGGGGCGCCCCGAGTGCATGTTGACCACCCCCATGTCGCGCCAATAGACGCCGCGCCGCAGCCCTGTTCCCAGGGCCTTGGCACACGCCTCCTTGGCGGCAAATCGCTTGGCATAGGAGGCGGCGCGCTGGGCGCGGGCCTCCGATTTCCGGCGCTCGGTCTCGGTGAACACCCGCTCTATGAAGCGGTCGCCAAAGCGCTCCAGCGTGCGCTCGATGCGCCGGATGTCGATGAGATCGTTGCCGATGCCGAGGATCACGCCGGCCCCACGCGCTCGCCCGCGGAGGCAGGCTGGCTGCGCGCCTCGTCCATCAGCGCCCGCATGCGCTGCACGGCGCTCGCCAACCCGTCGAAAATCGCCTCCCCGATGAGAAAGTGCCCAATGTTGAGCTCCACGACTTGCGGCAGGCGGGCGACGCCTGCGACCGTGTCGAAGGTCAGACCGTGCCCGGCGTGCACCTCGAGCCCTTCGCCGGCGGCGATACGGGCCGCAACGGCGAGGCGATCGAGCTCACGGGCAAGCCCGCTCGCGTCGCCTTCGAGCGCTTTCTCGCAGTAGGCGCCCGTGTGCAGCTCCACGATGTCGGCGCCGACGCGGCTCGAGGCCTGGATGACCGACGGCTCCGGCTCAATGAAGAGCGAGACGCGGATACCCGCCGCTTTGAGATCGCTTACGACGCGAAACAGACGATCCCCGCCGGCCGTGACATCGAGACCGCCCTCCGTCGTACGCTCCTCGCGATGCTCCGGCACAAGGCAGCAGGCGTTGGGCGTATGCCGCAGAGCGATGTCGAACATTTCCTCGGTGGCGGCCATCTCCAGATTGAGCGGGCGCGTCAGCTCGCTCTTGAGGCGTGCGATGTCCTCATCCGAGATGTGACGTCGGTCCTCACGCAAGTGCGCCGTGATCCCGTCGGCACCAGCCTCGACGGCGAGATGCGCAGCGCGCAGCGGATCGGGATGACGCCCGCCGCGCGCATTGCGAATGGTGGCAACGTGGTCAATGTTGACACCCAGACGGAGATACGGAGCCTTGAGCGATTGCGGCATGCCAGGAACAGTCGAAACCCGAGGTTACTCGGTGGCGGCGGACACGTGAGTCATACGACGGAAGCGCCACGCGCGAACGAGATTTCTGGAAATATAGTAGACAACCGAACCGACGAGCAATCCGAGCGGTATGCTGCCGGCCAGCATCGGCCACACCAGCGGCCACAGCAATGCGGTCGTAGCGTCGAGAATATGCGGCGAACGCTCCAGGACGGCCGCCCACAGCACCAGAAAGTTCTTTTGAAACGCCGCCGGGTCGAAGACACCGTCGAAGCCGACGATCTGTAGCCCCATGGCGTAGGTCGACGCCCAGATGAAGGGCCAGCTCAAGGGATTGCCGACGAAGGTTCCGAGGACCGCGGCGGGAACGGAAGCACGCAGCAGCGTCGCCAGCAAAATTGCGATCAGCGTCTGCACGCCGAGCAGCGGGGTGATGGAGACGAAGGCGCCAGCCGCACAGCCCAACGCGATCTCATGAGGGGTTGCCCGAAGCCTCATGAGCCGCCGCGTGACGACCCGCACACTCTGCATGGATCTGCGCCAGGATTCTGGCGCAGCGCGCCTCCGGCGGGGCGGCGGGAAAGAGGAAGAACCTCCAGGCGACATGCTCGAGAACTCCGATCGCGACCAAACCCCATGGGCTCCCGCCGAGCCTATCGACGATTCTCTTATCAATCGAATACGCGCTCAACCTTGTTCACGACGGCTTTCTCACGAAGTCCGGCGATGATGTGGTTTAGATGCACCAGATCCAGAACCTCAAGCTCGATGCGCATTTCAGTAAAATCCGAGGCTCTGCGCACCATACGCACATTATCGATGTTCCCGCCCCCCTCGCCAATCACCTTTGCGATCTGGGCGAGCGTGCCCGGCTCGTTGAGCGCCGTGACGCTGATGCGTGCCGGAAAACGCTGCGGCGTGTCGGGGTCGATATCCCAGGTGACGTCGATCCAGCCCTCGTGCTCGAACTCCTGGAGACGCGGAGAATGGATCTGGAAGATGCGAATCCCCTCCCCCGGGATCAGCACGCCCACGATACGGTCGCCCGGAACCGCTCCGCCGGACTCGAAGCTGACGGGCAGGTCGTCCTTGACACCACGGATCGCCAGCCCGCTTCCGCGCGGTTCCTGGTCGGCGCGGAACTTGAGGCTCATGACGCGGTCGATATTGAACCAGCCGTCCTGCCCCCGCGCGCGACCAAAGCGGCGCGTGCGCTTGTAGGAGGTCTTGGCTTCGGGCTCGCGCTCGGTCGCCTCCGGGATAATGGCACGCGAGACGTCCTCGATCGAAAGCTCGTTGCGGCCCACCGCGGCCAGCGCGTCCTCCAGCGACTTCTGCCCCAGCCGCGGCAGCGCCTTCTTGAGCGCCTCGTCCTCGAACTCCTCGCCGAGCTGCTCGAAGCGCGCCGCGATCAGCCGGCGGCCCAGCTCACGGTACTGCTTGCGCACGGCATCGCGCGCCGCCCTGCGGATGGCCGAGCGCGCGCGCCCGGTGACGACCAGATTTTCCCAGGCGGGCGGCGGGGAGTGGTTCTTGGCCGTCTCGATCTCGACCTCGTCGCCGTTGCGCAATTGCGTGTCGATTGGCACATGACGGCCGTTGACGAAGGCGCCGATGGCGCCGTTACCGACGTCGGTGTGGACGGCATAGGCGAAATCTAGCGGCGTGGCGCCGTGCGGCAGCGCAATGAGCCGACCCTTCGGCGTAAAACAGAAGACCTGGTCCTGGAACAGCTCAAGCTTGGTGTGCTCGAGAAACTCCTCCGGGTTCGAGCCCTCCAGCAGCGTCTCCACCAGCCGACGCAGCCAAACGTAGGGGCCTGAGTCCTTCTGCAACGCCACCATCGTCTTGGGCGCACCCTGGCCGTTGATCTGCGCCGCATCCTTGTAGAGGGCGTGTGCAGCCACGCCATACTCGGCGATGTCGTGCATGGCACGTGTCCGAATTTGCAGCTCGACGCGCTGGTGACGCGGACCGACGACGGTGGTGTGGATCGACTGGTAGTTGTTCTGCTTGGGCGTGGAGATGTAGTCCTTGAAGCGTCCGGGCACCGTGCGCCAGGTGGTGTGCGCCACGCCGAGCACGCGGTAGCAGTCGTCGATGGAATCGACGATGACGCGAAAGGCGTAGATGTCGGAGAGCTGCTCCAGGCTGATCTGCTTGTTGGCCATCTTGCGCCAGATTGCGTAGGCCTTCTTCTCGCGGCCGGAGACCTCCGTATTAATTCCGACCTCGGCGACCTTGGCGGCGAGTGCCGCGCGAATCTCCTCAACCAGCCCTTCGTTCGATTTCCTGAGCTCGGCCAGTTTGGCGGCCACCGCCGCATAGGCCTCGGGGTGGAGCCAGCGGAAGGCGTGGTCCTCCAACTCCTCGCGCATCGCCTCCATGCCCATGCGCCCGGCCAACGGCGCATAGATGTCGATCGTCTCCTCCGAGATGCGCTTGCGCGTCTCGGGTTTCATGTGCTCCAGCGTGCGCATGTTGTGCAGCCGGTCGGCCAGCTTGACGAGCAGCACGCGAATGTCGCTGGAGATGGCGACCAGGAGCTTGCGGAAATTCTCGGCCTGCTCCGCCTTTTTGGAGACGAGGTCGAGGCGGCGAATCTTGGTCAGTCCGTCGACGAGCTTGCCGATCTCGGGCCCGAACAGCTGGTCGATCTCCGCCCGGGTGATCGGCGTGTCCTCGATGACATCGTGCAGGAGCGCCGTGACGACGGTCGCATCGTCGAGCTTCAGATCGGTGAGGATGGCAGCGACTTCGAGGGGATGGGAGAAATACGGGTCGCCGGACGCGCGCCGCTGACTGCCGTGCGCCTTCATGGCATAGACGTAGGCCCGGTTGAGGAGGGCCTCATCCGCCTTGGGATCATAGCTGAGAACGCGCTCGACGAGCTCGTATTGCCGCATCATGGTCCGCCGCGCTCCCGGGGCGAGCACTGTCGGCGGCCGTTGGGCTCCCGGCCCCGTCAGCCTCCTCCGGCGCCGAAAATGACGCCGGGGCTTCGCTTACCGTCCGCGATCCCGGTCACCGCGATCACGATCGCGATCGCGCTCGCGCAAACCGTTCGGGCCGCCGTTGGCCGACGGCTCGGACGGCGTCATGCTCTCGAGGCCGCGCAGGAGCTGCTCCTCGGTCATGACGTCGACCACGGTATCGCTCGACTGGTCGTCGCGGCCAAGCACGGGCGCACGGCGCTCCGGCGGCATAAGCGGTGCAGCAACTGCCTCCGGCTCGTCGACCTCGACGTTCTTCTGGATAGAATGGATCAGCGCCTCGCGCATGTCCTCGGGCGGGATGGTGCGGTCGGCAATCTCGCGCAACGCTACCACGGGGTTCTTGTCGTCGTTGACCGGGACCGTGATCGCGCCGCCGTCGGCGATGGCACGGGCGCGATGGGCCGCCAACAGAACCAGCTCGAAGCGGTTCGGGACCTTGTCCACGCAATCTTCAACTGTTACGCGTGCCATGATCGAGCACCTCTCTTGCCGCCGGGTTCGCTTGGGAGAATATGACCGCCGCCGGATTCCCCGAAGCAGCGCGGCCTATGTGTTTTCTAGTCGCATGAAACAGCGACCGAATCAAGTCTAGTGGAGTTTAGGCTGGGTGCCACTTCTACCCGGGCCCCGCCAGCACCATATAGGAACTAATCCTCAAGAAGAGGAGGAGCATTGTTTTGGACCTAATGTTGGCACCATCTGTGAGTAGAGCTTGGTCTTTCCCACAGGTTATCTGCTTCGAATTGTCGCAAAATTGCCCGAGAGTACAATGTCTTGCTATGAGTTTTGGTGGCACACAATCCTAGCACCCCGGCGACGGATTTCGATTGCGAGTTCCGTTAGGGCCTCTTAACGACTACTCGGCCACAGCTCGCCCCGGTCCGCGGCACGAAAGGTAACGAAATGCATTTCTATCAGAATGAGCGGATTGCCCTTTTCATCGACGGGGCCAATCTCTACGCGACGGCCAAATCCCTAGGGTTCGACATCGATTACAAACGGCTTCTGACCCTGTTTCGTCAGAAGGGTGTGCTCGTGCGCGCGCTTTACTACACCGCGCTTGCCGAAGACCAAGAGTACTCGTCCATTCGTCCACTGATTGACTGGCTCGACTACAACGGCTTCAGCATGGTGACCAAGCCGACCAAGGAATTCACCGATGCCTCCGGTCGCCGCAAGGTCAAAGGCAACATGGACATCGAGCTGGCGGTCGATGCCATGCGGCTCGCCGATGCGCTCGACCATATCGTTCTGTTTTCGGGCGACGGCGATTTCCGCAGCCTCGTGGGCGCGCTGCAGCAGGTCGGCAAGCGCGTCAGCGTGGTCTCGACGCTGCAGACGCAGCCGCCGATGGTCGCCGACGAGTTGCGCCGCCAAGCCGATCAATTCATCGATCTGGCCGACTTGGAGCAGCAGATCTGCCGCGACCCGGCAACGCGTCCCGTACGCGAGGCGCGCTCCTATGGCCGCAGCCACAGCTATGCGTCGCGCGATTCGGATACCGACGACCTTCCCGAGGAGGTCTGAGGCGCCGTCTCATAGGGCCTTGCCGACATGGGCGCCGAACTCGGCCTAGAACCTGCAGCAGCCGCCGTTCCCGAGCCGCCCCCGTTGTGCACTCTGTGCCCGCGGCTCGTCGGCTTTCGCGGTGCCAATCAGGAAAGAGAGCCCTATTGGTTTAACGGAGCCGTGCCCTCATTCGGTTCCGCGAATGCCCGCTTGCTTATTGTCGGGCTGGCGCCGGGTCTCAATGGCGCCAATCGAACGGGTCGGCCGTTCACCGGTGACTATGCCGGCGATCTGCTCTACGCGACGCTTTTGCACTTCGGGTTTGCCAAGGGCCACTACGACGCGCGCCCCGACGACGGCCTCGTGCTGGTCGACTGCATGATCACCAACGCCGTTCGTTGTGTGCCGCCCGAGAACAAGCCGACACCTGCCGAGATCGCAACCTGCCAGCCGTTCCTCAAGGCGCGCATCGCAACGCTGCCCAACCTGGTCGCGATCCTCGCCCTGGGGCGCATCGCTCACGACAGCACGCTTGGCGCCTTCGGTTGCCGCAAGTCTCAATTTTCGTTCGGCCACGGCAAGCGCCATGCGCTGCCAGGTGACATAGCCTTTTTCGACAGCTTCCACTGCTCGCGCTACAACACCAACACGCGGCGGCTGACGCCGGACATGTTCCACGATGTCTTCGCTGACATACGCGAGCTGCTGGCCGCGGGCGAACCGGCTCTCGCGACGCCGTCCGGACGCGGCCTCAGCCCGGGTCGCGCCAAGGCCTGAATACACGCGTCGCCGCTCCTGCTCTTCCGCCTTACTTTACCCAGTGCTATGGGACCTTAAAGTCTCGGTGAGGAGCACGGGCTAGTTTTCATCCGTCCATAAGCCTGGAGAGATGATCGCCATGTCGATCGATATCGCCCCTGAAAAGGTGGCCCACGTCATCATCAAGGCGCGTGAGTATGGCGCGAAGGTCGGCGCCTGGAACGACACACCCGAAGAAGGCGACGCCGAGGAGGATCCGACCGCCATCCTCGAGGATTTCGCCAACGATCCGACGCGCAACGAAATCGCCGGCTTCATCGACGGACTCAACTACGACGAGCAGGCCGACCTGGTGGCGCTCGCGTGGATCGGACGCGGGACCTTCGAGAAGGAGGAATTCGCAGAAGCCGTCGAGACGGCGCGTGCCGAGCGCATCAACGCCACCGCCACGTATCTGCTCGGCATGCCACTGCTGGCCGACTATCTCGAGGAAGGGCTCGAGAAAATGGGTTTCTCCGTCGACGACATCGAAAGCGACGTGCTCTAACGGGCGACGCCGTTTGCCGCCAGCCATGCGAGCACGGCCTCGGCGTGCGTCTCCGGCTCGGGCACCGGATAGAAGATGTGGCGCAGCATGCCGTCCTCCACGACCAGCGTCAGCCGCGTGAGAAAGAGCGTTCCGCCTGCATCGAACGTAGGCAGCTTGAGCGCCCTCTGAAAGGCGAAGTCCGCATCGCTCAGAATGGCAAAGGGAACGCCGAGCCGATCGCACAGCTCGCGTTGATGCGCACCCGATTGCGTGCTGAGGCCATAAACCTCGAAATGAATGCCGCGAAACCTGGGATAGTTGTCGCGAAAGCCTATCGTCTCGGGAGTCGAGCCGTGCGCGCCTGGGATATCGTCCCAGCCCGGCGGATCCGGCAGCCCAGGTCGCCCTGTCCAGGGATAGACGTATACGATCGCCCCGCCGGGCTGAGCACCCAAGTTGACGGGACCGCCGAGGGTGGCGGAAAGCGCCAGATCCGGCAGCTGTAGGCCTGGCTCCAGGTGCGCCACCTCAGACCCGAGCATTAGCCCTTGTCCCGCAATATGCGCGCCTTCTCGCGGTCCCAGTCGCGCTTCTTGGCCGTCTCGCGCTTGTCGTGCAGCTTCTTGCCCTCGGCGAGCGCCAGCTTCAGCTTGGCGATGCCGCGCGCATTGAAATAGAGCTCGAGCGGGATGAGCGTCATGCCTTGGCGCTCGACCGCGATGGCGAGCTTATGGAGCTCCTTCTTGTGCAGGAGCAGCCGGCGCTTGCGGCGCGGCTCGTGCTGGAAGAAGCGCCCCGCGCCCTGATACTCGGGAATGTAGGCGTTGATCAGCCATAGGCCGCCCTCCTCGGTCGAGGCATAGCTTTCCGCGATGTTGGCCTGTCCTCTGCGCAACGCCTTCACCTCCGTGCCCGTCAACTGCAGGCCGGCCTCGAGGCTGTCGCTGATGAAGTACTCGTGGCGGGCCTTCCGGTTCTCGGAAATGAGACGGCGGCCATCATCCTTTTTGGCCGCCATGGCCTGACGCTCCTATTCGATCGCTCAGCGGGGGCTACTCGGCCGCCTTGGCCGGAATGAGGCCCATGCTCGCCAACGCCGCATCGACGATCTTCTTGGACGCCTCCGAGATGGGCACGAGAGGCAGGCGCGTCTCCGCCTCGCACAGCCCCAGCCTTGATGCAGCGTACTTAACCGGGCCCGGGTTCGCCTCGCAGAAGAGCGCGTCGTGCAGCGGCATTAGCCGGTCTTGCAAGGCGAGCGCCGCCTTGAAGTCCCCCTTGAGGCAGGCGTTCTGAAAGTCCGCGCACAGGCGCGGCGCCACGTTCGAGCTGACCGAGATGCAGCCTTGACCGCCGTGTGCCATGAAGCCGAGCGCGGTGGCGTCCTCTCCCGACAGCATATTGAACTGCGGCCCCATGGCGGCGCGCTGCTGGGAAGCGCGCGCAAGATTGGCAGTCGCGTCCTTGACGCCGACGACGTTCTTGAGGGCAAAGCAGCGGACCATGGTCTCGACCGACATGTCCACGACCGAGCGGCCCGGAATGTTGTAGATGATGATGGGAATGTCGGCGGCGTCGTTGACCGCCTTGAAGTGGCGATAGAGCCCCTCCTGCGTCGGCTTGTTGTAATAGGGGGTGACGACCAGAACCGCGCTCGCACCCACCTTGGCGGCATGGCGCGTAAAGTCCACGGCCTCGCTCGTGGCGTTGGAGCCGGCTCCGGCGATGACGGGCACCCGCTTATTGGCGATCTCGACCGTCAGCTCCACGATGCGCTTATGCTCGTCGTGCGACAGCGTGGGACTCTCGCCCGTCGTGCCGACCGGCACGAGCCCGTGCGTGCCCTCGCTGATTTGCCACTCTACGAGGCGGCGAAAAGCGGGCTCGTCGAGCGCGCCGCCACGAAAAGGCGTAATCAGTGCCGTGAAGGACCCAGTGAACATCTGCCCATCATCCTCGAGCCCGAGGGCTCTCGATTCGCTTGTTATGGCCTGATCGCGGGAATTTGGCGCCCTGCGCGCCATGCTCTCGCCCCATCAGGCGGCAACTTGCTGCGTGGGGCGAGAGGGCGCCTTGTCCCTCGCCTCCTTGATTGATATTTTCGCGTCGCGTCGGTGATCTTTCGGAATCGCAACGCTCTGTCGAGCGGGACATTAGGACCTTGACCTTGAGCCCGCAAGCCAGCCGGCAATCGTCGCGTGTGGAAGGATAGCCCTTGCCCCTGCGCCAGCAGACGCAACGGACATACGACCTTTTGAGAGGCGCTACGACCCCTGGAAATCCGGGCGTCGTCCGGCTGCGAGTCCCCGTTTTTGCCGGCGTGGTTGTCGCGCTGCTCGCCTCTCTGGCGCCGCTGGGCGGCGCCTATGCCGAGCCACCGGCGCGCGCCGCCGAGGCGCAGGCGGCTCCGCCAATCCCGGTCCGCATGGCCACGGTCGCCCAGAATGAGCCCGGCCAGAGCGTCGCCGCCGCCGATGCGGAAGAAGCCCCCTCCCCCCGCACGCGCGAGAAGACGCATCTTGCACGCCTCGATGCAGCCGTCGCGCCCTTGCTCAGCTACGACATCTCCAAGGCGGATTCCTCCAAGATCGTCGGCGCCATCAAGGCTTTTGCCGCCAACAAGGTCGACAGCGGCACCAAGTTCATGGCCGGCGTCAGCGACCCGCTGGGCCGCAAGCTGGTCAACTGGTATCGCCTGCGCCGCGGCCTCGGCACGGCTGCCGAGTACGCCGACTTTCTGGCAAAGAACCCCGGCTGGCCGAGCGAGAGCATTCTGCGCGCGCGCATGGAGGAGGCGATCTTCGCCGAAGGCGGTGACTCCGACGTGATCGCCGGGTACTTCAACGGTGCCGAGCCGGAAAGCGCCGCCGGCATCGCCGTGATTGCCTCCGTACACCTCGCGCACGGCGAGACGGACAAGGCCAAGGCGCTCGCCTCCAAGGTCTGGCGCGAGCACGACCTTTCGCCGGAGCTCGAACAGGGGTTTCTCGCCCGCTTCGGCTCGCTGCTGACCCCGCAAGATCACAAGTGGCGGTTCGACCGTCTTCTGGTTGACGACGTCCGCTATAAGGCCGGCCGCCGCCACCAAGCCCGACTGGCCAAGCGTATCATTCCCCTGCTGCCCAAAGCCCAGCAGAGGAGAGCACGCGCGCGCCTCGCCGTTTTCATGCGCAAGCACGTCGACAAGTCCCGTCTGAAAGCGGCACCCGGCGCCAAGTCCACCGACTGGGGGCTCGTCTTTCACCGCATTCAGCAGCTGCGCCGCAAAGATAAGCTCGACGACGCAGCTAAGCTCATCCTGGAGGCCCCCACCGACCCGAAGGTCGTCGTCAATCTCGACGACTGGTGGAGCGAGCGCCAGAAGCTCGCCTATCAGGCGCTGAAAGCCGACAAGCCGAAGCTTGCCTATAAGCTTGTGCAAGACGCCGGGCCTCTCAGCGTCAATCCGCTCAACGAGCAGGCTTTCATGGCCGGCTGGCTGGCGCTCCGCTACTTGAAGGACGTCGACGCAGCCGTGAGCCACTTCACGTCCTTCACCAAGACCGCCGATGGCCCGTTGGGACGTGCGAAGGCATACTACTGGCTCGGCCGCGCCCTTGAGCAGAAGGGCGATCAGCAGAAGGCCAAGGAGGCCTACGAGGCGGCCGCGCGCGAGAGCGACACGTTCCATGGGCTTCTCGCCATGCAAAGGCTCGAGCCGGGGCGCACCAGGATCGACATCGAGCCTCCTGAGCTGCCCTCGCCCGCTGAGATCGCCGAGCTCAATGGCATGGGCGCGGCCAAAGCCATGGCGCTGGCGCAAGCGGCCGGTTTGAGCCGCGCCGTCACGCGCATCTTCATTCGCCATCTCGCAACACTCAAGGACACCGAAGGCTGGGCGGCCCTGGTCGCGCATCTGTCCCAGAAGATGGGTGATACGCAGTCGGCGGTGCGCATCGGCAAGGCGGCAATCGCAAACGGCCACAACCTCATCTATTACGCCTACCCCGTGCACGCCCTGCCCGATTACAAACCCTTGCGCCCGCCGCCCGAGGCGGCGGTGCTGTTGGGGCTGGCGCGTCAGGAGACCGAGTTCAACACCGACATCATCTCCGGTGCCGGGGCACGCGGAATCCTGCAGGTCATGAAGGGTACCGCCAGCCACGTGTGCCGCATTTATAAAATCAAATGCAGCCACAAGCGCCTGGCGTCCGACCCCTCCTACAACACCATGATCGCCTCGGCTTATGTCGCCGACCGGCTGGCGGAGTTCTCCGGCTCCTACGTGCTGGGGCTGTCGAGCTACAATGCCGGACCGGGGCGCACGCGCCAGTGGATCCGCGAGTTCGGCGATCCCCGCAAGGCCGGCGTCGATCCCATCGACTGGATCGAGCGCATCCCCATCGAGGAGACGCGCCGCTACGTGGCCAAGGTCCTCTCCAACATCCAGATCTATCGCGCCCGCCTTGGCGAGGAGGGAAATGCCCTGCGCCTCGAGCAAGACTTGTCGCGGGCGCGCGAGGCCGCGCTGTCTCCCACGCGCAAGCCGGGTCCCAGGACGGACACGGCTAAGTCCGGTGACTAGCTTTAGCGTACGGAGTCGAATGCTGCGCGCGGCCGCTTGCGGCCGCATAGCCGAGAAAGCCCGATGACGTCGCCAGACAAAGCCTTCGAAGAGATCTTCTTCACAGCCCGCGACGGCCTGAGGCTGTACGCGCGCCGCTACCCCGCCGTCGGCGCCAACCACGGCCGGCCGGTGCTGTGCTTGCCCGGGCTCACGCGCAACAGCCGCGACTTTCACGACCTCGCGCTCGCCCTCTCGAACCATCCCCGCGCCGCACGCACCGTCTACACAGTCGACTACCGCGGGCGTGGCCTATCGGAGTTCGACCCCGACTGGCGCAACTACTCGGTGCCCGTCGAGATGTACGACGTCCTCGACTTCATGACGCTTGCCGGGCTTAGCGAGACGGCGATCATCGGAACCTCGCGCGGCGGCCTCATCACCATGTTGATGGCGGCGGTCCAGCCTTCGGCGATCGGCGCGGTCGTCCTCAATGATATCGGACCGGTGATCGAGCACGATGGTCTCGTGCGCATCAGCGGCTACGTCGGCCGCGTGCCCCTCCCCATCTCCTGGACCGATGCGGCCCGCATGGTGCGTGATCTCAACCGCCGCCACTTTCCCGACATCCCGGACCCCGTCTGGGAGGAGGTCGCCCGCCAATTGTACAACGAGCGCAAAGGGCGCCCCGCGCCGGGCTACGACGCGGCGCTGGGCAAAGCCCTGTCCGTGCTCTATCGGCCGTTGCCGCCCCTGTGGCCGCAGTTTGAGGCGCTGAAGCACGTGCCCGTCCTGGTCGTGCACGGCGAGAACTCGGATGTACTTTCGGAGGCCACGGTCGACGAGATGCGTCGGCGCCACCCGGCGCTTGTCGCCCTCACCGTTGCCAATCAGGGGCACGCCCCGCTACTGAAGGATAGCCCGACGATCGAGGCGATCCGCCACTTCCTGCTGCAGACCGACGTCAAGCAGCCTCTGGTCACGCTCGCCATCGCCTGACCCGATCAGGGGCCGGGGAAAAGCGCACTACTACGCCCGGTGAGCCAATAGGCCACGAGCCCCGCCCATTCGCGCGTAGCCTGATCGAGACGCCTCAGGCCCTCCGCGGGCGTATCGAACGGGCGCAGGAGGTCCCAGGGTCCGGCTGTGCGGTAGTCGACAGGCCACGGCTCCACGAGGAAGCCCGCCTTGCGGAACACGCCCATGGCACGCGGCATGTGAGCCGCCGAGGTGACGAGCAGCCATCGCTCGCCCGGCTTCGGCACAACGAGTGCCTTGGTATAGACGGCGTTCTGCCAGGTGTTGCGCGAGCGGCGCTCCAAGATCAGCCGGTCGCGGCCGCCGATACCGAGATCCGACAGAACAAGCCCGCCGGCGTCGGCACCGATGGACGGCGACGAAAGAATATCATTGGAACCGCTCGTAAAGACGATCTTGGCCTTGGGGAAACGCCGGGCAAGAGCCGCCGTCTCGGTCAAGCGTTCCGCCGCCTCGTTGAGCGCATGCGCGTGGCGCGCCCCGGAAACCCGTGCATCCTCTGGGCCGCCCAATACGACAATGCCGTCGACATCGGCGCCGGAGAGATCGGTACGGGCGAAGCGATCCTCGAGCGGCAGCATAAGCCAGGTGCTAAGGGGCAGCAGACCGCCGATGAGCAACAAGGCGGCGGCGGCGATGATGAGCCGGCGCGCCGTCTTCTGATGCCGGGTGAACAGGAGCACGGCGCCTACGACCAGCAAGATGAGCAAAAGGCTCGATGGCTGCAGGCAGAACCAGACGATTTTCGAGATGTAGAAGAACATGTCGTTCCGCCCCCGGTCAGCCAGCGTCCCACCTAGCACGTACAGGGTGCCGGCGTCGTGGCAGGCGCGCGGTGCGCCGCACGGGCCTCCCTGACCACTCGAGCCGCCCAGTTAGGTGTGGATAGCCTGAATCCGAGGCAAGGCCGAGCGGCGGCGCCAATGTTAGTGAAAACGCGATGCAAGAGGTCGCCCATATCGCCAGCCTCATCCTCGAGGCCGCCAGCTTCATCGTCATCCTGCTCGCGGCGGCGTTCGCGACGGCGCTGTTCCTCGCCCGCTCGTTCCGCGGCAGCCTCGTCGACAACTATCGCGA
The DNA here is from genome assembly GCA_963776675.1 of uncultured Alphaproteobacteria bacterium. GTDB lineage: Bacteria > Pseudomonadota > Alphaproteobacteria > Rhizobiales > Hyphomicrobiaceae > Hyphomicrobium_A. The sequence goes on along the minus strand of CAVZNR010000026.1, from coordinate 23,946 downwards.
TTATCGCGCCAACCTGGGACGCGGCATCCTCATCGGACTCGAGATTCTGATCGCCGCCGACATCATCAAGTCGGTGGTCATCGACCCGACGCTCGAGAGCATGCTGGTGCTGGGCGGGATCGTCGTGATCCGCACCTTCCTGTCGATCTCGCTCGAAGTGGAGATCAATGGCCACTGGCCATGGGACACGACGCGGCTTCAACGCGAAGCCGAGGCGGATGCCCGGCGCCGCGAAAGCGCAGGGTGATCCAACGTCGTCCTGGTGCGGTCGAGAGGACTCGAACCTCCACGGGTCGCCCCGCTACCACCTCAAGGTAGTGCGTCTACCAATTCCGCCACGACCGCATGCCGGGAGAACGACCGCTCATATAGCCAACTCGCCTGCCGGGAACAAGCAGTGCCGGTGCGGCGCCTTCCCACGGGGCAAAAATGTCGTGGTACCCGCGGGCGCCGCGCGGCCAATCGGCACAAATCCGGCCAGGCCGGCCCCTAGCGGCGGTCGCTCCGGCCCCCTAATCTTACGGTCATGCAGCAGCGTTTCGCCGAATCTACCGCGAGAGCCCGGGTTGTCGATTGGGCCGTCAGCGCGGCCCCTGTCGCCTACCTGGACGCGGTGAGCTTTATGGAGACGCGGGCCGGGCACATTGCCGCCGGCGATGCGCCGGAGCTCGTATGGCTGCTCGAGCATCCGCCCCTCTATACCGCCGGCACCAGCGCACGCTCCGCCGATCTCATCGCGGCCGACCGTTTTCCCGTGCACGCCACCGGCCGCGGCGGCAAGCTCACCTATCACGGCCCCGGCCAGCGCGTGATCTACGTCATGCTGGACGTCAAACACCGCTTCGGCGACGTCCGCGCCTTCGTGGCCGCACTCGAGGCCTGGCTGATCGATACGCTGGCCGTCCTCGGCGTCAAAGGCGAGACGCGGTCGGGCCGTGTCGGGATCTGGGTCGCGGATGAGGCGCGCGGCGCGGAGGACAAGATCGCCGCGCTCGGCCTGCGCCTGAAGAAGTGGGTGAGCCTGCACGGGGCGAGCGTCAACGTCAGCCCCGATCTCTCCCACTACGACGGCATCGTGCCCTGCGGAATCGCCGAGCATGGCGTCACGAGCCTTGCCCGGCTCGGACACGCCATCTCGATGGAAACTGTGGATAACGCCCTCAAGGCCCAGTTCGAGCACCGCTTCGGCGCAACCCGAGCCGCACCGGCACCCCTCACCGCGACAATTGCCTAGCCCAAACGACGAGACGCCCGGCCCCTCTGTCGGGGGCCGGGCGCCCAAACCAATACGGTTTTTTGCCTGCCTCTATTTCGGACCGGGCTCAGGAGGCTGATCCGCATCATCAGCCTTTGGAACCGCCGAGGCGGGTGGCCCGTCGTAATAGAGGTAGCCATCCTCAATCGACACAGTTTCGGAGCCTTTCAGCTCGTACTCGTCCTTCTCGTTGTCGTTGAGGCGGACCACACAGCCCTTCTGACAGATACCTTCGAGTGCCGCGGAAGGGACCAAAACATGGTCCTTTGTCGCCTTGCCCTCAATGACAGTGACCTTCCAGTCCTTGCCATCGCGGTTTGTGATCGACGACGCACACGCACTCGGGACCCAGTAGAGAGCTGCGGTCGCTGTCACCGCAATGACCATGCCGGTCATTACGGCCCGCTCGTGAGGTGTCAGCAGAGGCTGACTACCTCTTCTTCTTCTTCGCCGCTTTCTTCGCAGGCTTCTTGGCTGCTTTCTTTTTGGCCTTCATGATAGGTGTCCTTCCATTGTGAACCCGAACAAAAAGAGCCGAATCGGATTCGAACTCTGTTCGTACGTCGATTAATTTGGTTAGAATCAAGGTCCGCTTCAAACGGATTTTTCCGGTGACCACTATCGATAATTTCGATAGATAGGTTTTAGCGCTTGTCAGCGGTCAGCATCGTACGATGGACGTCAACCTCGCGCGCACCTTCCTGATGGTAGCCGAGACGGGCAGCTTCATCGACGCCGCGCGCAGGATGAACCTCACTCAGTCGACGGTTTCAGCCCGTATCAAGGGCCTTGAGGACCTGCTCGGACGCCCGCTGTTCAAGCGTTCGAAGTCCGGCGCAGAGCTCACCGCAGCGGGCGAGCAATTTCAAAAGCACGCGCTGGCACTGGTGCGAGTCTGGCAGCACGCCCAGCTCGAGGTCGGCCTCTCCGATCAGCACCGCGACCACCTCGCAGTCGGCGCACCCATGTCGCTATGGGACGGTTTCCTGCTCAAATGGGTGGCCTGGCTGCGCCAAAACATCCCCGATATCGCCGTTTCCGCTAGCGCGGGCCTGTCGGTGGGGCTGACGCAGCGGCTCATCGAGGGCACGCTCGACCTGGCCGTCATGTACCGCCCGACGCAGCCGCCCGGCCTCACGATCGAGCACCTGTTCGACGAGGAATTCGTGCTCGTCACCAGCGTGCCGACCGCGCAGCGGCGTACGTTCGCCGACTACGTGTTCATCGATTGGGGTCCGGATTTTCAGCAGGATCACACCGCCGCCTACCCGGAATACAGCAATCCCGGGCTCAATCTCGACTTAGGCTCAGCCGCGATCAATTACCTGCTCGTCAACGAATGCTCGGGCTATTTCCCGCAGCGCCTCGTGCGCCAGCACGTCGCGCGCGGGCGCCTGCGTCAGCCCAAGCGCGCGCGCAAATTCGTTTATCCGGTCTACGTGGTCTACCCGGAAGCGCGCAACGAGGAGGCCTACGAGCCGATCCTCCACGCACTGCGCCGCCAGGCGGCCAAATACGCCTGAGCGTCGCGGCAGCGACTCAGACGGTTGGGCGCACGTCGAAGCCCTGAAAGGCACCGACCCCCTCGCCTATGAGCGCCACATCGGTCACAACGGCGGCAGGCGGCCCCTGCCGGCACAGCTCCAGCATGTCCTCGACGGCCTCCTCGGAGCCTTGCAGCACCGCCTCGACGGTGCCGTCCCGGCGGTTGCGCACCCAGCCGACGAGCCCGAGCTCCAGCGCGCGCGCCTCCACGTAGGCGCGGAAGCCCACGCCCTGGACCCGGCCCTCGACCCTCACCTGGACCGTACGTATCGCCACCGTCCCGCCGCCCCCTCGATGACGCTCGCGTGCGCCTCAAGCCGGAACCGCCGCTCCGAACTCCGGCGCCGGGCCATAAGCGTTGGGGCCCGGATCGCCTGGGAGCATGCCCAGCTCAATGACCACCCACAGGAAGCCAATCACGGGCACGAACGCGATCAATACCCACAAGGCGCTCTTGCCGCGATCATGGAAGCGCTTGGCGTAGACCGCAAGCTGCGCATATGCCACCGCGAGAAACGCAGCCAGAAGGTAGAGAGCGCCCGCAATGCTGATTTCCTCCGCGACCTCCCCGGTTCCGGCGTCGAGCGGTATTCCCAAGAGGCTGGCAACGACCCCCAGCACCATGCTCATCAGGATGACGAGAACCACTCCGGACCAAAAACGGCCCCGACCAATGCGTCCTTCCCAGGACCAGAGCAATGCGCCAATCGACATGACGGCACCTCCTTCTGCTGACCATTGGCAGACCCTCATCCGGATCCGCGCCGCAATGATGGGTCCGCGGGGCAAACACGTTGCTAAGCGAAAGGGTAAAATGCGTCAGACACGCGCCGTCGAATGGCGTCGCTGCCGGCTCAGTCGGACGCCTTGAGGGCCGTTACCTCGATCTCGATCAGCATGCGGGGATCGGCGAGGCCGGCGACGATCATGGTGCAGGCCGGCAGGACACCAGAAAAGTATTTGCGGATCACCGGCCAGACGGGCTCGAAATCCTCCCGTCGCGTGAGGATGTAGCGCACGCGCACGACGTCGGCGAGCGAGGAGCCCGCCTGGCTGAGGGCCTGCGCCATGTTGAGAAAGCACTGCTCGGCCTGCTCCTCAACGCGCTCGGAGATGGTCATGCTCTCGTAATTGAAGCCAGTGGTCCCGGACATGAACACCCAGCGTCCGTCGACGACGGCGCGCGAATAGGCGACCTCTTTCTCGAACGAGGAGCCGGAGCTGATAAGGGTGCGCGCGGGCATTGCCTCAGGCGAACTCGAGGATGACGGCGTCGACCGCCAGGCTATCGCCCGGCTTGGCGTTGACCTTCTTGACCTTGCCGTCGCGCTCGGCCCTGAGAATGTTTTCCATCTTCATGGCCTCGACGACCGCGAGCGCGTCTCCCGCCTGCACGTCCGCGCCTTCCGAGACGTTGATCGCCTTGACCAGGCCCGGCATGGGGCAGAGCAGGAATTTTGAAGTGTCTGCGGGGGCCTTCTCAGGCATCAGCGCGGCAAGCGCAGCCTCCCTCTCCGTATAGACGTAGACCGGCACCTGGATCCCGCGATAGGCCAGACTGACGCCGTTGACGATCGGGCGCACCTGTACGGCGGCGCGCTTGTCGCCGACGCGCCCCATCCACAGCGGATCGCCGGGGCGCCAGTCGGAGACGATCTCAACCTTGCGGCCCGGGTTATCGACGCCTTCGACGAAGGTGACGGTGAACGGTCCCTCGGGCGGGCCGGAGACCTCCAGGCCGACGGCTGCGTCCTTGACCTTCACCACCCGGCGCGTCGCGAAACGCACCGGCTCGCCCGACATCTGATGGGTGATTTCGCGACGGCGCAGGTTGTTGAGGTGGTCGATAATGGCCGCCACGGCGGCCACGACCTCCAGCTCCTCGCCCTTTCGCGGTGCGCGCCTTGAACCCCTCGGGGTACTCCTCGGCAATGAAGCCGGTCGATAGAGCGCCCTTCTGCCAGCGCGGGTGGTGCATCAGCGCCGAAACGAAGGGAATGTTGTGCTGGATGCCGTCAATGTAGAAGGCGTCGAGCGCGTCCGCCTGGGCCGCGATCGCCGCTTCCCGGGTCGGGGCGTGCGTGACGAGCTTGGCGATCATCGGATCGTAGAACATCGAGATCTCGCCGCCCTCGAACACGCCGGTATCGTTGCGCACGGTGACGCCGTCTGTCGTCCCCTCGAGCGGCGGCCGGTAGCGCACCAGGCGCCCGATGGAGGGCAGGAAGTTGCGGTAGGGGTCCTCGGCGTAGACACGGCTTTCCACTGCCCAGCCTTTGAGCTTCACGTCCGACTGGCGGAACGACAGCTTCTCGCCGGCGGCCACGCGGATCATCTGCTCGACGAGGTCGATGCCGGTGATCAGCTCGGTGACGGGATGCTCGACCTGCAGGCGCGTGTTCATCTCCAGGAAGTAGAAGCTCTTGTCCTGGCCGGCGACGAACTCCACCGTGCCCGCAGAATCGTAGCCCACCGCCTTGGCGAGCGCGACCGCCTGCTCACCCATGGCGCGGCGCGTCTTCTCGTCGAGCAGCGGCGAGGGCGCCTCCTCGATCACCTTCTGGTTGCGGCGCTGGATCGAGCATTCACGCTCGCCGAGGTAGACCACGTTTCCATGCTTGTCGCCGATGAGCTGGATCTCGATGTGGCGCGGATCGACGATGAACTTCTCGATGAACATGCGGTCGTCGCCGAACGAGGCCTTGGCCTCCGATCGCGCCAGCGGGAACCCTTCCTCGACCTCTTTGCGCGTGAAGGCGATGCGCATGCCCTTGCCGCCGCCACCGGCGGAGGCCTTCATCATCACCGGATAGCCGATTTCCTCGGCGATCTTGACGGCGTGCTTGGCGTCGCTGATCTCGCCCAAGTGACCCGGAACGGTCGAGACCTTGGCGGCGGCCGCCGCCTTCTTGCTCTCGATCTTGTCGCCCATGGCGGCGATGGCCTTGGGGTTGGGGCCAATGAAGACCACGCCCGCCTTGGCCAGGGCCACGGGAAAGGACTCGCGCTCGGAAAGGAAGCCGTAGCCGGGGTGGACGGCCTCCGCGCCGGTGGCCTTGCAGGCCTCGACGATCTTGTCGATCAGCAGGTAGGACTGCGCCGCCGGCGGCGGCCCGATGTGCACGGCCTCGTCCGCCATTTCGACGTGGAGCGCGTCGCGGTCGGCATCGGAATAGACCGCGACGGTCTTGATTCCCATTTTCCGCGCGGTCTTGATGACGCGGCAAGCTATCTCGCCACGGTTTGCAATCAGGATCTTTTTGAACATTGCCCGTTTTGGCCCAGTTGGCCGGGCGACCCCGTGGAGGGGCGCCGGTCGATGTTGGTGCTCCGCCGTTCTAGACGGCCAGCAACGCCTCGTAAACTGGGCTAAGCTGCGCAGTCGGGTCGGCGCGGCGGCCAAGACTAGCCTCAGCAAGGCTTGGCTGCCACGCCAAATTGTCTCTGGGCGACGCATTCGCCCCTGGGCCGCCTCAGGCGGCCTCCGCCAGCCGCTCCACCCGCGCCAGGAGGTCGGGATGGATGTTGGGGCTCTCTTTCTTCAGGTAGGCGATGAGCGCTGCCTCGTTGGGCGTCACGCGCCCATCGCGGCCGATGCGCTCGCAAAGCCAGCCGGCCTCGGCTTGGGTGATCACCTCGTTGGTGATGATCTCGATGCGCTGGTGCTCCAGGCGCGCCAGGGCGCGCTCCTCGGACGACTGCTCCTGGTAGGCGCTCCGGACCGCATCGATGCTCGACGTCACCATGGCCGCAATCAGGCTCTTGGGGGACAGGTCACCGCGCTCGGCAAACCAGGCGTCGCGGCGCATGGCCTCCTCGCGCGTCGGTACCGCCTGGCCCGAGGCCGCCATCACCACGTTGGTGACCGCCTTGACGAACAGGTCGGTCCAGGCCGGATTGGCCTCTGGGTTGATGATCGCGTCGTTGATCTCGAACAGGACCTCGGCCTCTGCGCGCGTTACGGCCACGTTGCCGTCGCCGCCAAAGGCATAGAGGATGCGCCGGACGAGCTCGACCTCGGGCTCGCTGATGCGGCCCTTTTCGACGGTCTGACCGGCACGCAGAGGGCCGTCGCCGTCGACCACGGCGCGTTGCACCTGAGCCAGCGCGAACCGGGACAGGCTCACGGGCGACCAGCGCGACTTGTCGAGGACGTTGACGATGAGATCGAGCTCGGTCTTGCGCGCAACCGCACCGTCCTTGGAGACACGGGCAATCAGCCACTTGGCACCGTCAATCGTGAGGTAGCCTTCGGGCTGGGCTTGGTTCACCAGGTAGTCGGTGAGCGTCTCGATGAAAAATTCGGGCCAAGCCGCGTCCTGGACGGGGCATGCCTCATTGAGTTGTAACAGAACCTCGGCGTCCTCCACCGAGACGATACCATCACCGTGAACCGCGCTCCTCAGCCTCAGAACATCGACGTCCTTTATGCTGCCTCTACGCACGATTTCGTCGACCAAAAGCGACCGCAACGCGCCCATCTCAAACCCCGCATCTCAACAGAACTTCTTGACCTCAAGAGTAGGGTCAGCGCCTTACCATTTGCCTAACAGGTGCCCCGGAGCGGGGCGGCGGAAGATGCGGCGCCTCAGTGTGGCCGCAGCGCACCGTTTGCGAGGGAGCAAAAAGAGGGCCGCCTTGCGGCGGCCCTGAGTGGAGTGAATGGAGGAACCTAACTGGAACCCTGCGAGGGGCCGTTAGCGGCCGACGCGGGGAAGCCACCAGACGCGCTTCCAGCCGTCGTGCGACTCCTGCGCGATGTGCTTGGAAGCCTTCTTCTGCATCACGTGCAGCTTGCGCTTCTCCGAAGCGCTCAGGTAGCCGTCGGAACGGAACGCGGCTTCCTTGCGTGCGATCTTGTTCTGCTCGGCGCGCAGCTTCAGACCTTCGGTCCACGTGATCTTGCCGGTCTCGCGCCCATGCTCGATGCGATCGGCCTGGCGGTTCTGCGTGGCGTTGACGCTGTGCGCGGAGGCAGCAGCCGTACCCGCGATCAGAAGCGACGTAGCGATGAGGAAAACCTTTTTCATGATCCACCTGTCCTGCGTTGGGAGACGTGCCCGGGAGGGCCTTGTCTCGATGTGATGAGGCCAAGATGGCGGATCGGCTTTGAACTCGTTCTGAACACCAATTACAGGTGGCGTTCATATTGGGCGGCGGCTGCCGGGCTAGCAGCCGCGGCGCTTCTCGATGGTGCGGATCAGGCGAATGTTGGCGCGCTCGTAGTCGTTGAGCGGGACCTCCGACTGGTCCTCATACTGGCAACTGGCGTTGCCGAATGCCTCGCGTCCCCGCGCCGTCTTGAAGCAGTAGCCGCGCGATGCGTAGATGCCGTTGCGCACGGTCCAGAGCTGATCGCAGCCGAGCTTGTCTGCCTCGCGTGCGGAAATCTCGTGGTCGGAGACGCACCCCACCGTCTCGAAGCAGGGCTCAGGCGGGCCATCATCCCCGGCCACAGCGACACCGGCGAACGAGACCGGCAGCACGGCAATGAGCCATCGTTTCATGACGCGTTCCTCTGCGAATGGAAAGTGATCTTACGCTATCGAGCGGACGACTCCACCGTCGACGCGCAGCGCAGCACCGTTGGTGGCGGAGGCCTCCTTCGAGGCGGCATACACGACCATGTTGGCCACCTCCTCGACTGTGGCAAAGCGCTCAAGCAGCGAGGTCGGACGGTGCGTCTTAACGAAGTCCCGCGCCATATCGTCGGGAGCCTTGCCGGCGTCCTTGGCCATCGCCTCGAGGAACGCCTCCACGCCGTCGGAGCGCGTCGGTCCCGGCAGCACGGAGTTCACCGTGACGCCCGTGCCGGCCGACACCTCGGCAAGCCCTCGCGCCAACGCAAGCTGCGCCGTCTTGGTCAGACCATAGTGGATCATCTCCTTGGGGATCTGCAGCCCTGACTCCGAGGAGATGAAGATGATGCGGCCCCAATTGCGCTCGATCATGCCCGGCATGTAGGCCCGCGATAGACGCACGCCCGACATCACGTTGGTCTCGAAGAAGCGGGTCCAATCGGCATCGGGGATCTCGAAGAAGGGCTTGGGCTCGAAGATGCCGGCGTTGTTGACGAGGATGTCGACGCTGGGGACGGCAGCAACGACGGCCTCGCAGCCCTCGGCCGTCGAGACGTCGGCTGCGACGCCGCAAACCTTGCTGCGCTCGGCGACCATCGCAACGGCGGCGACGGCGGCATCGACGGTCTCCTTCTTGCGCCCGTTGATGACGACATTGGCGCCGGCACGGGCCAGGCCTTCGGCGATGGCGCGGCCGATGCCGGCCGTGGAACCGGTGACGAGCGCCGTCTTGCCGCTGAGATCGATTTTCATGTGGGATGCATCCGGTTGGAGAGAGACCTAGCCCTCAGATCGGGCGCACGCCGGGGATTGTCAACCAGCGCCCGGTCACACATACCAGCGCATGGATTCCGGTGGCGCCCGCATGAGCTCGAATTTCATGTCGGAGAGGTCGATGAGCTTACGGGCTGCGTCGAGATAGTCCTGTGGCGTCATCGCGGTGCCCTTAGGCACGCGATAGACGCCGCCGTCGGCCGCGAACAGCACGTCCTTGTCGATCGCGTGCGCCCACTCGATCGTCCGCAGCCCGCCCTTCTTGAGCGCCGTCTCGAGCTCATCGCAAAAGGCCTGCTTATCGGGCGGACGCTGCCGCGCCGACGTGTTGAAGACGAAGGCTGGTGCGTGCGCCGAGCGCTTCATCCGCGCTCCCAAACCGACAACGGTGGACGCCGACTGGATGCAAAGTCGCGTCGGTATCGGAACAGTGACCGCCGGCGCCATGCGGCTCTGCGGCTCGAAGAGAACTATGTGACTGTCCCCGACGAAGACTCCCCCGCCGGTCCAGTGGCCAAAGGCGGGCCAGAGGGCAAGCGCCGTAAAATAGGGAACCGTGCTGATTGCGGTCCACGTCCCCGTGTTCTCATGCGGGCGCTGCGTCGCTATCGCACCAGCTGAGCGCAGATAGCGCGGCACCTTGCGCCCGCGGCGCATGAGTCTCGCGGCCTCGTTGGCGGTGCCGGCGCGCATCGAATTGTACACGCCATCGGCGCTCACGCGGCGACGCCGGTCAGCGGCGCCCGGATGGTACTGCGCCGCCCAGTAGATCAGCGTCCGCCCGTTGGGCGCGAGATCACAAAGCCGGATGAGCCCCTTCATCCATTGTCCGCACGTAAAGCTGTCGGTTGCGAGATCCCAGGCGATGAGGCGGTAGTGCGTCTTGGGACCGCGCCGCAGGATGACAGCTTTACGGGCCCGCTCTGCAAAGAGAACCTCGAGCCGCGTCCGAAATGGCGGCGGATGCGAATCTTGGTCCATGCCATCGCTCGCACGTAGGGTCGGCGCCCTTACAGCGGAATGTTGTCGTGCTTCTTCCAGGGGTTCTCGATGTGCTTGTTGCGCAGCATGTTGAGCGCCCGGCAGATGCGCCCGCGGGTCGTGCGCGGCAGGATCACCTCGTCGATGTAGCCGCGCTCGGCCGCCGCGAAGGGGCTGGCGAACCTCTTCTGGTAATCGTCGACGCGCTGTTTGATTTTTTCAGGATCGCCCTGCTCGGACCGATAGAGGATCTCGACCGCGCCCTTGGGCCCCATGACGGCGATCTCGGCCGTGGGCCAGGCGTAGTTCACGTCGCCGCGGATGTGCTTGGAGCTCATGACGTCGTAGGCGCCGCCGTAGGCCTTGCGGGTGATGACCGTCACCTTCGGCACGGTGGCCTCTGTGAAGGCGAACAGCAGCTTGGCGCCATGCTTTATGAGGCCGCCGTACTCCTGGGCGGTGCCAGGCAGGAAGCCCGGCACGTCGACGAAGGTGATGAGCGGAATGTCGAAACAGTCGCAGAAGCGCACAAAGCGTGCCGCCTTGCGCGAGGCGTCCGAGTCGAGCACGCCGGCCAGCACCATCGGCTGGTTGGCGACGATGCCGATGGTCGAGCCCTCCATGCGGCCAAAGCCCGTGATGATGTTCTTGGCGAATGCCTCCTGGATCTCGAAGAAGTCCCCCTCGTCCACGACCTTCTGGATCAAGCTCCTTCATGTCGTAGGGTTTGTTGGGATTGTCGGGGATCAGCGTGTCGAGCGAAACGTCCTCGCGGTCGGGGCTGTCCTCGGTCGGCAACAGCGGCACGCCGGACTCGTTGTTGGACGGCAGGAAGTCCATGAGGCGGCGCATCTGCAGGATCGCCTCCACGTCGTTCTCATACGCGTGATCGGCGATGGACGATTTGGTCGTGTGCACCTTGGCGCCGCCCAGCTCCTCCGCCGTCACCGTCTCGTTGGTCACCGTCTTCACCACGTCGGGGCCGGTGACGAACATGTAGCTCGTGTCCTTCACCATGAAGATGAAGTCGGTCATGGCGGGCGAATAGACGTCGCCGCCGGCGCACGGGCCCATGATGACGGAGATCTGCGGGATGACGCCGGAGGCGAGCACGTTGCGCAGGAACACCTCGCCGTAGCCGCCCAGCGCGGCCACACCCTCCTGGATGCGCGCGCCGCCGGCATCGAACAGACCGATGATGGGCGCGCGGTTCTGCAGCGCCATGTCCTGGATTTTGACCATCTTCTTGGCGTGCGTCTCAGACAGCGAGCCGCCGAACACCGTGAAGTCCTTGGCAAATACGTAGACGACGCGGCCGTTGATGGTGCCCCACCCGGTCACCACGCCGTCACCGGGGATCTTCTGCTTCTCCATGCCGAAGTCGGTGCAGCGGTGCTCGATGTACATGTCGAACTCCTCAAAGGAGTTCTCGTCCATCAAAAGCTCGATGCGCTCGCGCGCCGTGAGCTTGCCGCGCTTGTGCTGCGCGTCGATGCGCGTCTGACCACCGCCGAGGCGGGCGTTAGCCCGGCGCTTCTCCAGCTCTTCGATAATGTCCTTCATAGGCCGTCCCTTCCGCCGAGCGCCTGCCGGGCGCCCAAGATCGAGAGGCCTCATAGCATGAGGCTCGGCCCGTTGGAACGCGGGGCCGAGCCGCATGGTGGAGCAAATCGGGGGCTTCAGCTGCCCGAATGGCGGGCGCGCCAGTCGCGGACCATCATACGAACCGCCCCTGCGCCGAACCAGAGCAGGACGAGCGAGGCCACGAGGAACGCAATCCCAATGACCGGCAGCGCGATGTCGACCACGTTGCCCGGAACGAGACCGAAGTGGGCAAGAAGCTCCAGCGCCGAAAACACGGTGAGCAGGGCGAGGATGACGATCGAGGTGCGCATGAAATTGGGGTGCTCGCGCCAGAGTTTGGCATTCTTCCGGCTTTCGGCACCGGCACCGCGCAAGTTCGCCCAGATGATGAGCGGCATCATCACGACGACGATGCTGCTGAGGATGAGGTCGTAGGTGCTGAGAGTGTGCATGGACGGCTCCTGGGATCGGACGCCCGCAAGCCGGGCGACCTATCCTGACGGCGGCCGTGGGCCACCGCTGTCCCGGCGGGAACACCGCCGACGACGTCAGGGCGCCTTTAGCAGCTCCAGAAAACGGCTGGCGGTCCGCATCTCGCCCAGGCGTTTCTCGCGCCGCGCAGCCGCCTCGACGTCGACGCCCCACTGGGCGATCTGCCAGTCCTCGTCGACGTGTGCCGCGGCCCAGGCCTCGTCCGCCGACAGGAGCCCCTGGGTGTGTGCCAGCGCCAGTACGGCCGACCCCAGAAGCGTCGTCATCACATGCAGACCCGTCAGCGCCATGGCGTCGTAGGGCTCGACCATCTCGGCGACGCCGTCGAGCACCGCCTGGCTCTGCGCAACGGGCATCACACCCTCTGCGAGGACGAAACGCGTGCCGATCTTGTCCTCGACCCAGCGCAGCACCCCATCCCAGGCCTTCGCCTGCAGCTGCACCAGTCCCTCTGGCGCTTCGGCGCGGTAGCAAACGAGATCGCTACCGGCGAACTTGACGATGTCGGCAGCCACCTCGTCCTTGTGCTCCGCCACTCCGTCGAGCGCGGTGATGGCGAGCTTGGACAGCGGCATGGAATTCGGATCGATAGTGTCGCCCTGGGCCGCCCATTCCGCGGCAATGGCATCGGCGAGCGCGCGCGTGGGAACGACGAGCAGGAGCTTTCGCGGCGTGCGTACGGGGCGGCCGTCGAGCAGCACCCCATAGCCCTCGTCGCGGCCCTCGACGCTCACGACCTTGTAGAAGCGCTTGGGCAGGGGGGCCGGCGCCTGCCGTCCGGGGACCTTGGTCGGACCTGCCGGCTTGTCCTCGCCTGCTGTCACGCCGCCCGCTCCTGGCGCGCAAAGAAGTCGTCGACATCGCCGATCAGGCGGTCGCAGCTCTCGACGATGCCGTGCGCGCCGGCCTCGTGCAACGCCCTTGGGGAATGGTAGCCCCAGGCAACGCCCAGCGCGCCGACGCCGGCTGCCAGCGCCATATGAACGTCGAAGGTGGTGTCGCCCACCATGACCGTCTGCTCCGGCCCGACGCCCGTCTCCGCCATGGCGGCGTGCACCATGGCCGGGTGCGGTTTCGAGGGATGCTGGTCGGCGGTCTGCACGGTAAGGAAATGCGAAGCCCAGCTTTCGCGCTCGAACAGGCGGTCGATGCCGCGCCGCGCCTTGCCGGTCGCGATACCGAGCACGACGTCGTCTCGTTGGGCGAACGCTGCGATGGCCGCCGCAACACCCGGAAACAGCGGCTCGTGCAGCGCGGGATCGCGTTTCATGTCGAGAAAGGCGCGGCGATAGGCCTGGGCCAGCGCCGCGCGCACCTCGTCGTCGTGCTCGGGCGCCAGCGCCGCGAACGCCTCGGGCAGAGAAAGCCCCACGATGGCGAGCGTCGCGGCACGCGTTGGCGCCACCAGCCCCAGCGCCCCAAAGGCATGGTCCATCGCTGCGCAGATGCCATTCTGGCTGTCGATGAGCGTGCCGTCGCAATCGAGGATGACGAGCTTCATCGCTCCTCCTTCTCGTAGCGATCTGCGTCCAGCCCCAGCAGCTCCCACGTCTTGCTCATATGCTCCGGCAGCGGCGCCGTGACGTCGATCTTGCCGCCCGATATGGGGTGGGGCAGCACCAGGCGGCGCGCATGCAGGTGCAGCTGCGGCTCCATCTGCTCCGCCGGCATCTCCTTGTCGCCGCCGTACTTGTTGTCGCCGACGATCGGATTGCCAATCAGCGCCATATGCGCCCGCAGCTGGTGCTGGCGCCCGGTGACGGGCTTGAGCGACACCCACGCCGCCTTGCGCCCCACGCGGTCGATGACCGAATAGTGGGTGGTGGCGTGCATCGCCACCTCCTGCTCGCCGGGCAGCGCCTTGCGCACCCGGTCGCCATCCGGCCCGGCCGCCTTGACGAGCGGCGCCTCAATCTTGCCCTGCGGCGGCTTGGGGACACCTTGGACCAGCGCCCAGTAGGTCTTGGCCGCCGAGCGCGTCTGGAAGATGCGCCCCATCTTGGCGGCGGCGTCGCGGTGCTTGGCGACGAGCAGCACGCCCGTGGTGTCGCGGTCGAGACGGTGCACGAGGCGGGGACGGTCGCCCCCGAAGCGGTCGGCCATGCCGGCGAGCATGCCGTCGATATGCCGCTTGGTGCCGGTGCCGCCCTGAACCGCCAGCCCGAACGGCTTGTTCAAAACGAGGACGTGCTCGTCCTCGTAGAGGATCATCGCCTCGATGCGGTCGCGGTCGGCCTTGGAGAGGCCCATCGGCGGCTTGAGCGAGGGGGCCGCGTCCTTGCTCTTGGCCTCTTGCACGATGCGCGGCACGCGCACCTGCGATCCGGCCTCGAGCCTTTCGTTGGCTTCGACGCGGCGGCTGTCGACGCGGATCTGGCCGGTGCGCAACAGCTTCTGCAGGTAGGAGTAGCCGACATCGGGAAAATGCAGCCGGAACCAGCGATCGAGCCTGACGCCCGCCTCGCTGCCCTTCACCTCGATGGTTGCTACGCGCTCATTCATGGGAGATTGGCCCGGCCGTTGGTCACTCCCACATAGAGAGCCGCGCGCGCGACCTCAACTGCGCTGGTGAGGTCCGCCCGTGTTGTATGGGTTCCCGCAGGGGTCAGCCGGGCGCCTTGCCGGTGCTTCCGGCACCCGCGATGATCCAGCCCAGGAGCCAGCCGATGATGAGGCCGCCGACGTTGCTGGCCATGTAAACGGCCATATGCATGCTGTCGGCGTCGTCCGGGCTGTCGAAGCTCTGGTGCAGAACGACCCAGTTGGCCACCTGCGAGCTTACAAACACCGCGGCGAGGGCGGCGCCGATCACGGCAAAGACCATGGCGACCACATAGCGCATCGAACCTCCCCCTGGCGCTTCCGCGCCTCTTACTTCACTTCCCAGAACCAGATCTCGCCGGCGTTGGCATAGTTGGAATAGTAGCCGAGCCAGGAGAACCACTCGAGCAGCCACTTGGCCGAGGAGCGGTAGCCGTTCCACACGTCGATGTGGTCGCCGGTGGGACGCCCGCTGTCGGAGGAGCGCTTCCAGTAGTCCTGGAAAAAAATGATGCCGGTGCGGCCGAACAGCTTGGGGTAGTAATGCGCCGCCTCGGGCCCTGTGAACTTCTCGATCGGACCGAGGCCCGGCAGATTGGACCGCGCGATCGCGTTGGCGAGCTGGCTGGCGTTGATGAAATGCATGTCCGAGCGCGGGTGCACGGCACACGTGGCGGCGCCCGAGATCTGCCCGTCGGTCACGCCGGCGCGGCGCAGGGCGACACCCATGCGGATCGCGCACTGATTGTGAAAGACCGGGTAGCCCATGGAGACGTGCTCGCCCTCCATGTTGGTCAGGTCGTGGGGTGCGATGCACGGCGTCGACACCGACTCGTTGATGGGGTGCCCCCGCCACAGATCGACGAACTGAACCATACGCCTGCCCCTTCGACACGAACTCCCACGTCGCCGGCAGTATAGGGGGCCGCGGGCCGGCGGGCCAGTCGTCCCGGGACCGCAAGGTTACGCCGGTTTTCCACCCCAGTCGTAGTCCGGCACCGTGATGCGGTCCATGAGGCTCGACCCCATGGCCAATTTGGCCACGAAGGGGATGCGGAAGGCCTTGGTCAGCTGGTTGCGCAAAAAGACGCCCCAGCGCGTCTTGGGGGCAAATCCCGAGGCGAACTGCTGGGCGGCATCCTGCTTGTTTGTGATCAGCGGCCTGAGCAGCGTCTCGTAGCGCTCGAACGCCGCTTGGGGCTCGTCCCGGGCACGGCCCATCTCGCCCGCCAGCACGTAGGCTGCGCCCATGGCCAGCGCCGACCCCTGCCCGGCAAGCAGCGAGGGACAGAAGGCGGCGTCGCCCACGAGCGCCACCCGTCCTTTGGACCACGACGGCATGTGAATCTGGCTGACGCGGTCGAAATAGAGGTCGTCGGTTGCCTCGAGCTCCCGCAGGATCTGCGGGCACTCCCACCCGGCGTCGGCGAATATCGCGTGGAGTAACGCCTTCTGCCCGGCCAGGTCGTGCGCCCCGACGGCCGGCGGCGTGTCGGCGGCGAAGACGAACAGGAACATGGTGCGGTCACCGCGCATGGCAAAGCGCGCCACCTGTCGGCCAGGAATGCCGTAGCTCACGTAGACGAGCTCGTCGCGCGGCCGGTAGCCCTCGGCCTGGAAGGCTGCGACGGTGTAGCCGAGATACTTTTCGAACCCCTCCTCAGGGCCGAACACCAGCTCCCGCACCTGCGAGTGCAGCCCGTCGGCACCAATCACGGCATCGAAGCGGCGCGGCGGCGCGTGCTGGAACGTGACGTCGACGCCCGCACCGTCATCGTCGATGCCAGCGACGCTGTCGCCAAAAATCACCTGGCAGCGGTCGGAAATTCTGTCGTAGAGCAGCCGCGCCAGCTCGCTGCGCGCGATGCTCAGGTAGCGTCCCCCGGTGAGGTTGCGGAAAACCTCGGCATCGAACCCGCCGACGCGGCGCCCGTCTCCGTCAACGAGACGCAGCTCGCCCACGTCGTAGCCGTCGCGGTCGAGCGCCGGCAGCAGCCCCATCTTGTCGGCCACCTCGTAGCCGAGCCCCCAAAAGTCAATGACGTAGCCACCGGTGCGCAGGCGCGGCGCCTTCTCGACAAGGGTCGGCGTGATGCCCTGCTGCAGCAGCCAATAGGCGAGCGTGGGCCCGGCAATCCCGGCGCCGGAAATGAGGATGGATCGCATGACGTGATCCTTTGAAGGAATCGTCGTTAACCCTTTGTGACGCGCTCCTTCCGCAGCTTCGCCCAGTGGTCGAGGCGCTTTCTGATCTCACGCTCGAAGCCGCGCTCGGGCGGATCGTAGAACTGCGGACGCTCATCCATCTCGTCAGGAAAGTAGTTCTGCCCCGAGAAGGCATCGGGCGCGTTGTGATCGTAGGCATACCCCTCGCCGTAGCCCTCCTCCTCCATGAGCTTGGTCGGCGCATTGAGGATGATCTTGGGCGGCATCAGGCTGCCGTGCTCCTTGGCCGAGCGCATCGCC
Organism: uncultured Alphaproteobacteria bacterium; assembly: GCA_963776675.1. GTDB lineage: Bacteria > Pseudomonadota > Alphaproteobacteria > Rhizobiales > Hyphomicrobiaceae > Hyphomicrobium_A. The sequence goes on along the minus strand of CAVZNR010000026.1, from coordinate 6,729 downwards.
GCCTTGTAGGCCACGTAGGCGGCATTCGATTTGGGCGCAGTCGCCAGGTAGATCGTCGCCTGCGCCAGCGCCAGCTCGCCCTCGGGGCTGCCGAGAAAGTCGAACACGTCCTTGGCGGCCAGCGCCTGCACCACGGCCTGCGGATCGGCGAGGCCGATATCCTCCACCGCCATGCGCACCAGCCGGCGCGCGAGGAACAATCGGTCCTCGCCTCCGTCCAGCATGCGCGCCAGCCAATAGAGGGCGGCATCGGGATCGGAGCCGCGCACCGCCTTGTGCAACGCGCTGATAAGATTGTAATGGCCCTCACGCGACTTGTCGTAGAGCGGCGCGCGCCGCTGCACGAGGCCGGTGAGGCCGGCGCGATCGAGCGGCGCCTGTCCCGCCGCCACGGCCGCGAACACCTCGTCGGCGAGATTGATCACCGTGCGCCCGTCGCCGTCGGCCATGGTGACGAGGGCGGCGCGCGCGTCGGCATCGAGCGGCAGCGGTCGGCCCTCCTCGCGCTCCGCCCGCGCCACCAGACCTTCGAGCGCGGCATCCTCCAGGCGATGGAACACCAGCACGCTGGCGCGGCTCAACACGGCGCCGTTGAGCTCAAACGAGGGGTTCTCTGTCGTCGCCCCCACGAGCGTGATGGTGCCGTCCTCCATGTGCGGCAGAAAGCTGTCCTGCTGCGCACGATTAAAGCGGTGGATCTCGTCGATGAACAAAAGCGTGCCGCGACCCTGCTCGCGCCGCGCCTTGGCCCGGTCGAAGGCTTTGCGCAGATCCTGCACGCCCGAGAAGATGGCCGAGAGCTGCTCGAACTCGAGCTTGGTCTCGTGCGCCAGAAGCCGCGCCACCGTCGTCTTGCCGGTGCCGGGCGGCCCCCACAGGATGAGGCTCGGAAGACGGCCGCTTGTCAGCATGCGCGTCAGCGTGCCTTGCGGCCCCACGAGATGGTCCTGGCCGACGACCTCGGAAAGCGTCTTGGGGCGCAACCGGTCGGCAAGCGGGCGGGGAGCGCCTTTCTCCAGACCGGCCGCTTCGAACAGAGTTGCCACTAGTGTCCGCCTCGCGAACGGCTCAACCGGAAAGCTGCAGCTGCATGACGCGGCCGTTGCGGCTGATGGTAACACGCCAGACGCGCTGCGGCTCGCGCGTGATCTCATCGAGCTGCACGACATCGGTGATTTTCGTGCGCCCTATCTGCACGATCACGTCACCCGGCTGGAAGCCGAGCCGCGCCGCGACGCCGCCGGAGCGGACCGCCACGATAACGACGCCCTCGGTGTCCGAAAGATTGAGCTCGTCGGCGACGCTGGGCAGGATGTTCGACACGCGCGCGCCATCGAAGGGGTGATTGCCCGACAGGTTGCGCACGTCATCGCGCCCGGGCTTGGGTGCAGCTACGAGCGGCACCGCGATCTCCATGGTTTTGCGGCTGCGGATGACGCGCAGCCTGGACGAGTTGCCGATCCCGCGCGTCGTCATGCGGTAGTGCACCGAATGCGCATCGCTGACATCGAAGTCATCGACCGCCACGATGACGTCACCAAGCTGCAGACCTGCCTTCTGGGCGGGACCATCGTTGGTCAGCCGCACCACGACGGCGCCCGAGATGCGCTCCAGCCCCAGGTTCTTCGCCATATCGCGCGTCACCGTCTCGAGCTGGGCGCCGATCCACGGCCGCTCAATCTTGCGCCCGGCAATGGCGTTGTCGGCGAACAGCCGAACGAGGTTCGAGGGGATCGCAAAGCCGATGCCGACCGAGCCGCCCGTCTGCGAGAAGATCATCGTATTGATGCCGACGAGCTTGCCCGACATGTCGATCAGTGCGCCGCCGGAGTTTCCGGGGTTGATGGCCGCATCGGTCTGAATGAACACCTGGCTGTCCGACTGCGCCATCTCCGTGCGCGTCAGCGCCGAGATGATGCCGCTGGTTACCGTCTGGCCCACGCCGAACGGATTGCCGATCGCCAGAACGATGTCGCCAACCTCGAGCGCATCGGAGTTGGAGAACTGCAGAGATGGAAAGTTGCCGCCACCGCCCTCGATCTTGAGCACGGCGAGGTCGGTCTTGTCGTCCTGCGCCACGACTCGGGCATCGAACTCGCGCTTGTCGGCGAGCGCTACGCGGATCTCGGTATCCTTGCCACCCTTCACCACATGCGTGTTGGTGACGATCACGCCGTCAGGGCTGATGATCACGCCCGAGCCCAGCGAGCTCTGCACGCGCTCGCGCGGGGCCCCAAAGCCCTGTCCGAAGAAGTGCTGGAAGAATGGATCGTTGGCAAAGGGCGACGAAAACGAGCGCACGCGCGAGCGCACGTACACGTTGACCACCGCCGGCGCTGCCATCTTGACGATCGGCGCGTAGGAGTACTGCAAGGCTGCATGAGAGGGCGGGAGCTCGCGCCGCTGGGCCTGACCGGGCCCGGCCAGCGTGACGATCAGGCCGGCGCACAGCGTCGCCACCGTGCCCATGCGTATGGTTCTCGAAATGCTCGCCAGCATCATCGTGTGTCTCCGGCTCCCTGGAGCTTGCTACAGGCGGGTTCTCTATAAGCCACAGACCCTGCGCAATCCAAACGGCCACAATCGGGCAGCCGGGATCTGAGACGCCAAGCCGCGCCTCTAGATCACGTGGAGGGCCCGCAGGCTCGCGGCGGCGGACTTGACCGCCTCCTGCGGCGAGCGGAACGACTGCTCCAGAATGCGATGCGCTTTGGCGTTGGAGGCGTGGCGCGGGTGGCCGAGTTCCGCCAGAACGGCCCTGAGGCGCTTGTCGAACAGTGCGATGATACGGACCGTGAAGTCGTGCATCTCGAATTTCGGCACCTTGCGCTTGAGGTCCGGCAGCGCCTCGGCGAGCAGCTGCCCGATCTCGTAGAGGCGCAGAAAGCCGTTGGCCGTGAGGAAGCGCTCGCCCGCAGCCTGGGGATGCGTCATCACGCGCACGTGCGTGATTGCGACGTCGCGCACGTCGCTGATCGGAAACCCGACCTTGGGTGCTGCGGGATAGGCACCGACCGCCATCAGCCGCAAGACCTCGTGCGACGTCGAAATGTCAGGGTCGACCGCCGGCCCGAGAACAAACGCTGGATTGACCACCGCAAGCTCCGGCGCACCCGTCTCGCTCTTGCACGAAATCCCAGGCGGCGCGCTCGGCCAGCGTCTTGGATTTCACGTAGGTGGTGAGGTCGGGGCGCTCGGGGTTGGTCCAATCCTCCTCGGTGAACACGTGACCCAGCGGCGCGTCGGGCCACGGCAGGTCGACGGCGACGATGGACGACGTCTGCACCACGCGCTTGACGCCGGCGTCGCGGGCCGCGCGCAGAACGCGCAGCGCACCTTCGCGCGCCGGCCTGATCACGTCCTCGGGGTTCTTCGGCTCGGTGATGGGAAAGGGCGAGGCGACGTGCAGCACGTAGGTGCACCCCTGCATGGCTTGCGCCCAGCCATCGTCGCTCAACAGATCGGCAACGACGAACTCGACGTCGCTCGCGTCGGCACCCGCATGCGCCACGCCTCGGCGCACCTCGTCGGCGCGCGCAAGATTTCTGAGTGTCGCTTTCACCGGATGGCCGCGGCGCAGCAGCTCGGCAATGCAGTGCTTGGCGATGAAGCCCGAGGCTCCCGTCACCAAAACCTTCTCGGCGGTCATTGGCTTTCCCTCCGTTCGCCGGAACGCTGTCAGCTGGCGCTGCCGAGGGCAGTTATGCGCGTTACTGCACGACCGGGCAACCTGTGCGCCCGCGGACGCCGATTGCGCACCCGGACCGGCCGCACAATGCTTAACGCCGCCCTGGATGTGTCCGGGCGGTCGTCAGGGTAACAGTCCCGACCAAGGAGTGCCTTAGGCTTCGCTCGCCTGCTCGGCCATCGCGGCGGCGTGGCGCTCGCGGTCCTCGCGGCCCTTGACGCTCTCATCACGGTCGACGAGCTCGATGACGGCGCGGGGTGCGCTGTCGCCGTAGCGGAAGCCGGCCTTCAAGACGCGCGTGTAGCCGCCGGCGCGGTCCTTGTAGCGCGGTGCCAGCGTGTCGAAGAGCTTCTTGGCCATGTCCTCGTCGCGCAGGCGGCTGGCGGCGAGGCGGCGCGAGTTCAGGTCCCCGCGCTTGGCGAGCGTGATGTACTTGTCCATCACGCGCTTTAAGTCTTTGGCCTTGGCGAGCGTCGTCACGATCTGCTCATGCTTAATGAGCGCGGCCGCCATATTGGAGAACATCGCCTGGCGATGGGAAGAGTCGCGGCTGAAGCGCCGCCCCAATTTCTTGTGTCGCATCGTCGTTTCGCTTTCTCTTAGGTTGTTACGGGGAGGTTCTTTGGCCTCACCTCGTCGGTTGCAAAATCGCGCAGCTGGCCCGCCCGGCATTTTCCGGGCGGATTAGCCAGCGTCAGCTCAATACTGGTCCTCGAAGCGCTTGGCCAGCTCCTCGATGTTGTCGGGCGGCCAGTTGGGCACCTCCATGCCGAGGTGCAGACCCATGGAGGCCAGGACCTCCTTGATCTCGTTCAGCGACTTGCGCCCGAAGTTCGGCGTCCTCAGCATCTCGGCCTCGGTCTTCTGGATGAGGTCGCCGATGTAGACAATGTTGTCGTTTTTCAAGCAGTTGGCGGAGCGTACCGAAAGCTCCAGCTCGTCCACCTTCTTGAGCAGGGCCGCGTTGAAGGCGAGCTCGGGGTGGCGCTGCTCCTCGACGGCCTTGGTCGGCTCCTCGAAGTTGATGAAGACCGTGAGCTGGTCCTGCAGGATGCGGGCGGCGAGCGCCACGGCGTCCTCGGGCTTCACCGAGCCGTCCGTCTCCACCGTCATGGTGAGCTTGTCGTAGTCGAGGATCTGGCCCTCGCGGGTGTTCTCGACCCTGTAGGAGACCTTCTTGACCGGGCTGTAGAGGCTGTCCACCGGAATGAGGCCGATGGGGGCGTCCTCCGGGCGGTTGCGGTCGGCCGGCACGTAGCCCTTGCCAATATCGGCGGTGAACTCCATGCGGATGGCGGCGCCCTGGTCGAGGGTGCAGATCACGTGCTCGGGGTTCAGGATCTCCACGTCGGAGCCTGCCTCGATATCCTTGGCGCGGGCCGGGCCGCCACCTTCCTTCTTGAGCACCATGCGCTTCACGCCCTCGGAGTGAATGCGCAGCGCGATCTCCTTGATGTTGAGGATGATGTTGGTCACATCCTCACGCACGCTCGGGATCGAGGAGAACTCGTGCAGAACGCCGTCGATCTGCACGGTCTTGATGGCGGCACCCTGGAGCGAGGAGAGCAGCACACGGCGCAGCGCGTTGCCGAGCGTCATGCCAAAGCCGCGCTCCAGCGGCTCGGCGACCACGGTCGCCACCTTGTTGCGGTCGCGTCCCGGCACCACCTCAAGCTTGGTCGGCTTGATCAGGTCTTGCCAGTTCTTTTGCAGCACGTTCACCACGGGGAGCCTCGCTTAACGTGTTGCCTGCACCGATGGGGAGCGCAGACTTTTCAAGATGCAGTTCAAATAGGTTGCCTGTCGGCAACGCTTGCGGACGCCGGCAAACCCGGTGCCCGTCTCGACTTAAACGCGACGGCGCTTGCGCGGACGGCAGCCGTTGTGCGGGATCGGCGTCACATCGCGAATGGACGTGATCTGAAAGCCGACCGCCTGCAGGGCGCGCAGCGCCGATTCACGACCGGAGCCCGGACCGCAGACCTCGACCTCGAGCACCTTCATGCCGTGCTCCTGGGCCTTCTTGCCGGCATCCTCGGCGGCAACCTGCGCGGCATACGGCGTCGACTTGCGCGAGCCCTTGAAGCCCTTGGTGCCCGAGGACGACCAGGCGATCGTGTTGCCCTGCGCATCGGTAATGGTGATCATGGTGTTGTTGAACGAGGCGTTGACGTGCGCAACGCCCGAGGTGATGTTCTTCTTCTCACGCTTGCGCACCTTGCCGCGCCCGGTGCTCTGCTCTTTGGCCATTGCCTATGCTCTCCCAAGACCGCGGCCTACGCGGCCTGTCATGCGCGAACGGGGAGCGGCAACGGCCCTCCCCGATGAATGAACGATCAAGCTTTTTTCTTGCCCGCGATCGCCTTTGCCGGGCCTTTGCGCGTGCGCGCGTTGGTGTGGGTGCGTTGCCCGTGGACCGGAAGGCCCTTGCGGTGACGCAGTCCACGGTAGCAGCCCAGATCCATGAGCCGCTTGATGTTGGTGATCACTTCACGGCGCAGATCGCCCTCGACCATAAAGTCTCGATCGATCGTCTCGCGGATCTGCAAGACCTCGGCGTCGGTGAGCTGGTTTACACGCCGCTCAGCCGGAATGCCGACCTTCCCGCAGATGTCTTGAGCAAACTTCGGGCCGATGCCATGGATGTACTGGAGCGCGATGACGACGCGCTTCTGCGTCGGAATGTTGACGCCTCGACTCGGGCCACACGTCTCTCCTGAATTCTCGAATGCCGCCGCCGAGGAACCCGAGCCTACCGGCCCCCCTCGTACCTTGATCCTGCGCCAAAAACGCACCCTCCAGCCTGCCTGCCATCAGGCCGGATCTCACACGAGAGGTGCGTTAAGAACGCGGTGTTGTAGCCGAGCCATAGGCGCCCGTCAATCGCCACATAACGGTTTTTTTATGGCCCTGTGCCTCCGGCCAAAAGTGCCTCGACCTGGCTCGAAACCTCCGAAATCGGGGCCATTCCGTCTACAGTCTTAAGCTTACCTTTGGCGAAGTAGTAACCGATCAGGGGCGCCGTCTCCCGATAGTAGGCC
>CAVZNR010000025.1:0-4694 GCA_963776675.1 uncultured Alphaproteobacteria bacterium | reverse complement strand
ATATAGCCAAAAGCGGACATTGGCCCGCTGCCCCGAACCCAGCATCATATCTATGCTCAAGCATCGGCAGACATGACGGGCTAGGGCTTGTTTGGGGCGGTCAGATGATCCAACATCGAAGTGCCGGCGGGGCTGCAATCGTCGTCTAAAGCTGTTAGCCTATATGGCTATGGCGTACTTCGAAGTCCTACCGAACGGAACCCGGGTGCCCCGTCAGGCAACCGAAAAAGCGTTCCTGCTCACTGATAATTGGGACGATTGGTTTAAATTCTCGACGCTATACGCGCTTGTGATTTTCGATGAAGACGGGGAGCGACACTCGATCGGCGGCGTGAAGATCGGCCAATTCGACATGGCCGATGATCAACGGCGCCCGGACATCCCTAGAAATTTCGATGAGCTTGATGACCGCTTCTTCTCGCTCGGCCAAGATGACAGCTATTACGGTGACTTGAATTCAGCTTGGCACGGCAATACGAGACCGCATCCTACGGGCCCTGCGAGACGTGGCGCTGGATCCGGCTCTATTCGAACGTGCACTGCAGGAGAAAGTGACTGGCACATCGCTCTTGCGGTCGGTGACACGGGCGACCATCGAGGGGCAGTTCTACCGCATGGCCCGGGGCGGCGCCCGGCTTACCGATTATGAATTCAGCTACACTGCCCCTGCCCGAGCCCGCAGGAGATCGCCCCCCCTCACGCTTTCCTTTACGGTCGCGCCTGAGTCTTACCCTCCGACCAACGTACACGTTTTGATCGGGCGCAACGGCGTCGGCAAAACCACCATCCTTAACAGCATGACGCAAGCCATCGTCGATGAGGATGCCGCCGAACGTGAAGTGGGGTCTTTCTCGGCCGAACTCGACGACCTTGACGAGCGGCTGTTTACGAGCCTTGTGTCCGTGACCTTCAGCGCCTTCGATCCATTCGAGCCGTTGCCAACGCGACAGGACAAGTCTGAAGGCATACAATACGCCTACATCGGGCTCAAGCACGTCGGCCCCGGAAAAGACGGCAAACCGCGGCCTCCAAAGACACCTGAGGCGCTGTCTGGAGATTTCGGCAACAGTGTGCTGATCTGCAGGCAAGGTGCGCGCGTGAGCCGCTGGCATCGCGCCTTGGAGATGCTCCAAGCTGATCCCATCTTCCGTGACGCCGAGGTAGCTAGCCTAGAGCATTTTCACTTTAGGTAGAGCCATAGCCGGAATGTTGGAGGTAGTTGGCGCACTCGGTGGGCGGGCAGGTTTCGAGGAGGCGGCCGATGGTGGACCAGAGTTCGTCTTTGGTCCGGGCGGCAGCCTTGCGCAGGAGCGCCTTGAGCTTGGCGAACAGCTGCTCGATGGGGTTCAGATCCGGGCTGTAGGGCGGCAGATAAAGGATCGAGGCGCCAGCGGCGGCGATCGCCTGGCGGACGCCATCAACCTTGTGCGCCGCGAGGTTGTCGAGCACCACGACGTCGCCAGGCTCGAGCGCCGGCGCCAGGAACTGCTCGACATAGGCACGAAAGGCGGTGCCGGTCATCGGTCCGTCGAGCACCAGGGGTGCCACGACACCGCTCTGCCGGAGCCCGGCGAGGAAGGTCGTGGTCTTCCAATGGCCGTGCGGCACAGCGGCGACCAGACGTTGCTCCGACGGGCTGCGGCCGTAACGGCGCGTCATGTTGGTGGCGGTCGCGGTCTCGTCGAGGAAGACGAACCGCGAGGCGTCCATGAAGGGCTGGCAGCTGCGCCAGCGTCGGCGGCTGGCGGCGACGTCGGGTCGATCCTGCTCGGCGGCCCTCAAGGACTTTTTTTATGCCGCAGGCCAATCCGGCGGAGCGCGTTGTGGATCGTCGTGAGACCGGCGACGACACCGTGCCGGCGCTGCAGCTCCGCCTGGATCTCGACCAGCGTGATGTCCGGGCTCGTCTCGACCAGCCGGCGCAGGTCGCTCTCATGCGGCCCCAGCAGCGCGCGGCGATGGCCGCCAAAGCGCGCCGGCGCCGGGCTGCCGGTCGTGCGCACCCGCTGCATCAGCTTGATCGCCGCCGACGGGCTGACCGCAAATCGTCGTGCGGCCTCGCGGATCGATCCACCGCGCTCGACTGCACGCACGATCCGCTGCCGCAGGTCCAAGGACATCGGTGCCGGCATGACAACATCCCGCTTGTCTCAACCAATACTCTCAAATCACAGGCACCGATTCCATGCAATAGGAATATGCTCTAGCCCGTTCGGGCGTCGGATCAGACGCCCTGAAGATAGAAGCGCGCAAAATATTCAAGAATTTGAGCTCAGGACATAAAATTGTCCTACTGACAATCACGCGTCTCGTCGAGACAGTAGAAGAGAAAACGCTCGTTCTACTCGATGAACCAGAGGCACATTTGCATCCTCCGTTGCTATCGGCTTTCGTTCGAGCGCTTTCTGATCTTCTAATACATCGTAACGGCGTCGCCATTATCGCAACTCACTCTCCAGTGGTTTTGCAGGAGGTTCCGGGAGTTGCGTCTGGAAGATTCGTCGAACAGGGAGCCGCGCCGTTGCCGAGAGACCGGATGTTCAAACGTTCGGAGAAAATGTTGGGCTGCTGACGCGCGAGGTTTTTGGCCTGGAAGTAACACAGACGGGGTTTCACAAGATGCTCAGCGATGCGACGGCGGAGCTTCCCACTCACGCCGCGATCGTGCGCAAGTTCAACAATGAACTCGGCGACGAGGCGCGAGCGATCGTGCAGGGGCTTTTGGCGGCGAGGGATGATGAAGACGAAGACGATCTCTGATGTGGCGATTGGAAAAACCAGTTCACTCGGCGAGAATCGCTTACACGACCTGCATCAGCCGCATACGCAATCCCGGTCTCGCCGCCCGCCACGCAGCCGCGACAACGACCGTGGTGAACGCTTCCGCTAGATACAATCGTAACGCTATACGAGGGACCCTTCATCAGATCTCACCCGTAGCAGTCGTGGCGCCCGACATCACGACCGAGGAAATGGGGAAGCTTTACACACAGAGGATGGCGAAGAATGATGCGGCCGGCCGATACATATACGACGACGTCTTCAGCTCTTCTTCCCCAGGTCACGTCCCAGGAGGTGGTGTAGGAGCTGTGGGTAGGTGGCCTGCCGCAGCGACCGCCACGAGTTTGGCGTAGGCAGGCCAGCTACCCACAGCGGGTGGCCATCGCGGGATCTCCGGTAGGGTTGGGTTGCGACCTGCAACCCCGGACCGGAGACCACCACGATGACCGACGACAAGATCGCCCTTCATGAGCTGCTGGAGAAGAGCGCGGACGCGGATCTGTTGCGCGAGATGATCGGCTTTGCCGCCGAGCGCCTGATGGAGCTCGAGGTGCAGGGCCTCACCGGCGCCGGCTATGGCGTGCGCGCACCCGACCGGCTGACGCAGCGCAACGGCTATCGCGACCGGGTCTGGGAGACCCGCGCCGGGACGGTCGAGCTGCGCCTCCCCAAGCTCAGGAAGGGCAGCTACTTCCCAGGCTTCCTGGAGCCGCGCCGGGTCGCGGAGAAGGCGCTGACGGCCGTGATCCAGGAGGCCTACGTCCAGGGCATCTCGACGCGCTCGGTCGACGAGCTGGTCAAGGCTCTCGGCATGGCCGGCATCTCCAAAAGCCAGGTCAGCCGGCTGTGCGCTGAGATCGACGAGCGGGTGCGGACGTTCCTCGAGCGGCCGATCGAGGGCGACTGGCCCTATCTGTGGATCGACGCCACCTACGTGAAGGTGCGCGAGGCCGGGCGCATCGTCTCGGTCGCCGTGACCATCGCGGTCGCCGTCAACACCGACGGCCGCCGTGAGGTGATCGGCATGGCGATCGGCGCCTCGGAGGCCGAGACGTTCTGGCTCGACTTTCTGCGCACGCTCAAGCGCCGTGGTCTTGCCGGGGTCAAGCTGGTGATCTCGGATGCCCACGAGGGCATCAAGGCGGCGGTCGCGCGCGTGTTCCGCGCCACCTGGCAGCGCTGCCGGGTGCACTTCATGCGCAACGCGCTCGCCCACGCCGGCAGGAGCGGCCGGCGCGTCGTCGCGGCGTTCATCGCCACCGCCTTCGCCCAGGACCATGCCGACGCCGCCAAGGCGCAGTGGCGCCAGGTCGCCGACCAGGTCCGCGCCAAGCTGCCCAAGCTCGCCGCCCTGCTCGACGCGGCCGAGGAGGACGTGCTGGCCTACATGACCTTCCCCAAGGAGCACCGCGCCAAGATCCACTCGACCAACCCCTTGGAACGCCTCAACAGTGAGGTCAAGCGGCGCACCGAGGTGGTCGGCATCTTCCCGAACGAGGCTGCGATCACCCGCTTGGTCGGTGCTATCCTGCTCGAGCAGAATGACGAGTGGGCGGTGCAGCGCGCCCGCTACATGACCCTGGAAACCATCGCCCCGATGCGCGATGATCTCGCCCTCATGCTGCCCGCTGCGGCGGCATGAGCCAGAGCGGCCCGACCCGCCACGGAGATCCTGGCCGCCCAACTCCTACACCACGTCCAGGGACACGACCCCGTCAACTCGTCATGTTGAGGGAGAGCGATCCAGCATCGGGGGTACGAAGACCAATCTTCAACGAAGGGCAATCGGCTGCAGAATTGGGCGACACAATAGTTGGCGCGCGGCCGCCTATCATGCGTGGCACGAGAGCGATTGGTTCTGCAACGGAGGGTTTCAGCCAACCTAACGGCACCGAAGCTACTGAACGCTTCGG
>CAVZNR010000024.1:0-52779 GCA_963776675.1 uncultured Alphaproteobacteria bacterium | reverse complement strand
TCTTGCCGGCCTCGATGCCGATCTCCTCCAGCATGGCGTGCAGATCGACGGCGTCGAGGCGCAAGTGGTGCACCAGCCCGTTGATGGCGCCGCAGCGCTCGTCCTCGAGCAGCCGCGAGGCGAGCGTACGGAAGGCCGGCTCCAGATGCGGCTCGCGTCCCCAAGAGGCGCGCCACGCCCAGAACCCCGGATCGAAGACGATGGCGTTGGCGCCCATGGCGTTGAGGCTGGAGAGCTGCTTGGCGCGCGCGATCATCTCGATCAACGGCCGCAGACGCGGCGAGTTGCGCGCAAGCTCGACGAACCGCCCCCGCTCCGAGCCGACGGCGGCGCTCAAGCCCGCCACCACGTTGGCGACGTAGCCGAACTGCTGAAGGATGGCGTTGTTGGGAATGGCGCGCATGCGCGCAGGATCGCCGCGGTCGACGGTGGCGGTGTCCGATTGGCGGCGCACGGGGCGCGAGCCGGTCTTGAACAGCAGGTTCGGCCCGAAGGCGCCGAGCACCGCCCGGTAGCCGGGATGGGCGAACAGGTGCTCCTGATACGACTTGAGGCGCAGCAGGAAGTCGTAGGCCAGATTGCCGTCGTCGTAGAACGGATCGCTGCCTTCGATGGGCTCGGTGCCGTCCATGATGACGGTGGAGAGCGCGCGCGTGGTCAAGCGGTTGTTGGCGAAGAACAGATAGCCGTCGCCGCCCTGGAAGCTCGTCTCGTGCTTCAAGGCCAGGCCGTGGCGCGCGAACCTGCGGCGCGCCTCCTGGGGAAAGAGATAGTTGAGGCGCGTGCGCATCTCGCCGGGGTGCGCGCCGCGGCCCATCGACTCGCCGTGGGTGGAGAAGATCAGCGTCTCGATGTCCTTGAGCCCGGCGCGGTGGATGGCCTCGGCCACGTTGTGATGCAGACGCTCCACGGCCAGCGTCGCCGTGATCTGGCCGACGAAACGGCCGGCATCCGAGAAGCCCGTCTGGTAGGCGAGGCGGCCGCGCTTCTTGACGTAGTCGCGATAGGCCTTCTGCTCCAACAGGTGCTCGATGATGCGCGCGCCGGCTTCCAGGCCGGCCGCGTTCTCAAACAGCGGCGACACGTCGGTGATGTGATCGACGCCGAGCAGGGTGGCGAAGAACACCGCGATCAGCACGGTGGCGGGCGATTCCGTTTCCGCGATGAGGAAGCGGATCGGCGTGTCGCTGTCGACGTGCTTCTGGATCTGGGCAACGAGCGCGAACTGGCGGATGGCGGTGGCGGTCTCCAGCTCCAGCGTCTCGAAGTTGACGGTCTCGTGCTTGGCGGCCTCGATCATATCCACGATGCGCGACAGCGCCTGGCTTTCGGAAAGATCGCGCGTCCAGGGCTGGTGCACGAAGGCGCGGAAGGCGTTGTTGAGCTGCACCGCGTTGATGCGCAGGTGGATGTGCGAGGTGCCCAGACCCGTTGCGCGCATCAGCCCGGCGATGACCGCGACCGAGCGCTTGATCTGCGGGTCTTTGGTCGTGTCGAGCAGCTGCTGCAGCAGCTCGACGACCGGCTCGACCGAGGTGATGTTGTAGCTGTCGGGGCTGGTGACGACGTTGGCGGCGTCGGCCAGCGTCTGCTTGCCGGCCACGACCTCCTGCAGCGCCGCGATCTGCTCGTCGACGGCGGCGATGGCGAGATCGAGCTTGCCGGTGATCTGCCGGCCCAGCCGCTGCGTGTCGGCGTGGGCACTGAGCGAATCGCGGAGCGCCTGGATGCGCTCGTGGATGTCGACGAAGCTGGCGCGCTTCTCGTGCAGGCGGATGATGAAGGACGCGATCCAGGAGATGTCGGTGCGCCCGTCGAGATCGTAGCCGACCCAGGAGGCGATCGTGGCAAGCCGCGGCCTGATCGTATAGGCCTGGTCGCCGAAGCGGGCGAAGGCTGCGGTATAGAAGCTGTGCAAGAGCTCCGTGTAGGCGTTGCGCAGGTTCTTGATGGCCTCCTGCGCGCGGCGGTGCTCGTAGGCGAGATCGATGTTGGCATCGGGCCGGTGCGGATGCCCGATGGGGGTGTTGGGGTCGACGCCGTTGGATACGGCGATCTCCACGATGCGCTTGGACAGCGCCTCCGACAGCCCGAAGGTGGGATGCGCGGTGAGCACGATGCCGGTGCGCGGGCGCGACCAGCGGGCCTTGAAGGTCTCGAAGTCGGCGTCCTTAGCCTCGGCCTCGACGAAGGCGGCGAACTCCTCGTACGTGGTGGCGCGGTCGACGAAGCCGACGCGCTCGCGCAGATGCAGGCCGCGCTGCACGCAGGCGCGGTCCATCAGGCGGGTGGCGAGATCGCGCAGCTCCTCGAAGGAGATCTCGCCCGACTCCAGGCGGCGCGACAGGTCGAACGCCACGCTGACGATCGGGTTGAGGGCGGGCGTGTCGGGGATCTGGGTGCGCAGCGCGCGCAACTCGTCGCGCAGGCGGAACTCGTCGAGATTGCCGCGGGTCGTCTTGGTGGCCTCTTCCAGCATTCGTCCAGTCTCTCCACGCGCCGATCAGTGCTGTGACACCTCGGTGCTCTGGCCCGACGCGTCGCGAAGGTGCGTGACGGAGCGGGGTGTCGATCGCGGGGAGCACGAGGCAAAGTGCGGGCCCGTCCCTTGCGGGACAGGCCCGTCGCAAGCTTGTGCCGCTTACGCGACCTTCTTCATCTGCTGCACGACCTTCGCAACGGTCGAGCCCATCTCGGACGGCGTCGGCGCAATAGTGACGCCGCAACCCTTAAGGATCTCCACCTTCTCAGGTGCGGACTCGCCGAACGCCGAGATGATGGCGCCGGCGTGACCCATGCGGCGACCCTTGGGAGCGGAGAGACCGGCGATGTAGGCGATCACCGGCTTCTTCATGTGGTCGCGCGCGTACTGGCCAGCCTCGGCTTCCTGCGGACCGCCGATCTCGCCGATCATCAGCACGGCGTCGGTCTCCGGATCGTTCTCGAAGTGCTCGAGAATGTCGCGGAACGAGGAGCCGTTGATCGGGTCGCCGCCGATGCCGACCGAGGTCGAGATGCCGACGCCGAGCGCCTTCATCTGCGAGGCGGCCTCGTAGCCGAGCGTGCCGGAACGGCCGATGACGCCGACGCGGCCGGGGATGTAGATGTGCCCCGGCATGATGCCGAGCATGGCTTTGCCCGGTGAGATGGTGCCGGCGCAGTTGGGCCCCGTCAGCACCATGCGGTCGGCCTTCTTGTAGCGGCGCATGTAGCGCTTCACGCGGATCATGTCCTGGGCGGGAATGCCGTCGGTGATGCACACGCAGTACTTGATGCCGCCGTCGGCGGCTTCCATGATCGCGTCGGCCGCAAACGGCGGCGGCACGAACACGATGGACGCCTGCGCGCCCGTCTCCTCCACGGCGCCCTTGACGGTGTTGAACACCGGACGGCCGAGGTGGCTGGTGCCACCCTTGCCGGGTGTGACGCCGCCGACGACGTTGGAGCCGTAGTCGATCATCTCCTGGGCGTGGAAGGTGCCGATGCGGCCCGTGAAGCCCTGGATCAGGATCGGGGTGTTCTCGTTGATCAGAATGGCCATGTGAGCGTTCTCCCTAATCAAGCGGCGCTTTTTGCGGCGGCGACGGCCTTCTCGGCCGCTTCCGCCAGCGTTTCCGCGGTGATAACCGTGAGGCCGCTCTCATTCAGAATGCGACGACCCTCCTCGACGTTGGTGCCGGCAAGGCGGACGACGACCGGCATCTTGATGTTGAGCTCGGTCACCGCGTCGACCACGCCCTTGGCCACCCAGTCGCAGCGGTTGATGCCGGCGAACACGTTCAGCAGCAGCGCCTTGACCTTCTTGTCTTTCAGAACCGCCTTGAACGACTTGGCAACGCGCTCAGGGCTCGCGCCACCGCCGATGTCGAGGAAGTTCGCCGGCTCGCCGCCGGCCAGCTTGATCATGTCGAGCGTCGCCATGGCGAGACCGGCGCCGTTGACGACGCAGCCGATGTCGCCGTCGAGGCCGACGTAGGCGAGGCCGCGGTCGGACGCATAGGTCTCGCGCGGATCCTCCTGGCTCTTGTCGCGCAGCTCCGCGATGTGCGGACGGCGGAAGAGCGCGTTGTCGTCGAACGACATCTTGGCGTCGAGCGCGACGAGGTGCTTGTCCTTGGTGATCACCAGCGGGTTGATCTCGACCATGGTGGCGTCGAGATCGCGGAAGGCCCGGTAACAGCCCATGATGGTGGGCACGAGCTTGTTGATGATCTCAGGGTCGACGCCGAGGCCGTAGGCCACCTCGCGCGCCTGGAACGCCTGCATGCCGACGGCCGGATCCACGACGACGCGGATGATGGTGTCGGGCTGCTTGGCGGAGATCTCCTCGATCTCCATGCCGCCGGCGGCCGACGCCACGACCATGATGCGCTCGGTGGCGCGGTCCATGACGAGCGCGAAGTAGATCTCCTTGGCGATGTCGGTGCCTTCCTCGATGTAGAGGCGCGACACCAGCTTGCCCGACGGACCGGTCTGGTGCGTCACGAGCTTCTTGCCGAGCAGCTCCTCGGCTGCGGCTTCGAGCTCGTTGTCGTTGGTGCACAGCTTGATGCCGCCGGCCTTGCCGCGCGCGCCTGAGTGGATCTGCGCCTTGACCACCCACTTCTTGCCGCCGATCTCGGTGGCGCGATAGGTGGCCTGCTCGGGGCTGTAGGCGAGGCCGCCGCGCGGAATCGGCACTCCGAACTTGGAGAGCAGCTCCTTGGCTTGGTATTCGTGAATGTCCATTTTTTAGCTCCCTAGACGAGTATCTTGTTGGCTCAGGCGGCCTTCTGGGCGGCTTCTGACGCCTTGATGGCGGCGGCGGTGGCGAGCAGGTTCTTGGCCATCTTCTCGGACGCCGCGTCGATCATCTTGCCGTCGAGCGAAGCCGCACCCTTGCCCTGCGCCTCGGCCTCCTTGAGGGCGACGAGGATGCGCTCGGCACGCTCGACTTCCTTGGGCGTCGGCGAGAACACGGCGTTGGCGAGCTCGATCTGCGAGGGATGGATCGCCCACTTGCCCTCGATGCCGAGAGCCGCGGCGCGCTTGGCACCCGCCGTGTAGCCGTCGGGATCGGAGAAGTCGCCGAACGGACCGTCAATCGGGCGCAGGCCGTAGGCGCGGCAGGCAACCGTCATGCGCGACAGTGCGAAGTGCCACTGGTCGCCGGGATAGTCGGGGTTCAGGCCGCCGATGACGACGGTGCGCGCCTTGTTGAAGGCGGCGTAGTCGGCGACGCCGAAGTGCATGGCCTCGAGCCGGCTCGGGGCGGCGGCGATCGCCTCGACGTTGGCCATGCCGAGCGGCGTCTCGATGAGCGCCTCGGTGGCGACCTTGTTGGTGAAGCCCTTCGCGACCTCGATCTGGCTGATGAGGCACTCGACCGTGTAGATGTCGGCGGGGACGCCGACCTTGGGCACCAGGATGGTGTCGAGCTTGGAGCCGGCCTGCTCCATGATGTCGACGACGTCGCGATACATGTAGTGGGTGTCGAGGCCGTTGATGCGAACCGAGACGGTCTTGCCCTTGCCGCGCCAGTCGATGTCGTTGAGCGCCTGGATGATGTTCTTGCGCGCCTGCTCCTTGTCGGGCGGAGCAACGGCGTCCTCACAGTCGAGGAAGACGTAGTCGGCGGCGCTGGTGGCGGCCTTCTCGATCATGGTGGCGTTGGAGCCCGGCACGGCGAGCTCGGAGCGCTGCAGGCGGGACTTGCGGAGAGGGTAAAGTGTGTAGCTCATCGATGGCGTTCCTCTGGTCGTCTTCTCGGTTGCAGCGGGCCTCGGCCTTCACTTTGAGGCTGGGACCGAACCCCGCCGGCTCGTGGTGGAAACAGAGGCGGCGCCTTTTCGGGGGCGCCGCCTGAACTCTCGTCAACTGGCGAGTTTTAGTTTCGCCTCCGGGCGGCTGGTGGCCGAGGCCTTGCTGGTGGTGCGGTAGTATTCGGCTGCCGCGCCAGTGCCCGAGCCCGGAACAATGTCGATGCCGCAGTCGCGCATGGCCATCTCGCAGCCAAACAGCGCGCCGCCGATCATGATCTCGTCGAGCGCGCCGAGGTGGCCGATGCGGAACACCCGGCCGGCGACCTTGTTGAGGCCGATGCCGAGCGACAGGTTGTAGCGATAGAAGGCCGTCTTCACGACCTGGCTGCTGTCGATGCCGTCCGGCACGACCACCGCGCTCACCGTGTCGGAGTACCACTTGGGATCGGTGGCGCACAGCTTGAGGCCCCAGCCGGCGACCGCCTTGCGCACGCCTTCGGCGAGGCGGCGGTGGCGGGCGGCCACCTCGTCGAGGCCTTCGCCTAAAAGCAGATCGAGCGAGGCGCGCAAGCCCCGCAGCAGTTGCGTGGCGGGCGTGTAGGGGAAGTAGCCGCTGTCGTTGTTCTTGATCATGTCCGCGAAGGAGAAGTAGCAGCGCTGCATCTTGGCGGACTTGGCGGCTTCGAGCGCCTTGTCGCTGACGGCGAGGATGCCCAGACCCGTCGGGAGCATGAAGCCCTTCTGCGAGCCCGAGACGCAGGCGTCGACGCCCCACTCCTCCATGCGGAACTCGAGGCAGCCGACCGAGCTGACGCCGTCGACGAACAGAAGTGCGGGATGCTTGGCGTCATTGAGCGCCTTGCGCACGGCGGCGATGTCGCTCGCGACGCCGGTGGCGGTCTCGTTGTGCGTGGCAAAGACGGCCTTGATCGCGTGGCTCTTATCGGCGGCGAGGATCGCGGCGTACTTGTCGACGGGAATGCCTTTGCCCCAGTCCTCGTCGACGACCTCTACGTTGAGGCCGAGGCGATTGGCCATGTCGACCCACAGCAGCGAGAACTGACCGAAGCGGCTCATCAGGACCTTGTCGCCCGGACTGAGCGTGTTGGTGATGGCGGCTTCCCAGGCGCCGGTACCGGAGGACGGGTAGATGAAGACACGACCGTTGGTGAGCCGGAAGGCCTTCTTCAGGTCGGCAAACAGCGGCAGCGTGAATTTGGGGAACTCGGCCGACCGCATGTCCTCCATGCGGATGTCCATTGCCGCGCGGACGGCCTCGGGGCAGTTGGTCGGACCGGGAATAAACAGATGCGTCGTCACGAGCATATGCGAGTTTCCTCCGAGCGGCCGGCCGGTCTTGTTATTGCTTCCGCCGAGTGCCGCGTTCTTCTTCTTTGTTGCCCCTCAAGGCGCGACCACCGCCGGTCGTTTGCGAGACTTCTTTAATTGGCTGTGGGGCGGCTATCGGCAGCGCGGAGCATCGAGTTTCATTAAGGATCGCACAACACCCCAATGGGCAGCGGCGGGGCGCTGATGGGTAGTGGTTTGGCTATGCTTTCGGGTAGGGCGCCTGTCCGGCACCGTTTTCGCAGTGCACCATTGAGACAAGGCGGCGGCTTGCACTGCCGCTCTCCTTAACCTCTCGGAAACACTAGCGCTTATTGGCAGGCGCGCCAACCCGGGGCGGTCACGGAGAGAGACATTTCGCGCACGACCCTGGGCAGGATCAGCGGTTGTCCATGGTGGCCGACATGTAGAGCGCCACCGCCATCGCGCGGTTGGAGACGCCGAGTTTATCGTAAAGATTCTTGAGGTGGTATTTGACGGTGTTGCGCGAGATGCCGATGCGCGAGGCGATCTGCAAATTCGTCCAGCCGTTGGCGAGCGCCACCAGAAGCTCGCGCTCGCGTGCGGTCAGCTCGCCCAAGGGATCGCGCGTGAGCGTCTGCAGATCGACGTAGGGCAAAGACATGCGGCCGCGGGCGACGGCGGCGACCGCGTCGAGCAGCACGCTCGGCTCGTCGCTCTTGGAAATGAAGCCCCAGGCGCCGAGCCGCACCGACTGGCGCAGCACGTCCTTGCCCGGCTCGCCCGTGTAGACGATGACGCGCGTTGCAGCGTGGCGCCGCTTCAGGGTCGAGAGCACTTCCGCGCCGCTCATGTCGGGCAGCGCCCAGCCGATGATGGCGATGTCGGCGGCCTGCGCTTCCGTCAGCTTGAGAAACTCGGCGCCCGTGGCCACCGAGCCGGAGACATCGAAGCGCGCATCGCGCGTGATGAAGTCCTTGAGCCCGGCGCGCACCACAGGGTTCTTGTCTACGATCACCACCTTGGGACGCAGCTCGTGGGCCGGGGGCTGGTCGGTCGGCTCTGCCATGGAGGTCTTGGTAGCAGTTTTGGCTGAACAATAGGTCATGGAGCCTCGCCGCACCGCGGGCGCCTGCGGTGGTGCACGCGAGGGCCGATTTCTTAAGCTTTTTCCGCGGCTTTGGCGGGCGGCGCATCGGCGCACTCGCTGTGCTCGATCTCGATCGTCGCATGGACGACGCCGAAGCACTGCTTGAGGCGCGCCTTGATGGCAGCTGCAACTATCTCCGGCGGCGCCGACTCCGAGACGCGCGCGTGCATGGTCATCAGGCGGCGGTTCTCGCTCAGACACCACGCGTGCACGTGATGGACCGACTCCACCGCCGGAATGCTCGCCACGATATCCTTCTGCACCTCGCGGATGTCGACGTCCTCGGGCGCGCCTTCCAGGAGGATGTGGCCCGCGTCCTTGGTGATCAGCCAGGCGGAGCGCAGGATCAGCAATGTGATGAGCATGGATAGCAGCGGGTCGATCGGCGTCCACCCGGTCGACAGGATGACGATCGCGGCGACGATCGCGGCCACCGAGCCGAGCAGGTCGCTCACCACGTGTAAAAGCGCGGCGCGGACGTTGAGATTCGCTTGCCCGCCCTGACGCAGGATCAGCAGCGTAACCACGTTAATCGCCAATCCGACGGTGGCGATGACGAGCATGGTAGAGCCCATAACCGGGACGGGCTCGAACAGCCGCACCACCGCCTCGTAGCCGATCGCGATCGAGATGAAGAAGAGTGCCAGCCCGTTGGTGAAGGCGGCAAGCACCTCGAAGCGGTCGAAGCCATAGGTGCGCTTCCAGTCGGCCGGCCGCTGCGCGAACCTGACCGCGAGCCAGGCGAGCGCCAGGGCGGCCGAGTCGGTGAGCATGTGGCCGGCGTCGGCCAGCAGCGCCAGCGAGCCCGACACGATGCCGCCGACCGCCTCGGCGAGCATCGTCGCGAACGTGAGCACGCCTGCCCAGAATAGGCGCCGCTCATTGAGATTGGAGGTTCCGTGATCGTGGCCTTGTCCCATGCAAGCTCCTGGGGGCTCTAGTGTCCCGATCGCGAAGTTCGTCGCAGGTGACGGCAAGAGCCTGAGCGAATTTCTCGATCACCACACGAGGGCTGCTATCGTAACACCCTGTCAGGGCAACGGTTGCAATACGCCTAACGAAAGAACAAGGCTTGGATGCGTCTGACACCCGCGAGAAGCGAGGACTTGCGCGCACTTGCCACCGCCCTGAGGACGAGCGGTGCTGCGGGAGGGCGCAACCACCCCGTGGCGGCTCTGGTTCTCGTCACCGTCGCGATGGCACTGCTCGTGGGCATCGCTGCGGTGGGCCGCAACGCTGCGCTCTCGGGCGTCGACCCGACCGAGGTGCTGTTTCTACGCAATTTCTTCTGCATCGTGTGGATGCTGCCGCTGCTGGCCTGGCGGGGGCTGTCGCTGGTGCGCACGAGCCAGATCAAGCTTTACGGGCTGCGCGTCGGCCTGAGCTTCGTGTCGATGACGGCGTTCTTTCATGCGCTGGCGCTGCTTCCCATCGGCGAGGTGACGGCGATCAGCTTCCTGTCGCCGCTGTTCGGCACGCTGTTTGCGATTTTGCTTCTGGGCGAGCGCGTCGGCACGTGGCGCTGGACCGCGCTCGCGGTCGGATTTCTCGGCGCCATGATCATTCTGCGCCCAACCGGCACTGCGTTCGGCTGGGGCCAGATCGCAGCCCTCTTCTCGGCGATGGCCATTGGCGTGATCGGGCCTCTGGTGAAGCAGCTGACGACGACCGACGACGCCGATCGCATCGTCTTCATCACCAATCTCATCATGACGCCCTTGTCGCTGGTGCCGGCGCTGTTCGTATGGGTGTGGCCGCCGCCGGAGCTGTGGCCGCAATTGGTGCTCATGGGTCTGTTCGCGGTGCTCGGTCACATGGCGCTGGTGCGCGGCTACGCCGTCACCGACGCCTCGCTGGCCATGACCTTCAAATTCACCCGTCTGCCGTTCTCGGTGCTGGTCGGCTATCTCGCGTTCGGCGAGCTGATCGACGGCTGGACCTGGGTGGGCGCGATCATCATTTTCGTCGCCGCCGTCGTGGTGACGCGCCGCGAGGCGCAGCTCGCACGCTCCCGCGGCACCTACACGCAGACCGAGACCACGACGCCGTTGCCGCCCGAGGACACCTGGCTGCCGCCCAAGGGCTAGGCGCTTCGAAGCTGCGACTTGGCCGGAAGCGGCTCGCCGGTTGCCTTGGTCGGCGGCCTCCAATAAAGGGGGGCACGTCGCGCCCTCCGTGCGAAGAGATCCGTGCGAACACAGTTGACGCCGCTCCTTTGCGTCCACAAGTCCAATTTCGTTGCGTGGCACGGTCGAGAGCATGATTGCAGACGCAAGCCTCCTGGGCTTCGACAAAATCGCCGACCACCTCGGCCTCGGCGGCTACGGCCTGGCCGTTCTCAAGATCATCGGCGTCGATATCGTGCTGGCCGGCGACAATGCCGTGGTGATCGCGCTGGCCTGCCGCACGCTGCCGCCGCGCCAGCGCAGCGCCGGGATCCTGCTCGGGACGGCCGTGGCGGTGGTGATGCGCATCGCCTTTACCCTGGCGGTGGGCTCGCTGCTCGGCGTGCCGATGCTGGCGCTGGTGGGCGGACTGATCCTGTTCTGGATCGCCGTCAAGCTGCTGCTCGCCGAGGAGGGCGGCGAGGAAAGCGTGCGCTCGGGCGAGACGCTGTGGGACGCGGTGAAGACGGTCGCCATCGCCGACGCGGTCATGAGCCTCGACAACGTTCTGGCGATCGCGGGCGCGTCGCACGGCGACTGGTCCCTGATCGTGGTCGGGCTCCTGATCAGCATTCCCCTCGTGGTCGGGGGCTCGACCGTCATCATGGCGATGCTCGGCCGCTTTCCCCTTCTTGTCTGGGGCGGCGGGGCGCTGCTGGGCTGGATCGCCGGCGAGCTCATCGTCCGTGAGGAGGTGCTGCGGCCCAACGTCATCGCCACCGCGATGCGCCTCGGGATCGAGCAGCGCACCCTCGACTATGCCGCCGGCACGCTCGGCGCGCTGCTCGTGGTCGCCGTGGGACTATTCGTAATCTGGCGGCGCGGTGATCCGGGCGGCGCCAACCGACGTTAACGAACATGGGTGCAGTGCGGCATGGCGTCTGCTCGGTCGCCTGTCCGAAAGTCGAGACTTGGCGGGCGCCGCGCGAACGGCCAATATCGCCGCGAGATGTGGTCGCCGATCCGCCGGCTCATTGCGTGGCCGGCCAAGCAAGAATATTTCCTGGGAGGAACGTCAGCCGTGACCGTGAAGTCCGACATTGAGATCGCCCGCGCGGCGACGATGAAGCCCATTGCCGACGTGGCAGCCAAGATCGGCATCCCAGCCGAGGCTCTCGTCCCCTACGGCACGACCAAGGCCAAGGTCTCGTTCTCGCACATCGACACCTTGAAGGACCGCAAGGACGGCAAGCTGATCCTCGTCACCGCCATCAGCCCGACGCCGGCGGGCGAGGGCAAGACGACGACGACCGTCGGCTTGGGCGACGGCCTCAATCGCATCGGCAAGAAGGCGATGATGTGCCTGCGCGAGCCTTCGCTCGGGCCCTGCTTCGGCGTCAAGGGTGGCGCGGCCGGCGGCGGCTACGCGCAGGTGGTGCCCATGGAGGACATCAATCTGCACTTCACCGGCGACTTCCACGCCATCACGTCGGCACACAACCTGCTGTCGGCCATGATCGACAACCACATCTACTGGGGCAACGCGCTCGGGCTCGACGGCCGCCGCGTGGCGTGGCGGCGCGTGCTCGACATGAACGACCGCGCGCTGCGCCAGATCGTGAACTCGCTGGGCGGCGTGTCGAACGGCTTCCCGCGTCAGGACGGCTTCGACATCACGGTCGCCTCCGAGGTGATGGCGATCCTGTGCCTGGCGCTCGATCTGAAGGATCTGGAGCGCCGGCTCGGCAACATCATCATCGGCTACACGCGCGACAAGACGCCGATCCGCGCGCGCGAGATCAAGGCCGACGGCGCCATGACGGTGCTCTTGAAGGACGCGCTGATGCCGAACCTGGTGCAGACCCTGGAGAACAACCCCGTGTTCATTCACGGCGGTCCGTTCGCCAACATCGCGCACGGCTGCAACTCGGTGCTGGCGACGCGCACGGCGCTGAAGCTCGCCGACTACGTGGTGACGGAAGCCGGCTTCGGTGCCGACCTGGGCGCGGAGAAGTTCTTCGACATCAAGTGCCGCAAGGCCGGGCTGGCGCCCGACGCGGTGGTCGTGGTCGCGACCGTGCGCGCGCTCAAGATGCACGGCGGCGTCTCCAAGGAGAACCTCAAGAACGAGAACGTCATGGCGGTCAACAAGGGCTGCGAGAACCTGAAGCGGCACCTGGAGAACATCGCCAAGTTCGGCGTGCCGGTCGTGGTCGGCGTCAATCGCTTCATCACCGACACCGACGCCGAGATCCAGGAGGTGATGAAGGCGGCCGAGAGCGCGGGCACGAAAGCGTTCGTGTGCACGCACTGGGCCGACGGCGGCGCCGGTACCGAGGCGCTGGCGCGTCACATCGTGGAGGTCGCCGACAGCGGCAAGGCGGCGTTCAAGCCGCTCTATCCCGACGACATGTCGCTGCGCGACAAGGTCAAGACGATCGCCACCGAGATCTACGGCGCCTCCGACATCGCCTGCGACGCCTCCGTCGAGACGGCGTTCAAGGATCTGGAGGCCGGCGGCTTCGGCAAGCTTCCCGTGTGCATGGCCAAGACGCAGTACTCGTTCTCGACCGACCCGACCAAGCGCGGGGCGCCGACGGGGCACATCGTGCCGGTGCGCGAGCTGCGCCTGTCGGCGGGCGCGGAGTTCGTCGTGGTCATCACCGGCGAGATCATGACCATGCCGGGACTGCCGCGTGCACCGGCGGCGGAGCAGATTCACATCAACGCGGACGGCCAGATCGAGGGCCTGTTCTGAGGCGCGACGTTGAACCGTCCACCGCCCGCGTGCGTTGTGCCAATTGTTAAGGCAACTGCCTCACTGTCGGGCAAGGTCGCCGACGGACTCGCTATCTTTTTAGCGAAGTTCGTCAGCAGTTGCGCACTGGCCCGGCATTTGCGCTAGGATAGATCGAACGGGAGCATCAAGCGCCTTGGGTGAGGCATTCGACGAAATGAACGGTTCGGGCGGCGAGGTTCGCCCGCCCTATCGTGCTTTTGCCGAGTGGATCGGCACGCAGAAGCTCGATGATCTCAAGCGCAAGTCGGACGAGGCGGAAACGCTGTTCCGGCGCACGGGCATTACATTTGCCGTCTATGGCGACGAGAATGCCGGCGAACGTCTGATCCCCTTCGACATCGTTCCGCGCATCATCTCGGCAGAAGAGTGGCGCCGCCTGAGCATCGGCATCGAGCAGCGCGTGCGCGCGCTCAATGCCTTCATGTACGACATCTACCACCGGCAGGAGATCATCAAGGCGGGGCGCATCCCCGAGGAGCTGGTGATCAACAACTCAGCCTTCGTGCCCGAGATGATCGGCGCGGAGCCGCCGCTCGGTATCTACAGCCACGTCGTCGGCATCGACATCGTGCGCACGGGCGAGGACGAGTTCTTCGTGCTCGAGGACAACACGCGCACGCCTTCGGGGGTCTCCTACATGCTGGAGAACCGCGAGACGATGATGCACATGTTCCCGGATCTGTTCGGCAAGAACCGCGTGGCATCGATCGAGCGCTATCCCGATAACCTTTTGAAGACGCTGGAGAGCGTGAAGCCGCGCGAGCTCGATCGCGAGCCGACGATCGCGCTATTGACCCCCGGGCCCTACAACAGCGCCTACTTCGAGCACTCGTTCCTCGCCGACCAGATGGGTGTGGAGCTGGTCGAAGGGCAGGACCTCGTCGTGCTCGACGGCAAGCTGCAGATGAAAACGACGCAGGGGCCGACGCCGGTCGACGTTCTCTACCGGCGCATCGACGACGAGTTCCTCGATCCGCTGGTGTTCCATCCCGATTCGATGCTGGGCGTGCCGGGGCTGTTCGATCTCTATCGGGCGGGGCGCGTCACCATCGTCAACGCGCCGGGCGCCGGCATCGCCGACGACAAGGCGATCTACAGCTACATCCCCGAGATCGTGCAGTTCTACACCGGCCGCGCGCCCATCCTGAAGAACGTGCCGACCTACAACTGCCGCAAGGCCGACGACCTCGCCTACGTGCTCGAGCACCTGGCGGAGCTCGTGGTCAAGGAGGTGCACGGCTCGGGCGGCTACGGCATGCTGATCGGGCCCACGGCCTCGGCGGGCGAGATCGAGCAATTCCGCGCCAAGCTCAAGGCGCGCCCCGACAACTACATCGCGCAGCCGACGCTGGCCTTGTCGACGTGTCCGACGCTGGCCGAGGCCGGGCTTGCGCCGCGCCACCTCGACTTGCGCCCCTTTGCGCTTTTCGGCGACCAGGTGCGTCTCGTGCCCGGTGGCCTGACGCGCGTCGCCCTGAAGAAGGGCTCGCTCGTCGTCAACTCGAGCCAGGGCGGCGGCACCAAGGATACCTGGGTCCTCAAGGACTGAATGATGAGGACGGTGGACTCCAAATAGATGCTGGGACGGACGGCCAACGACCTGTACTGGCTCGCGCGCTACGTGGAGCGCGCCGAGAGCATGGCGCGCCTCATCGAGGTCGGCTACCGCATCGCGCTGCTGCCGCGCGACGACGAGGAGGGCTACAACGAGGAGTGGCGCTCCACGCTCGCGAGCGCCGGATGCGCGCAAGGGTATTTCGGCAAATACGAGACGGCGAACGCACGCGACGTCATCAATTATCTGCTGTTCGACAACTCGAACCCGTCGAGCGTGCAGTCGTGCCTGACGGCGGCGCGGCGCAACGGCCGCGCGCAGCGCATCGCGCTCACCCGCGACATGTGGGTGGCGCTCAACGACTCCTGGATGGAGTTCTCGAGCTACCGCCCGGCCGACATCACCACCGACAAGCTGCCGGGCCTTCTGGACTGGATCCGCTCGCGCTCGGCGCTCTTCCGCGGCGCCATGCTCAACACCATCCTGCGCGGCGACAGCTACCACTTCAGCCAGATCGGTACGTTCCTGGAGCGCGCCGACAACACCGCGCGCATCCTCGACGTGAAATATTTCGTGCTGCTGCCCGAGATCGAGATGGTCGGCGGAACCGTCGACAACGTGCAATGGGGCGCGATCCTGCGCTCGGTGTCGGCGCACCGCAGCTATCGCTGGGTCTACAAACAGAATTACAAGCCCTGGCGCATCGCCGAGTACCTGATCTTCAATCGCGCCATGCCGCGCTCGCTGCATGCCAGCTACGACTACATCACGACCTCGCTCGACGGGTTGGCTCAGAAGACGCGCGCGCGACATGCCTGCCAGGAAACCGCCCGAGAGACGGCGCGCTACCTCGCCGAGGGCGATATCAACGCGGTGTTCCAATCGGGCCTGCACGAGTTTTTGGTCGACTTCATTTCGCGCAACAACCGGGTGGGCCAGGAGGTCGCGGAGGCCTATCATTTCAACGGATGAGAATAAGAAGGTAACCGGCTCGTGCTCGTCTCGATCTCACATGTGACGCGATACTCGCTGGCAGCGCCGGCCAGCTACTCCATCCAGTGCCTGCGCCTGACGCCGCCGTCGTTCGACGGCCAGCAGGTCGCCAGCTGGAGCATAGAGACGCCTCACATCGACGAGGCGGTGCGCTTCCGCGACTGCTACGGCAACATGGCCCACCTCGTGGCGTACCCCGAGGAGCATCAGGTGGTGTCGATTGTGGCGCGCGGGACGGTGGAGACGCGCGACCGTGCCGGGTTCGTGCGCGGCCTGATCGAGGTGGCGCCCGTCTGGGTCTACAAGCGCGACACGCCGCGGACGACGCCCGACGATACCATCCGCGCGCTCGCCGCGGACGTGACGGCCGACGACCCGATCGATCGCATGCATCGGCTGATGGCCGCCGTGCACGAGAAGGTCGAGTACGTCATCGGCGTGACGCGGGCGCATACCAGCGCCGCCGAGGCCCTGAAGGACGGGCGCGGGGTGTGCCAGGACCACGCCCACATCTTCATCGCGGCGGCGCGTGTGATGGGTTTGCCGGCGCGCTACGTGAACGGCTACTTCCTCACCGAAGGCGACGAGCCCGCCGAGGCTCACCACGCCTGGGCCGAGGTCTGGATGAAGGGACTGGGCTGGATCGGGTTCGACCCGGCCAACGATCTTTGCCCCACAGACCGCTATGTGCGGCTGGCCTGCGGGCTCGACGCCGGAGCGGCGGCGCCTATCCGCGGCAACCGCCGGGGCGGCGCCGAGGAGGTGCTTGACGTGGTCGTGGAAGTCCAGCAGCAAGGCTCCCAGCAGCAGCAATGAGCCAAGGCGCCTCCCGAAGGGCGCCCAGCCGAAAGACCAAAGGTGAGCTGATGACCTACTGTGTCGCGATGCGGCTTAATCGCGGCCTCGTGTTCGCTGCGGACACGCGCACCAACGCCGGCGTCGACAACATCGCGCAGTACCGCAAGATCCATTACTGGCGCGAGCCGGGAGACCGGGTGCTGGTGCTGCTGGCGGCCGGCAATCTGTCGCTCACCCAGTCGGTGGTCAGCCTTCTCAACGAGCAGCTGATCGAGCCCGACCCGGAGAAGCCGAACCTGCTCAACGTGCATTCCATGTATCGCGCCGCGCGTCTGGTCGGCGACGCGATCCGGCAGGTGCGCGCGGTCGACGGCGCGGCGCTGGATGCGATGAAGACGGGGTTCGCCGGCTCGTTCATCCTGGGCGGGCAGATCAAGTCCGAGCCGCCGCGTCTGTTTCAGGTCTACCCGGAAGGCAACTTCATCGAGGCGACCGACGACACGCCCTACTTCCAGATCGGCGAGCACAAATACGGCAAGCCCATCCTCGACCGCGTGGCGCAGCCGACCATGCGCCTCGGCCAGGCGGCCAAGCTCATTCTGCTGTCGTTCGATTCGACGCTGCGCTCGAACCTGTCGGTCGGCATGCCCATCGATATTCTGATCTATGAGCGCGACGCCCTCGACCTGCGCCGCGAAAAGCGCATCGACAAGGACAACGAGTATTTCAAGAACCTGTCGAACTCCTGGTCGGAGGCGCTGCGCGAGGCGTTCACCAAAATCGACGAATTCGACGTCTAGGACGCCGCGCCAGCCCCGGCTGCCGCACGCGGGCCGCGAGCGGCGCGCATAAGCCGCAATTGTCGCCGCCGACCCTCTGGGGTAGCCATGTGCGTCATTGCGGCGGAGGCTCGTCAAGCTCCGTGGGGAGGAAGCTTTGAATATCTGCATGATCGGCGCCGGCTACGTCGGGCTCGTCTCGGCGGCCTGCTTTTCCGAGTTCGGCTGGACCGTGACGTGCGTCGAGAACGACGCTGCGCGCCTCGCCGACCTCAGGGCCGGCCGCTCCCCGATCTACGAGCCGGGCCTCGACGATCTCGTTCAGCGCAACATGCAGGCGAACCGTCTGCTCTTTACCGGCGAGCTGAGCGCGTCAGCTGCCGAGGCCGACATCATTCTGCTCGCCGTCGGAACGCCCATGCGCCGCGGCGACGGCTATGCGGATCTCTCCTACGTCTACGCCGCGGTCGAGGAGATGGCGCCGCACTTGCAGGGCTTCACCGTCATCGTCACCAAGTCGACGGTGCCGGTGGGCACGAGCCGCGAAATCGAGCGCCGCCTGAAGACGCTGCGTCCCGACGCGGACTTTGCCGTGTGCTCCAATCCGGAGTTCCTGCGCGAGGGCTCTGCGATCCAGGACTTCATGCATCCCGACCGCGTGCTCGTCGGCCTCGACGACGATCGCGCGCAGGAGTTGATGGCGCAGCTCTATAAGCCGCTCGCGCTGCGCAACGCGCCGGTGGTGTTCGTCGGGCGCGAATCCGCCGAGCTCGCCAAGTACGCCGCCAACGCCTTCCTTGCGCTCAAGATCAGCTTCATCAACGAGATCGCGGACCTGTGCGAGACGCTCGGCGCCGACGTGCAGGAGGTCGCCTCGGCCATGGGCAAGGACCGGCGTATCGGCGACAAGTTCCTGCATCCTGGTCCGGGCTACGGCGGCTCGTGCTTTCCCAAAGACGTCTCCGCGCTCATCCGCACCGGGCGCGAGGCCCGCTCCCCGATGTCGATCGTCGAGCAGGTCGAGCGCGTCAACCACGAGCGCAAGATCGCCATGGCTCACCGCGTCGAGCGGGCGGCCGGCGGCTCGGTGCGGGGCAAGACGGTGGCGATCCTCGGCGTCACCTTCAAGCCCAATACCGACGACATGCGCGATGCGCCGGCGCTCGTCATTGTGCCGATGCTGCTGGAACGCGGCGCGGCCGTGCGCGCCACCGATCCGCAAGGGAGAAAGCACGGCGAGGCGCTCTTGCCCGGCATCACGTGGTGCGAGAGCGCGCTGGAGACCGTCGAGGGTGCCGACGTCCTGGTTGTCGTGACCGAGTGGAACGAGTTCCGCGCGCTGGATCTGAAGGCCGCCAAGGAAAAGATGACCGGCGACGTGCTGGTCGACCTGCGCAATGTGTTCCAGCCGGAGAGCGCCGAGGCCGCGGGCTTTACTTACACCGGCATCGGCCGCGGCAAGGCGGAGTGATCATTCGGCGGCAGTGGCCCGCGCCGCGCCCGCGTCCGGTTTAACGAGCTCCGCCAACACCGCGTCGCGCGGCCCGAAGGCGGATATGCGGCCGTCTCTCAAGGCCAGAACCGTGTCGACGCCGGCAAGCGCCGAAGGCCGGTGCGCGATGACGATCGCGATGCCGCCGCGGCGGCGCACCGCCCGCACGGCCTCGATCAACGCGCGATGGCCTTCGGTGTCGAGGCTGGCGTCGGGCTCGTCGAGCACCACCAGAACCGGCGCACCGTAAAGTGCCCGCGCGAGCGCGATGCGCTGGCGCTGCCCGGCCGAGAGCGCGACGGCGTCGGTGCCGATCTGCGTGGCGTAGCCCGCGGCAAGCTGCGCGATCAGAGCCTCGATGCCGGCCGCACGCGCCGCCGCCGCGATCGCCTCGGGGCTTGCGTGCGGGTCGAAGCGGCAAATGTTCTCGGCGATCGACCCGGAGAACAAGGAGACGTCCTGCGGCAGGTAGCCGATGGCGCGGCCGCGCGCGGCGGCACTCAAGTCGGCGAGCGCGATGCCGTCGAGGCGCACGGTTCCTTCAAATGGTGTCCAGGCGCCGACGAGCGCGCGTGCCAGCGTCGACTTGCCCGAGGCGCTGGGGCCGACGATGCCGAGACCGGCACCGGGGCCAAGCGCAAATCCGACGCCACGGACAATTGGTATCGTAACGCCCGGCGGCGCCACCGACAGGCGTGCAACCGCAAAGCTGCGCTGTCGCGGCGGCGGATTGATGGGGCGGCGGCCTGTGCGCGTGCGCGCGGCAAGGACCTTGGACAGGCGCGCCCGCGCCGAACGCGCCGCGGCGAAGGCGCGCCAGTGGGCAATCGCCGTCTCCACCGGCGCCAGCGCGCGCGACAGCACGACGGAGGCGGCGACCATGATTCCCGCCGAGCCCTCGCCGTTGATCACCAGATAGGCGCCGAGGCCGACGACGCCGGACTGCAAGGCTGGCCGCGCCACCTTGATGGCGGCAGCAAAGGCATTGGCCGGCCGCGAGGCGGCGCGCTCGGCCGCGAGATAGCGCGCATTGAGGCCGAGCCAGCGGTGCTTCAGGTGGCGCTCGAACCCCATGGCGCGGCTGGTATCGGCTTGCCGGCGCGCGGCCGTCGCCAATGCCCATCGCCGGCCGGCACTATGGGTTGCCGCGCGCAACGGATCGGCGGTGTGCCGCTCCGCCAGCAGCATCAAGGTCACGAGCAGAACCGCGCCCGCGGTTGCGAGCGCGCCCAGCAGCGGATGCATGAGGAAGACGACGCCGAGATAGAGCGGCATCCACGGCATGTCGAACAGCGCCGTCGGCCCCGGGCTCGCCAGGAAGGAGCGGATCTGGTCGAGGTCGCGGAGCGGCTGCAGGCCATCGGCGCGCGCAGGCGTGGCGGCCGTTGCCTGCAGAGCGGCGAACACGCGCGCGCTGAGGCGCGCGTCGAGGCGGCGCGCAGCCCGCGCCAGCAGGCGCACGCGCACGAAGTCGAGCGCGCCGCTCAACGCGTAAAGCGCGAGCATCGCCATGGTGAGACCAAGAAGGCCGAGCGCGCTGCGCGACGGCAGCACGCGGTTGTAGACCTCGAGCATGTAGAGCGGGCCGGTGAGCGCCAGCACGTTGACGGCGCCCGAGATCAGCGCGGCGGCCCACAGCGCCCGCCGGCTCGGGCGAAGGGCCCGCCGGATGGGGCAGGTTTCGGTACGCGGCCGCGTGCTCCCTCGCCGCAAGCTTCCCCCTTCGGCGCGCAGCGTCTCGCGCCGGTATGAACACTGTAAAATTACCGGAAGGGCCGCGGATAGCCCCTGCCGACGGGCAAAGGCAAGTTATACGCAGGACAACCGTTATACTACCTAAGGTTGTGATCTGGCTGTGGATCGCCGCCTGGGCGCGCCGCCGTGCCGAGCCGCTGCCCGGCCGCACAAGGCTTCGGGCGGCAAGCAAGAAAGTTGCGTTGGCTCGCTCTGGTTAAGCGAATTGGACTACCATCTGCCAACGTCGCCCCCGGCAATCGGGGCGTCGAGAAAAGGGTAGGACGCGTGCAACGGATGTCCCAGCAGCAAACGCTGGCGGGGTATTTTGCCGGCTGGGCAAAAGGCCGGCCGGCGCGCGTGGCCGTCGCGGCCACCGTCGAGAAGCTGGCGGCTGTCGGAGCGGAGTTCGCGACGCTGCTGGGCCAGGGCGCACTCGCCGGACACCTGGGCCGCGCCACCGGGCGCCGCGGCGACGTCGACGAGCAGAAAGAGATCGACGTCCTCACCAACGACCGCATCGTCGCGGCCATGCGCTCCGTGCCCGTCGCCGCCGTCGCCTCCGAGGAGATGGACAAGCCGGTCCTGCTCGACGAGCGCGCGCCGCTTCTCGTCGCCATCGACCCGCTCGACGGCTCCTCCAACGTCGATGCCAATGCCTCGATCGGCACCATTTTCACGGTGCTTCCGGCGCTGGGGCGCAACGGCGAGTCGTCCGCCTTCCTGCAGCCGGGCGTCAATCAGCTGGCGGGCGGCTTCCTCGTCTACGGGCCGCAGACGGTGCTGGTCACCAGCGTGGGTGCGGGAACGCAGATCTTCACGCTCGACCGCGGCACGGGCACCTTCGTGCTCACGCACCCGAAGGTCGAGATCCCCTACAAGACGAGCGAGTACGCCATCAACGATTCCAACTCGCGCCACTGGGACGAGCCGATACGCACCTACGTGGAGGACTGCCGGCGCGGCAAGCAAGGACCCCGCGGGCGCGATTTCAATATGCGCTGGACGGGCTCGCCGGTCGTCGATTTCTACCGCATCCTGTCGCGCGGCGGCATTTACCTCTATCCGGGCGATGAGCGCCGCGAGTTTCGCAACGGGCGGCTGCGGCTGATCTACGAGGCGAACCCCCTCGCGTGGATCGTCGAGCAGGCGGGCGGCGCCGCCTCGACGGGACTGGAGCGCGTGCTCGAGGTGTCGCCCGAGAGCTTGCATCAGCGCGTGCCGCTGATCGCCGGGTCGCGCTCCGAGGTCGAGCATGTGGTGCGCCTGCACGACGGGTTGCAGATCCGCGGCGAGCGCTCGCCGCTGTTCAGCCGCCGTGGGCTGTTAAGGTTCTGAAATCTTAAGCGATCCGGGATATTAAGAGCTTCGGCTAAAGCACATGTCAGCAAAGCATCCCATCATCTCGGTCACGGGCTCGTCGGGGGCCGGCACCACGTCGGTGCGGCAGACGTTCGAGACCATCTTCCGGCGCGAGCACATCAACGCCGCCTTCATCGAGGGCGACGCCTTCCATCGCTACGACCGCACCGAGATGGAGTGGGCGATGGCGGAGGCCAAGAAGCGCGGCAACAACCACTTCAGTCATTTCGGACCCGAGGCGAACCTGCTGCAAGAGCTGCAGGAGGTGTTTGAGAGCTACGGCGAGTTCGGGTCGGGGCGCACGCGCCACTACGTGCACGACGAGCACGAGGCCGAGCGGCTCGGCGCGCCGGTGGGGACGTTCACGCCGTGGGAGGAGTTTCCGCGCGGCACCGACCTCATGTTCTACGAGGGCCTGCACGGGGCGGTGATCACCGAGAAGGTGAACGTCGCGCATCACGCCGACCTCAAGATCGGGGTCGTGCCGGTGATCAACCTGGAGTGGATCCAGAAGCTCGCGCGCGACAAGAACCTGCGCGGCTATTCGCACGAGGCCGCGATCGACGCCATCCTCACGCGCATGCCGGACTACACCAAGTTCATCTGCCCGCAGTTCACCGAGACCGACATCAACTTTCAGCGCGTGCCCACCGTCGACACCTCCAACCCGTTCGTGGCCCGCTGGATCCCCACGCCCGATGAATTGCTGGTGGTGATCCGCTTCCGCGATCCGCGCGGCATCGACTTTCCCTATCTGCTTGTCGATGATCCAGATGAGCTTCATGTCGCGCGCCAACTCCATCGTCATTCCCGGCGGCATGCTCGATCTCGCCATGCAACTCATTCTGACGCCGCTGATCCTGACGCTGGTGGAGCGCAAGCGCCGCGCCTCGTGAGCCCTTGACGCGCAAGCTTTCTGTTACCTTCTTGGTGGTGTGCGTGCCGCCGCGGGTGACGCAAGGACGCCAACACCGTTAGAATAGACCGCTCAACCGGCGCCTCGCAGAAGCCCTGCTTCACAGGAACCCTAAAATGGCCCGACCGCTCGCAATCGCCCCTTCGATCCTGTCGGCCGACTTCAGCCGGCTGGCCGACGAGATCGCCGCCGTCGAGGCGGCCGGCGCCGACTGGATCCACCTCGACGTGATGGACGGCCACTTCGTGCCCAACATCACGTTCGGCCCGCCGGTGATCAAGACGCTGCGCTCCACGACGAAAAAGCCGTTCGACGTGCACCTGATGATCGCGCCGGCCGATCCCTACCTGGAGGCGTTCGCTGCAGCCGGTGCCGACCACATCACCGTGCACGCGGAAGCCGGCCCGCATCTCGACCGCTCGCTGCAGGCCATCAAGGCGATGGGCAAGAAGGCGGGCGTGGCGCTCAATCCCTCGACGCCCGAGGACGTCATCCAGTACGTGCTGCACCACCTCGATCTGGTGCTGGTGATGACGGTGAACCCCGGCTTCGGCGGCCAGAGCTTCATCCCGGCGATGGTCGAGAAGATCCGCCGCGTCAAGGCGATGATCGGCAACCGCCCCATCGACATCGAGGTCGACGGCGGCATCGATCCGGAGACCGCGCCGCTCGTGGTGGCGGCGGGCGCCAATGCGCTGGTTGCGGGCTCGCACGTGTTCAAGGGCGGCACCGAGGAGGCCTATCGCGCCAACATCACCGCCATCCGCGACGCCGCGGAAGGCGCGCGCGCCAAGGCCGCGGCTTAGCTTATAAACGTCTCGATTGCTGAAGCTGGCGTGGGTCCCGGCCTGCGCCGGGATGACGTTGTGGGGAGGCGATCGGCTAGCGCAAACTCAAACGTCATCCCGCTTGTAGAGCGGGACCCACGCAAGTCTCTGCCTGCACGACCTGCGTAATGCATATGACGCGCGTCAGAGCTTCCAGCCCGAGTGGATGGCGGCGATGCCGCCCGTCAGGTTGCGCCAGGTGACGCGCTCGAAGCCGGCGGCCTGATCATTTCCGCAAAGCGCGCCTGGTTGGGGAACTTGCGAATGCTCTCGACCAGATAGCGGTAGGGCTCGCCGTCGCCGGCGGCGAGCGCACCCAGACGCGGGATCACCTCGAAGGAATGGAAGTCATAGATCCGGTCGAGGATCGGCACCTGCACTTCGGAGAACTCCAGGCACAGGAAGCGCCCGCCGGTCTTGAGCACGCGGAAAGCCTCGCTGAGCGCGCGGTCGATGTGCGTCACGTTGCGGATGCCGAAGGCGATCGTGTAGGCGTCGAACGATCTATCGGGAAGCGGCAGCGCCTCGGCGTTGCCTTGCGCGAAGGTGATGCGGTGGCCGAGGTGCGCGGCGTCGACGCGCCGCTTGCCGACCTCGATCATCTCCGGACTGATGTCGCAAAGGAGCGCCGTGGCGTTGGGGCCGGCCGCGCGCGCGTAGCGGATCGCCACGTCGCCGGTGCCGCCGGCAACGTCGATGAGCCGGAACGGCCGCTCAGCCCGCGGCGGGTTGAGGAAGGCGATGAGGTCGTCCTTCCACAGCCGGTGCAGGCCGCCCGACATCAGGTCGTTCATCAGGTCGTAGCGCTCGGCGACGGTGGCAAAGACGCGGTTGACCAGGTCCTGGCGCTCGTCCTCCGCCACCTGGCGGAATCCGAAGCTCGCCTGCGGGGCGTCGTGCGGGGTATCTCGGGGAGTATTTGGGGGGCGATCCGGCATCGGCGGACAATAGCGAAGGGGCCCGCGCCGCGCTATGGTCTCGAGATCCAACCCCTCGACACCACCGGTTAAGCAATGCCTGAGCTGCCCGAGGTCGAAACCGTGCGGCGCGGCCTCGCGCCGGTGCTCGTCGGACATAAGTTCGCGCGCGTCGAGCAGCGCCGCGGCGATCTGCGCTTTCCCCTGCCGGCGGACTTTGGGGCCTTGCGCGGGCGCACGGTCGAGCGGCTGGAGCGCCGCGCCAAGTACCTGCTCGCCTACCTGTCGGACGGCCAGGTGCTGCTCATGCACCTGGGCATGACCGGCCGCTTCACCATTGCGGTGGCGGACGCGAAGCTTGGCCCCGGGCGTTTCGCGCACGCGGTCGGCTCGGGCGCCAAGCACGACCACGTGATCTTCCACATGCAGGGCGGCGCTACGATCACCTACAACGACGCGCGCCGCTTCGGCTTCATGCTGCTGATCCCGGCCTGCGAGCTGGACGCCCATCCGCTGATGCGCGGACTTGGCGCCGAGCCGCTGGGGCCGGACCTGACGCCGGACTATCTCGCGCGCCGGGCCGCCGGCCGCGGCGTCGATCTCAAGGCCTTCCTGTCCGACCAGCGCACCATCGCCGGGCTCGGCAACATCTACGTGTGCGAGGCGCTGTTTCGTGCCGGGCTGTCGCCCAAGCGGCCTGCCGCCAGCCTGGCGACCAAGACCGGACGTCCGACCGAGCGGACGGTGCGTCTGGCGGAGGCGATCCGCGCCGTGCTCAAGGATGCCATTGCCGCGGGCGGCTCGTCGTTGCGCGACTATCGCGGCGCCGACGGGGCGCTGGGCACGTTTCAGCACACGTTCGCCGTCTATGGACGCGAGGGAGCCCCGTGCGCGCGGCGTGGCTGCACCGGCACCGTGCGGCGCATCGTGCAGAGCGGACGCTCGACCTTCTATTGCCCCAAATGTCAGCGCTGAGGCGGCGCGCTCACTCCACCACGGCGCGGTTCTTCAAGTGGCGGTAGGTGAGGATGGAGATCGCCGAAAGCACCGCCAGTGTGAGGCTGCCGGCCGCGAACACGTAGTTTGCGGCCCAGTCGCTGCGCGGAGTGACGATCTTGCCCGAATCGATGAGGTAGACGATCACGCCGACCACGGCCAGACCTTGCGCAACCGTCAGCCACATCAGCGCATTGAGCGCCTTGGGCGTCCGGAAGGAGCCCTGCTCGTCGGTCAGAAGATGCGCGTAGAGAAAGACGGCGCCTGCCACCAGCGCCATCGCGGCGCCGTACTGCCACCAGTGGCGCCAGTTGAGTCCCGACAGTGAGTAGATGGCGAGGATGGCGGCAGCGCCCCAGGCGTAGACGAGGGCGGCGAGCAGCGTATTGCGCCGAACGCATAGGGCTACGACGGCATAGGTTTCGGGCTCCTGGCCTGTCCGCCAGAACGGCGCGTTGGTGCGCACGAGCGCGAACAGCATCTGCAGGCCGAAGAGCGCCACCGCGAGCCCGAGCGTAAAGCCGGAATTGCGCCCCACGGCGAGCACGCCCACCACGACGCTCATCACGAGCGCGAGCAGCATGGCCGGCAGCAAGGGTCTCAAGGGCATTGTGGTCTCCGTTTGTCGCCAGCCGTCGTCACGGCGCGGCTCAAGACATTTGTGATTTTGCGCCCCGGAGGCCGTTGAGGCTGATGACCGCGAGTGCGGCGGCGCCGAAGAAGAAGATCGTGCTTGCCGCCCAGTCCGGCTCGTTGGGGCTGCGCGGCATCTTATCGTCGAGTACGAGGCCGATCATGGCGGCGATCATGCCGATGAGCTGGCCGACAGTCAGGTAACGCGCGAGCTGAAGCAGGGTCTCGTCCTCGCGCCCCGCATTAGCGTCGCGCGTCATCATGCTCGCGAACAGGAGACAGAGCGCCGCAATGGCACCCGCACCCAGGACGTACTGCCACCACTCGCCCCAGGACAGATAGAGGACGTAGGTGAGAAACAGGCTGAACGCCGCCCAGGCCCACACCAGGGCCATGGACCAGGCGGTCGCGGCCGCCAGAGCCGCCTCGCCGGCCCCGGCCGACGCGAGGCGGCGGCGCTCCCAGACCGCCAGGACGGCGTAGACGAGGCAGACCAGGGCGGTCGTGAGCATGTGCATGGCGGGCGTCCCGGCGGCCGCGCTGAAGTAGGCGGCGGCGACGCCGATCGCCAGCAAAACGCCCCAAATCAAAGCGGAATTCATCGAGGTCCCCCCTCCTGCGCCATGCTTATTGCCGGGCTTTGGCCCACTCTTAGCAGATTTCGCGCGCACTGTTCTGCCAAGCTCGCCAGTCGCTTAAGGCGAGGCTGCGGCGTTGACCCTGCCACGCCCGGCCTCTATAGGATCGCGGTCTTTAGAGCGACTGGAGCGCCCGCGACCCGGGCCTCAAGCAGCCTCGCTTGATTGATCTCTCCTCTGCCACGGACCACGAGGATGTGGAACCGTAGAGGACGAACTCTGACACGCACAACGAATCGAAGGGTGAGCACATGGCCAATACGAAGTCGGCAAAGAAGGCGACGCGTCAAACGAAGCGGCGCACCGAGGTCAACAAGTCGCGCGTCACGCGTGCGCGCACTGCGGTCCGCGGCGTCGAGGAAGCGATCGCAGCCGGCAACAAGGACGATGCGGTTGCAGCGCTGAAGGCCGCCGCGCCCATGCTCGCGCGCACGGCGCAGAAGGGCGTGCTGAACAGGAAGACGGCGAGCCGCAAGGTGTCGCGCCTCAACGCGCGCGTGAAGGCGATGGGCACTTAAGATTTGATGACGATTGCGCGTCGGCCGGACGGACGCGGTATGTTCGCCACAGACGGTTATGTGTCGGCGCGTGCAGAGCTGGAATCGCAAACGAGCCTAAGTCGCGGAATCCACTTCGCTCGCGCACGACTGCAAGCTGCATGACGGTCGAGCACGGACCAGCGACACTTAGGTCGGCAAGCATAAAAATG
The DNA here is from genome assembly GCA_963776675.1 of uncultured Alphaproteobacteria bacterium. GTDB lineage: Bacteria > Pseudomonadota > Alphaproteobacteria > Rhizobiales > Hyphomicrobiaceae > Hyphomicrobium_A. The sequence continues at coordinate 25,326 of CAVZNR010000024.1, read as the reverse complement.
ACGGATTGCCGACATAGCAGGGGATGAAATTTCGGCCTGTGGATAGCTTGCAGGCCCTCTGGAAAACTTTAGCGTCCTCAGACGAGTATCCCCAGGTGACTGGTTCCATTCACCGTTTATCCACTGCCCGCTGCCGGCTTTGTGAGCAGCTTGTGCCTGCCGTTGTGCGCGTTTCGTGTACTTGCTTACGCAGCGGTTAAGCGATAGGTTTCTGACGGTCGCCCTGCTCGTGCTGAGCCAGCGGTATGCGTGCCGGTCCGGCGGGCGACAATGCCAGGTTTTTGTATAGTATCTCGTACCTGGTCTCATCGACATTTCTGGTGGTATTTGCGTATCTTTCTGGGCGTCTGTCCGGGAAGTCGGGGCGGCGTCTGTTTGACTATTCTGTATTCAGTATAGCGGGCCACCAGAGGCAATTGGTGATTAGGTCCGCGGGTGTGGAGGGGTGAAGGTGCTGTCGATGGATATCGTCCACATCGAGGATGTGCCTGTGGAGGAAGTCTGGTCGCGCCTGAAGGAGGATTCCGCAACGCTGCTGATTGATGTGCGCACGCGAGCGGAATGGGCGTTCGTCGGGATGCCCGATCTATCGGAGATCGGAAAACGCGTTCTGACGGTTGAGTGGCAAACGTCCCCGGAGAGCCGTATCGATGCGGCATTCCCGGAACGTCTGGCCGAGGTGCTCGATGCGGCGGGCGCCAGCAAAGATACCGAGTTGTTCTTCATCTGCCGATCGGGTGGCCGAAGTCGCATGGCAGCGGAAGCCATGGCGAATGCCGGGTATGGGCGATGTAGAAATGTGGCGGATGGTTTTGAGGGGCCTCTCGATGCCGACCGTCACCGAGGGCAAGTCGCCGGTTGGAAAGCCGCCGGCTTGGCATGGGCGCAGGGTTAGAGCGTCCATTTAAGAAGACCGAGGAAGAGACGGTTGCGCAGCCGCGGCGGCGGAGGGCGACAGGCGTGGTTTGCTCGGTCGATAGAGGTGCAGTCAAAAAGTGCGGGGGTTAATCAATGCAGACGATTCAAAAGGCGGAACGTACGGTTGCGGCCGGCGGTCACTCTGGTGCGGTCCAGGGCGCGACTGTCGAAGGGACACCGGAGACACGCGGCCAGAAAACGCGCGCCATGCTGCGCGCCAGGCTGGGCGATGACATCTTCTCGAGCTGGTTTCACGCGATCGAGTTCGAAAGCTTCGACGACAAGACGGTCAAGGTCTCGGTTCCGGTCAAATTTCTGCGGACTTGGATCCAGTCCCACTACTCCGACGATCTGCTGGCGTGCTGCCGTGCCGAGTTCAAGGGCGCCGAGAAGGTCGACGTGGTGCTGCGCACGCCCGGCGGGCGTTCGATGGGCCGGCCTGATTGCCAGGCAGGCTCGGGAACGGGCAATGACGCGGTAAACGGGACGCGCAGCTCGGTCGCCGAGCAGGGCAGCCGCAACATCGGCGTCATCGCGGCGGCGCCGCAGACGGGAAGGACCAGCGTCGGCGGCTTCGAAGGCTCTCCGCTGGATCCGCGCTACACGTTCGAAAGCTTCGTCGTGGGCGCGTCGAACCGCATGGCGCATGCGGGCGCCACGCAGGTCGCCGAGGCCGTGATGGGCGACGTCCCGGGCTTCAACCCGCTCTACCTCCACTCCTCGGTGGGCCTGGGCAAGACGCACCTCCTGCACGCCATCGCCTGGGACGTGAAGCGGCGCGCGCCGCACGCGCAGGTGCTCTATCTGACGGCGGAGCGCTTCCGCTATCAGTTCGTGGAGGCGCTGCGCAGCCAGGATCCGCTCGCCTTCAAGGAGAAGTTCCGCCAGATCAACATCCTGCTGATCGACGATCTGGAGTTCATGCAGGGTGAGCGCACCGAGCAGGAGTTCGACCACATCATCAACTCGCTGCTCGACGGCGGGCGTCAGGTGGTCGTTGCTTCCGCACGCGCGCCCAACCACGTGGAGCGCCTGAACGAGCGCATGCGCTCGCGTCTGCAGCGCGGTCTCGTCACCGAGATCGGGGCTCTCGACCACGAGCTGCGCCTGAAGGTGTTGGAGAAGCGCCTGTCCGAGAAGCGGGCGATGGATCCCTCCTTCACGCTGGGCCACGACGTCCTCGATCTGCTGGCCGAGCGCCTGACCGAGAGCGGCCGCGAGCTGGAAGGCGCCGTCACGCGCCTTTACGCGACGTGGCAGTACATGCGCACCTCGATCACGCCCGACATCGCCGAGACGGTGATCCGCGATCTGGTGCACGGGCTGGAGCCGCGCCGCATCAAGATCGAGGACATCCTGCGCATCATCTCGCGCCACTTCGGGGTGTCGAAGGGTGATCTGTTGTCGCAGCGCCGTCACCGCTCGGTGGTGTGGCCACGTCAGGTGGGCATGTACCTCGCCAAGCAGCTGACGGCCCGCTCTCTGCCCGAGATCGGCCGCCGCTTCGGCAACCGCGACCACACAACGGTGCTGCATGCCATCCGCAAGATCGAGGGTGAGCTTGCCGGCAACCCGCGCCTGAAAGAGGAGCTCGAGGAGCTGAAGAAGCTCCTGAGCCACTAGGAAAGCCAGAAACCGGATGGTCCGCTGTGCTGGGCGAGCATGGCGGGCCTTAGCGGGGAGGAGCGGCGTCTCACGGCGCCGCTCCTTAGCCACGAAACGGCAACGAAAATTGGCCCAAACCAAGCTAGCCCTCAAGCCCGCCCCTTGAAAAAGGCGGGCGCATAAGGTCAAGTTGGCCGGGCGCGAATCCTTCCGTACCCAGTCCCGGTCCCAGCCTCCGCGCACCGCCGTCTTCCTGATGGGCGGCCTCATTCCATCGACTGAGGCGGGCTTGGCCCCATAAACGCGCCGAGGATCCTTCCATGCGGCTAGTGATTGAACGTGGTGAACTCTTGCGGGCGCTCGGCCACGTGGCAAGCGTCGTCGAGCGGCGCACGACCATTCCCATTCTGTCGAACGTGCTGCTGCGCGCCCGCGATTCCACGCTCGAGTTCAAGGCGACCGATCTGGAGCGCGAGGTTATCGAGGCCGTGTCGGCCCAGGTCGGCGCTCCCGGCGCCGTCACCGTGCCCGCCCACATGCTGCATGACATCGTGCGCAAGCTTCCCGACGGCAGCGAGGTCGACATCGCCAAGGACGCGGAGAAGGAGCGCCTGACGCTCGCCGCCGGTCACGCGCGCTTCGCCCTGCAGACGCTGCCGGCGGAGGACTTCCCCGACATCGGCGTCGGCGACCTCGGACAGGAGTTCGAGCTCGGCGCCCAGGACCTGAAGCGCCTCATCGACAAGACGCGTTTTGCCATCTCCACCGAGGAGACGCGCTACTACCTCAACGGCATCTATCTGCACACCGCCGAGACCGACGGTCAGGCGACGCTGCGCGCGGTGGCCACCGACGGGCACCGGCTGGCGCAGGTGGAGCTGCCGCTGCCGAGCGGTGCTGCGGGCATGCCCGGCGTCATCATCCCGCGCAAGACCGTGCACGAGCTGCACCGGCTCATCGAGGACAGCTCGGCCACCGTCAAGGTCGGCGTGAGCCCGGCCAAGGTGCGCTTCGAGATCGGCTCGGTGACGCTGACCTCCAAGCTGATCGACGGCACCTTCCCTGATTACGGCCGCGTCATTCCGCAGGGCAACGACAAGGAATTGAAGGTTTCGAACGCAGAGTTCATGGGCGCGGTGGACCGCGTCTCGACCATTGCCAGCGAGCGCGGACGCGCGGTCAAGCTCAACATCAAGCCCGACAAGCTCGTGCTCTCGGTGAACAATCCCGAGGGCGGCAGCGCCACCGAGGAGATCGGCGTCGAGTACTCGGCAAGTCCGCTCGAGATCGGTTTCAATGCCCGCTATCTGCTCGACATCGCCGGCCAGCTGCAGGGTGAGCACGCCTGCTTCATGCTCGCCGACCCCGGCTCGCCCACCATGGTCAAGGACCCGAGCGACGAGAGCGCGCTGTACGTGCTGATGCCGATGCGGGTGTGAGCAGAGCGGTGGCAACGGTCCCGCGCGTCAGCGAGAGCGCCCCCCGACCTGCCGAGGCAAGGCTGTGGGTCGAGCGGCTGGCGCTGACGAACTTCCGCTCTTATGCGCATCTGGCGTTCGAGGCCGGCCCCGAGCCGCAGGTGCTGATCGGTGCCAACGGCGCCGGCAAGACCAACCTCTTGGAAGCGATTTCCATGCTGGCGCCGGGTCAGGGCCTGCGCCGCGCGGCCTATCCCGACTTGGCGCGCACCATCGGCGACGGGAGCTGGGCGGTCTCCGCGCACGTGCACGCCCACCCAGGGCCCGTCGACATCGGAACGGGGCTGGTTGCCAGCAACGGGACCGGAGAGCGCCAGACGCGCGTCGTGCGCATCAACGGGGCGCCTGCCGGCGGCACCAGCGCGCTGGGCGATTATATCGAGCTGGTCATGGGTGACGCCGGCCATGGACGGGCTGTTCACGGGGCCGGCATCCGAGCGCCGCCGCTTTCTCGACCGGCTGATCGCCACCTTCGACGCCGGCTACCGCACGCGCGCCAACCGCTTCGAGCGCGCCATGCAGCAGCGCAACCGGCTGCTCGCGGACGGCGTACGCGATGGGGCGCGCTTCGAAGGCCTCGAGCTATTGATGGCCGAGACCGGCACCGCGATCGCGGCGGCGCGTGCCGAAGCCGTCGCCGCCCTGGCATCGATCATGGCCGAGCGCAGCGAGCGCGATCCCGGCTCGCCGTTTCCCTCAGCCGGCCTCGCGCTGGAGGGCGTGCTCGAAGCCGATCTGGAGCGCATGCCCGCCGTCGACGTGGAGGAAGCCTATGCGGCCGTGCTGCGCGATAACCGCGAGCGCGACCGGGCGGCGGGGCGGACGCTCGATGGGCCGCACCGCTCCGATCTGCTCGTCTTCCATGCGCCCAAGCAGATGCAGGCGCGTCTGTGCTCGTCGGGCGAGCAGAAGGCGCTGCTGCTGGGGCTGGTGCTCGCGCATGCCGAGCTGGTCGCGCGCCGGCACGAGGGCGTGGCGCCCGTCCTGCTGCTGGATGAGGTGACCGCGCACCTCGACGAGGCGCGGCGGGCTGCACTTTTTGCCGAAATTTTGCGTCTGGGCACGCAGGCGTGGATGACGGGAACGGACCCCGAGACCTTCTCGGCGCTACGCCAAAACGCGCGTTTTTGGAGCGTCGAGGACGGCGCGTTGACGGGCCTTGTTGCCGCATCCCCATGAGCCTGCGCAAGCCTGCCGTAAGCACCTGTAAAAGCATGTAATTTTTGGAAGGGTTTACGCCCGTAAATGACGCTTTTTTCAGGCGTCTCCGCGCGTTCCGTGGTATAAGAAATCCGAGGCCAGAAGACCCCAAGGACATTCTGCGAAATGAGCGCTTTGCCCGCGAAGAAAAGCACGGGCGCCGAGGAGTACGGCGCCGAGTTCGATCAAGATGCTGAAGGGGCTCGACGCCGTCCGCAAACGGCCCGGCATGTACATCGGCGACACCGACGACGGCTCGGGTCTGCACCACATGATCTACGAGGTCGTCGACAATGCGGTCGACGAGGTGCTCGCCGGGCACGCCAAGGAATGCACGGTGACGCTCAATCCGGACGGCTCGTGCACCGTGCGCGACGACGGTCGCGGCATCCCCACCGGCATCAAGAACGACGACGACCACGACCCCAAGCGCTCCGCCGCCGAGATCGTGTTCACCGAGCTGCACGCGGGCGGCAAGTTCGACCAGAATTCCTACAAGGTGTCGGGCGGTCTGCACGGCGTCGGCGTGTCGGTGGTCAATGCGCTTTCGTCCTGGCTCAAGTGCCGCGTGTGGCGCGAGGGCAAGGAGCACCTGATCGAGTTCCGCGACGGCGTGCCGGTGGCACCATTGAGGGTCGTCGGAGACGGGCATGGCGAGCGCGGCACCGAGGTGTCGTTCCTGCCGAGCACCAACACGTTCACGCAGACCGAGTTCGACTTCGCCACGCTCGAGCACCGCCTGCGCGAGCTGGCGTTCCTCAATTCCGGCGCCAAGATCGTGCTGACGGACGCGCGCCACGCCGACGTCAGGCGCGAGGAGATGATGTACGAGGGCGGCACGTCGGCCTTCGTGCGCTATCTCGACCGCTCCAAGCAGTCGCTGATCGGCGAGCCAATCATGGTCCACGGCGAGCGCGAGAAGGTCATCGTCGAAGTCGCCTTGTGGTGGAACGACAGCTACCACGAGAACGTGCTGCTCTTTACCAACAACATCCCGCAGCGCGACGGCGGCACGCATCTCGCCGGCTTCCGCGCCGCGCTGACCCGCGTCGTCAACAAGTATGCGGGTGAAAGCGGGCTCGCCAAGAAGGAGAAGGTGGACCTCTCCGGAGAGGATGCGCGCGAAGGGCTTACCTGCGTGCTCTCCGTCAAGGTGCCGGATCCGAAGTTCTCCAGCCAGACGAAGGACAAGCTCGTCTCCTCCGAGGTCAAGCCCGTCGTCGAAGGCATCGTCGGCGAGGAGCTCACGGCCTGGTTCGAGGAGCACCCCAAAGAGGCCAAGGCGATTGTCGGCAAGATCGTCGAGGCGGCCTTAGCGCGCGAGGCCGCGCGCAAGGCGCGCGAGCTCACCCGGCGCAAGGGCGTGCTCGACAACATGCGGCTGCCCGGCGGCCTCGCCGAATGTCAGGATCGCGATCCGGTCAACACCGAGCTGTTCATCGTCGAGGGCGACTCGGCTGGCGGCTCGGCCAAGCAGGGCCGCAAGCGCGAGTATCAGGCCGTGCTGCCGATCCGAGGTAAGATCCTCAACGTGGAGCGGGCCCGCCTCGACAAGATGCTCTCGTCCGAGCAGGTGACCAACATCATCGGCGCGCTGGGAACCGGCATCCGCGACGACTTCGACGTGTCGAAGCTGCGCTACCACAAGATCATCATCATGACGGACGCCGACGTCGACGGCGCCCACATCCGCACGCTGCTTTTGACCTTCTTCTACCGGCAGATGGCGGAGCTGGTGGAGAAGGGGCACGTCTACATCGCGCAGCCGCCGCTCTACAAGGTGTCTCGCGGCAAGTCGGAGACCTATCTCAAGGACCAGCCCGCGCTCGAGGACTATCTGATCGAGCAGGGCCTGGAGGAGGCGGTGCTCGTCTCCGGCACGGGCGAGGAGCGCGCCGGCCGCGACCTGCGCGCCGTCATCGATCTGGCGCGCGGCATCGTCAAGCTGATCGACGGCCTGCACTCGCGCTACTCGCGCGACGTGGTGGAGCAGGCGGCGATCGCCGGTGCCTTCGATGCAGAGCTCCTGCGGTCAGCCGAGCGCGCCAACGCCATCGCCGACACGATCGCCGACCGGCTCAATGCGGTCGCCGAGGAGACGGAGAAGGGCTGGGAGGGCCGCTACGGCAACGACGGCTTCTTCTTCAAGCGCGAGGTGCGCGGCGTCACCGAGGGGCACGCGCTCGACCTGGCGCTGCTTGGCTCGCTCGACGCGCGCCGCCTCAACGAGCGCCACGAGCAGCTGGCGGAAGTCTACGGCACGCCTTCCAAGCTGCGGCGCAAGACCGGATCGGTCGATGTTCCCGGGCCACGGGCGCTGCTGGAAGCCATCTACGAGGCCGGGCGCAAGGGCATCTCGATGCAGCGCTACAAAGGTCTGGGCGAGATGAACCCCGACCAGCTTTGGGAGACGACGCTCAACCGCGACGTGCGCACGCTGCTGCAGGTGAAACTGGGCGATCTTGCCGAGGCCGACGAGATCTTCTCCAAGCTGATGGGCGACGTGGTTGAGCCGCGGCGCGAGTTCATCCAGGAGAACGCGCTGCTCGCCACCAATCTCGACGTGTGAGGACGCGCCATCTACGCCACGCGGCGATACTCGCCCTCGATGACGGTGCGCTCGGCTGCCGGGCGGTAGCCGCGCTTCTCCAGATGCCGCTGCAGGATCCGCAAATTCTTCATATTGGCGCGGAAGGCGACGTCGAATACGTCGCCGGCGATCGGCACGGCGCCGATCATCGTATCGACCAGCGTGTTGGCGAACATGCGTGCGAGCGTGAAGTTCGAGACGCCGAGCTGGCGCGCCTCCCAGATGATGTAGGTGGCGATCACCTGGGAGATCAGGTCGCCGGCCACCGGCACGAGGCCGAGAATGGCATCGAGACCCAGCCGGATCTTGGTGCCGGGGATGGCGTAAAGCGAATCCATCGTGCGGGCGACCATGGTGATGCGCTCCAACGCGGCATCGATGTGCTCGTGGTCGAGGGGCTCGACGCGCGGCCGCGTCTGGGTCGTGCGGTCCATTGCTTCCAGGCTCCAGCAAGGTGGGCACCGGCGCGTCCACAAGCCGGCACAGGGAAACCGGCGAGAGCGCCCGCGAGTTCCACCGCATGCAGCCCGACACCCTCATTGGGTGCTTTTAAGGCGCGCCAGAGGTGATAGGGTTGCCCAAGGGGGCCGACGTCTGGGGGAGGAGCAATCCCGTGCTGCGCATCTTCTTGTCCGCCGGCAATATTCTTTTGTCGCTCATTCTTGGCGCGCTGCTGATGGCGCTGGTCGCAGTCTACTCGCCCGAGACGCTCACGTTCCTGCTGGCGGGTGCGCGCAGCTTCAAGGACATGCTCACCGGCACGGGGCTCACTCCCCGCTACAACATCTGGCTCGAATTGCTCCTCGACGAGCGCCAGCTTTTGTTCATGGGCTTCACGATTTTTGCGCGCATCCTCATCGGCATCCTTTCGCTCCCCTTCACGCGCATCCGCCCGAGAAGCGCACCGCAGCGACATTTCTATGGTTAACCGCGTCTTAGCTGCCTGCTCGTAGGGTCGGGGAAGCGCCGCTGGCTTGCCGGCAGCGCGTCGCCGCAATCCGTCCGGGAGCACGCCGCAGCCATGGGGCTTTTTTCGCGCAAGCCGCCGCCACCGCCGCCCCCTCCACCGCGCCGGCGCAGGCTCTCGTTCACGACCAAGCTGGCTCTCTTCGGTCCGATCTACGTTGCCGTGATCGGCGGTGCCGGTCTCGGACTGATGCTGGTGTGGTGCTCGGCGGTCTATCCCGACCCGATGTCGCTCAAGGGCAAGGACCATTCCCCCTTCATCCGCATCCTGGCGCGCGACGGCTCGGTGCTCGCCGAGCGCGGCGGCTCGGACGACTACGTGCCGCTCGATCTGCTGCCGGCTCACGCCGCCAACGCCGTGATCGCCACCGAGGACCAGCGCTTCTATGAGCATCCCGGTCTCGATCCGTGGGGCCTCCTGCGCGCGACGATCACCAACATTCGCAGCAAACGCTTCGTGCAGGGCGGCTCCACGCTCACCCAGCAGCTCGCCAAGAACCTCTATCTTTCGTCCGACCGCACTCTCGCGCGCAAGCTGGAGGAGCTGGCGCTGGCGCTGTGGCTGGAGGCGCGTCTATCGAAGGCGGATATCCTCGAGCTCTATCTCAATCGCGTCTATCTGGGCTCTGGCGCCTACGGGATCGACGCCGCGGCGCGGCGCTATTTCGGCAAGCCGGCGCGCCACCTGACCCTGGCGGAATCGGCGGTCATCGCCGGTCTTCTGAAGGCGCCCTCCAAGTATTCGCCGCTGGCGAGCCCCGCGATCGCGCGGTCGCGCGCGCGGCTGGTGCTGGGCCAGATGCTACGCGCCGGCTTCATCTCGGCCGACGACGAGCGCGCCGCGGTGGTTGCGGTGGGGCGTATTGCGCAATCCAAGCCCGAGGTGCGCGAGGGCGCCGAATATGCCGTCGACTACGTGCTCGACCAGCTCCCGGCCTCCGCGCGGGCGGCGACGGATCAGGAGGTGATCGTCGAGACCACGCTCGATGCGGGCCTGCAGGCGCGCACGTCATCGCTCGTCACAACTCTGATGGCCGAGCAGGGCGGTGCCCTGCGGGCAAGCCAGGCCGCCGTCGTGGTTCTGGACCAGCACGGCGGCATTCGTGCCATCGTCGGCGGCCGGGCGTATGCCGAGAGCCAGTTCAACCGTGCGGTCAAAGCGCACCGCCAGCCGGGCTCGGCCTTCAAGCCGTTCGTCTATCTGGCGGCGCTGGAAGCCGGCCTCAAGCCCGATACGGTGATCAAGGATACGCCGCTGAAGATCAGCGGCTGGGCGCCGCGCAACTACAATGGCGAGTACCGCGGCGCCATGACCTTGCGCACGGCGCTGGCGCGCTCGGTGAATACGGTCGCCGTGCGTCTTGCCCTGAAAGTGGGACCGGCGAAGGTCGCCTCGGTCGCGCGCCGGCTGGGCATAACGTCGCCTCTCGGTCGCGATGCTTCGCTGGCGCTCGGCACCTCGGAGGTGTCGCTGCTCGAGCTCACCGGTGCCTACAACGTGCTTGCCAACGGCGGCCACCAGGCAGAGCCGCACGTGCTGCGCCGGGTGCTGACACGCTCGGGGCGCATCCTTTATGAGCGCGAGCACAATTCTGCGCGCGCGGTCGTCGCGCGCGCCGATGTCGGCGCCATGAACGAGATGCTGAATGCGGCGCTCGTTATCGGCACGGGCAAGCGGGCCGCGCTGGCGCGCCATCCCGCCGCCGGCAAGACGGGAACGTCGCAGGGCTTCCGCGACGCCTGGTTCGTCGGCTACACCGCGCATCTGACGACCGGGGTGTGGACCGGCAACGATGACGCGCGCGCTATGAACCACGTGGTCGGCGGCAGCCTGCCGGCCGAGATCTGGCGCGAGGTGATGCTGGCGGGGCATGCGGGCCAGCGGCCGGCGCCGCTCGCCGGCACCGCCGTCGTGGGAGGGCCGGCTATCTCGAGCGAGCCTGAGCCTGTCGACGACGATCAGATCGCGCGCACGCTCGAGCGCGGCGCGCAGACGACCGTCGGCGATGCGGGCGGCGCGCAGTGGGCCGCCGAGCTCATGTCGGGTCGCGATTAGGCTGGATTTGCGGGCGTTTCAGTCGATGGTGGGGCCGTACTGGTGCAGGTCGAGCCCGTAGAGCTGCAGCCAGCGTTTCGCTTCTTTCATGGTCGGCATCGTGCGCGCGACGAGCGCCCAGAACTGCGGGCCGTGGTTCATCTGCTTGAGATGCGCGACTTCATGCGCGGCCACGTAGTCGAGAATGCGTGCGGGCGCCAGGATGAGGCGCCAGGAGAACGACAGCACGCCCGTCGTCGAGCATGATCCCCAGCGGGTCGACTGATCGCGCACGGTGATGCGCTTGGGCGCGACACCGAGGGTGCGCGCGTGCCGCACGACGCATGCGTCGAGATCGTGGCGTGCTTCGTCGAACAACCAATCGCGCAGACGGCGCGGCGCGTGCTCCTTGCGCCCGCTGACGTGCAGCTCCGGCAAGCCGATCTCTGAAGGCTGGCGCTGTACGACGCGCCCCGGTCCGCGCGTTCCGGCGAACACGACGCGATGGAACTCGCCGCGCAACGGCAGCAGCGCGCCGTCGCAAAACGGAACGGGACGCGGCAAGCTTTCAAGTCGCTCGCGCACCCACTCGATGTTGCGGCTGATGAAAGACCCGGCTTCGCCGAGGTCGCATTGCACGGGCAGCGTCACGATAATGGCGCGGCGAGTGCGGCTTACACGCAGTGTCATTCTGCGCGCGCCGGGATGACGGCGGACCTCGACGGGACAGTCGAGTTCCTCGATGCGTGGACGTTTGATTGGCGAACTCCTCGAACGCTGCGGTCTTCCGCATGGACTCCCTCAAATCCAAGAAGAACAAGTGGTCACCGCTCGCTGGCGTCAATGTGCAACAGACACGAGCCTATGCGACGATCTCTTAAGTAGATGATATTCAGGTGACTAGCTAGCAGGAAAGGAGGAGGACGCGGACTACGGAGCCACACTGTGGCTGTGTCGCCCCTCACACGATTGTGCACGTGGGCAGCATGCGCATCGCGCGCGTTTGTGCTCCGATCGACCTTAGCGACGTCCTTCAAAGCCAACCCGCCCAACCTTCCCGACACATAGACGCGCAGGCTTGCTCGGGCTTGCAACGCTCCAGCAAGGATGCGGGTCGGCGTTTGTGCCGAACTACAGAATTTTGTCCAGCTTGGCGGTCAGCTCATCCACAGGTGTGGCCGGCGTGAAGTGCGTAACGTATTCACCGTTCGGGTCCATCAGATAGATGATCGCGGTGTGGTCCATGCCGTACTCATCCGGCTTGGCCTCGTTCGGCACCTTCTTGAAGTAGACCTTGTAGGCCTTGGCTACGGCCGCGATCTCCTCGGGCGTGCCGGTGAGGCCGACGAGGCGCGGGTTGAAGTTCTTCACATAGCCGGCGAGCTTGGCGGGCGTGTCGCGCGCGGGATCGACGCTGATGAAGATCGGCGTGACGCGATCTGCCTTGGGGCCGAGGTTGTCCAGCGCCGCCGAGATCAGTTGCAGTCCGGCCGGACAGATATCGGGGCAGGACGTGAAGCCGAAGAAGACGAGCATGTAGCGGCCGCGATAGTCCTTATCGGTGACGCGCTTGCCGGTGTCGTCGGTGAGTGTGAAGGGACCGCCGACGAGTGCCTTGCCGCTGGTGACGGGGCCGGCCGACGGCAGCAGGGCCTGGCGCGCCTCGGGCAGAAGCGCGACTGCCGCCACGGCGCCCAAGGCTAATCCGGCAACGATGGCCAGCAGGGCTTTGGCGCTCATGGGCTTGCTCTCCCTTTCTTTCCTTTGAGAGCGCAGTTAATCCTGCTTGAGCGCGGACGCAACTCGACGCGGCTGGCCCGATTGTCGCGCTGGGCGATAAACCGATTGCCAAGCCAATTGGCATTCGGCGGGCGAACGGCGGGTCTGCGCGTGCTAGCGTTGGGCAGCACGCCCCGGTTAAGGATTGGGACCATTGCAGAAGGCCTCTCGCCCCGGCAGAAATACGCGCGTCCTCGTTGATCCCGTGGACAGCCGGCTGCGGCTGCACACCATCGTACGCCTGCGTTGGATCGCGGTGCTGGGGCAGCTCGTGGCCGTGTGCGCGGTGTACTTCGGCCTCGGCTTCCGGCTCCCCATCGGAACGTGCCTCACCGTCATCGCCCTGTCGGCCTGGCTCAACGTCTTTCTGGCGATCTGGTATCCCTCGCGGCACCGCCTCGGCTTCGGTTTTGCCACCGGGCTGCTCGCCTACGACATCGTGCAGCTTGCCACGCTGCTCTATCTCACGGGCGGCATCGACAATCCCTTCACGATGCTGATCGTGGCGCCGGTCACGGTGTCGGCTGCGACGCTGCCGATCGGCAACACGATTGCGCTCGGGCTGCTCGCGCTGGCCTCGACGGGGCTGCTCGTCATCGAGCATCAGCCGTTGCCGTGGTACGACGGCGTCGCCTTCGAGCTGCCGTTCATCTACAAGATCGGCATCTTCGCGGCGGCCTGCGCCTCTACGACGTTCCTTGCTCTTTACGCGTGGCGGCTCACCAAGGAGTCGCGCGATATGTCGGCGGCGCTCGCCGCTACCGATATCGTGCTGGCGCGCGAGCAGAAGCTGCACGCGCTCGATGGCTTGGCGGCGGCTGCCGCGCATGAGCTGGGCACGCCGCTATCGACGATCGCGGTCGTCACCAAGGAGCTCGAGCATACGGTTGGCCCCGACAGCCCGCTGCACGAGGACATCTCGCTTTTGAAGAACCAGGCGCAGCGCTGCCGCGACATCCTGCAGAAGCTGACGCGCAGCCCCAGCGAGCAGGACCCGTTGCACGCGCGCGTCTCGGTGCGCGCCATGCTCGAGGAAGCGGTTACCCCCTACCGCAGGGCGCGGGTCAACATCACGATCAGTGCCGGGCAAGCGCCCGACACCACGGGCGCGCCGCTGCCCGACGCGGTCATCGAGCGCCTGCCGGGCGTCATCTACGGCATCGGCAACATCATCGAGAACGCGACCGACTTCGCCGCCAGTCAGGTGGAGGTCAACGCGGAATGGAGCGCCTCCGGCCTGGTGCTGACCATCTCCGACGACGGCCCAGGATTCCCTTCCGACGTGATGGACGACATCGGCGAGCCCTATGTCACCACGAGGCCGAGCGCGGGCAGCGAGGCGGGCGACGTGATGGACGAGGACTCGAGTGGTCTGGGGCTGGGATTTTTCATCGCCAAGACGCTGCTGGAGCGCTCGGGCGCTGTCGTCAGCCTCTCAAATCGGCCGCCCCCGCAACAGGGTGCCGTCGTGCGGGTACACTGGCCGCGCACGTTTATTCTCAACCGTTAATCATTGTAGGCACAATGTTTCTTCGTGTACCCCCTATTTCCGGGGGCGGCGCGGGGCTAAGGCCCCGTTGACAAAAAGTCCATCTTCGAGCTGACAAGGCGGTCGCAAAGTGCCAATTTGCGCGTTGCATTCCTGCAACCCGGCGATCGGTACGCCGACCGCGGGCGGCGAGCACCGCTGGCACGCCCTTACGCTCACGCATGAGGAGGCCCTGTGGCAAACGAAACGGCGCTGGACCCAAAAGCAGCCGGAGAAGATATGACCACGACAGAAGACCTATCGTTCCGGCAGGACGAGCTCCCCGAGGATCGCTCGCTCATCGTCGTGGACGATGACCGCGCCTTCCTGCAGCGTCTCGTCCGCGCCATGGAAATGCGTGGCTTCGAGGTTCGCGGCGGCCACTCGGTCGCGGAGGGCGTCGAATTGATCCGCGCCAAGCCCCCGGCCTTCGCAGTGGTCGACATGCGGCTCGAGGACGGCAACGGACTAGACGTGATCGCAGAGCTTTCGCGCCTGCGTCCGGATGCGCGCGCCATCGTGCTGACGGGCTACGGCAACATCGCCACCGCCGTCACCGCGGTGAAGCTCGGCGCCGTCGACTATCTCGCCAAGCCAGCCGACGCCGACGAGGTGACGGACGCGCTGCTGGCGCCCGCCAACGACAAGGCGCCGCCGCCGGAAAATCCCATGTCGGCCGACCGCGTCCGCTGGGAGCACATCCAGCGCGTCTACGAGCTGTGCAACCGCAACGTGTCGGAGACGGCGCGCCGTCTCAACATGCACCGGCGCACGCTGCAGCGCATTCTCGCCAAGCGCGCGCCCAAGTAGGGGCACGGGCGGCGCACGAAACTTCAGGAATTTTCAAGCGTGGGGTCGATGAGGCTCTGCAGCGTCATGGCCGCCGCGCGCGCCATGCGCAGCGTCATAGCCTTGCGGCGGGCGGGTGCCAGCCGGTGCTCGGGTGCGGGGCGCACGATCTCGCCGCCGTAGCGGTCGGCAAGGATCAGGCCGGTATCCGCGGGCAAGATATCCACAGGGAACTCAGGGGACACGGCGAAAAACAGCGCGTCGCAAAAGTCACGGTATTCCGGCCACTTATTGTCGACGCGGAAGTCCTCCACGCCGGACTTGACCTCGACGATCCAAATGTCGCCGTTGCGGGCGAGCCCGATCACGTCGGCGCGGCGTCCATTGGGCAGCGGCAGCTCGTTGAGGCAGGCGTACCCGTGCGCGCGCAACAGCCGCCCCGCACCGCGGCAGACCTCGCGCGTGATCGCGTCGCGGCCGGCGACGGCTGCCATGTCGATGCCCGTTTTCGCGCCTTCGTTTTCTGTGGTCGCCATCGATCCGCCGTAAGCTCGTGACACGAATGTGTCCGAGGGAGCTTCTCATCGCGCCCTGAAGGGCTATTCCGATCGAGCTGGCCTCGGTCGGTACGAATCTGCTTTTGGTGTTCCGGCCACTCATCCACGACGAGCGCCCGCCTTCATGTTCTTCAAACGCGCCAAGCAAGACAAGAAAAAGTCGAGCGAATCTTCGCCCGACGCGTCGGAGGCCGCCGCCAACGGCTCCGCGGCGCTCGAGGCCGTAAATGGCCGGGCGATCGACCCCAAGAGCCTCGGATTCGAAACCACGGCCGAAGTCGAGCCCGCTGAGGGCCCCGTCGGCCAAGCCCGCGCGCTGGAGCAGCTTGCCTTCGGGGCCGGCATGAAGGGATCAGGCTACAACATCCGGGTGATGGGAGCGGACGGCTCGGAGTGTCACTCCGCCGTCCTAGCCAAGCTCAACGAGCTCGCCCGCGAGGGCGTGCGCCCCGCCGACTACATCTACGTCGGCTATTTCGATCCCGGCGGCGGCTATCGCGCTTTAAAGCTCGCGCCCGGGGTGGCCCGCAAGTTCGCCGAGGCGATGGCCCGCGCGATCGATCAGCTCGCCGACGCGCTTCCCGCCGCGTTTGCAGCCGACGACTACGAGCTGAAGCGCCGCGCCATCGAGGAGGAGTTCCGCTTCAGCCGCGAGGACGCTCTCGAAGCGCTGCGCCGCGAGGCGGAAGGGCAGAACATCGCGCTCCTGCGCACGCCGGCCGGCATCGCGGTGGCGCCCATTCTCGACGGCCGCGTGGTCAAGAGCGACGTGTTCAATTCCGTGCCGGAGTCGTTGCGCCGCGAGGTGCACGCCAAGATCGCCGCGCTGGAGGCCGAGATCGAGCAGATCCTCGCCGAGCGTCCGGGAGCGGAGAAGGCGCGCCGCGAGCGGCTCGTCGCGCTCAACGAGCAGATCGCGGGCCGGCAGGTGCGCGCCGTCCTTGACGACGTGATGGGCGAATTTGCCAATGTCACCGGCATGGAGCGATACCTGAAGGCGGCGGGACGCGATCTCGTGCGCAACGCCGGGTTGTTCCTGTCGCTCGCCGGCCACGGGAGCGTGACGGTCCCCGTCGGCACCAATGGCGACGCACGCCTCGCCCGCTACCGCGTGCACGTCATGGCGACGAGCGAGGACGAGACCCCCGCTCCAGTCGTCGAGGAGGCGAATCCGACCTACGCCAACCTCTTCGGGCGCATCGAGTTTGCTGCGGCGAGCGACGGACAGCCCTCGCAGGTGGTCCGCATCAAGCCGGGCGCACTGCACCGCGCCAACGGCGGCTTCCTGGTGCTGGACGCGCGCGCGCTGGTGGCGCTGCCCGACGTCATCGAGGCGCTGTCACGCACGCTCGAGGCACAGGAGATCGTATTCGATCCGCCCACCGAGCCCATCGGGGTCGCCACCGGCGAGATCCCCGACCTCGATTCCATTCCGTTGCAGGTGAAGCTGGTCGTGATCGGAGACGCCGAATCGCACCGGCTGCTCGCGAAGGCTGCGCCCTACTTCAAGCGCCACTTCAAGGTCGACGCCGTGTTCGACGACGCGGTGGAGCGCTCGCCCGAGTTGGTTGCCGCGTACGCGCGTCTCATCGCCGGCATCGTCGCCAAGAACGAGTTGAAGCCGCTGGAAGCGGGCGGCGTCGCCAAGCTCATCGAAGAGGCCGGGCGCAAGGCCGGCGGCAACGGCAAGCTTTCGCTGGAGGTCGGACATATTGCCGACCTGTGCCGCGAGGCCGATCACTGGGCGCAGAACGCCGGACGCAACGTCACCTCGGTCGAGGACGTGGAGCGTGTGCTCAAGGAACGCGCGCCTCCCGCTGCCAAGGAGAGCGAAAAGGCCAGCGAAGGGGGCGTTTCGTGATTGCGCACGTCGCCGCCGCCGGCGAAGGGCGAGGCCGGGTCGTGTTGTGGCTCGGCACCTCGACGCAGGCGAGCGCGCCAGCGATCGACGCTGCCATGCTGCTGGCGCGCGCCTACCAGTCGGAGGTCGAGAGCCTGTTCGTGGAGGACCGGCAGCTTTTCGACCTCGCCGAGTTTCCCTTCGCGCGCTCGCTCGATTCCGCCGGCGCGAGCTGGCAGCCAATGCCGCGCGAGAGCCTCGAGCGCGAGATGCATTTCCTGGGCGCGGCGCTGCAGCGCCAGGTCGCCGATGCGGCTAAGCGCGCCGCCATTCCGTTCAGCGCGCGCGTGGTGCGCGACGATCCTTTGAGCGCGGTCGCCAGCGCCTGCGCCGAGAACGGTCCGTGGAACGTCGTCGCCATCGCCGAGACGTTCGGCGCGGGCGACGAGAAGCGCCTGGCGCAGGTCTTTGCCAGCGTGATCGATACAACCGGTGTCGTCATCGCCGGGCCGCTGGCGCGGCGCACGCATGGCCCCGTCGTCGCGGCGGTCGAGCAGTTCGAGCGCTTGGGGCCGATGCTGAAGGCAGCGGAGCGCCTCGCTGCCGTCACTGGCGGCGACGTCAAGCTGATGCTCATCGGCAGCCGCCCCGACGAGCTTGCCTGGCTCGAGGGAGAGGTGCGGCTGCTGTTCGGCGAAAGCGGCGGGCCCCAGATCGAGACGGTGCTTGCCGCCACGGGCGACGTGGTGCCCGTCGCCGAGGCCGTGCGCCGCCACAAGGGCGCGTTCCTGCTGGCCCAGTACGGCGGGCAGGTGGTCTCGGCCGAGACGAGCCTGCGCCCGCTGTCGTCTGCGCTCGAGTGCCCGCTGCTCCTGGTGCGCTGAGCCAGCAAGAGCGCCAGACCCCGACCTGAACCACCGACCCCGCAGGCACGGACCATGGCCAACAAGCCGTGGGACAAGCGTTCGAGCCACGTCGATCGGAAGGGAATTAGTTAGTAGTCTGACGTAGCCTCCGCGTGCACTGGGCCTTGGCGCCGACATACCGGCGCCCGCGAACGTCTGGCGGGACTATGATCGAGATCGCAAGAATGCTGCGCGTCGGCGCGGCCCTGGCCGGAGTCCTCGCGCTCGGCGCCTGCGGCCAATCGAACAAGTATCAGCCCCCGCCGCCCGCCGAGGTGACCGTCGCCAAGCCCGAGCAGCGCAAGGTGACGCTGTACATGGAGGTGACGGGCTCGACCGCGCCCTTCAATAAGGTCGAGCTCGTCGCGCGCGTGCAAGGCTTTCTGGAGACGGTCGGCTACAAGGACGGCGCCGTCGTGAAGAAGGGCGACGTCCTCTTCCAGATCGACAAGAAGGACTACGAGATCAGCCTGCAGATCGCCGAGGCGACGCAGAAGCAGCAGGAGGCGCTGCTGCTGCAGGCCAACGCCGATCTCGAGCGCAAGCAGAGCCTGGTCAAGACCTCCGCCGTGTCGGTGGCCCAGCTGGACGAGTCGCGTGCCAAGCGCGATTCAACCCAAGCCGCACTCGACCAGGTGGAGGGGCAGGTCGCGCAGGCCAGGCGCAATCTCGAGTACACGACCATCCGGGCACCGTTCGACGGCGTCGTCTCCGCGCGCCTCGTCGATCCCGGTGCGTTTGTCGGGTCGGGCACGCCGACGGCGCTCGCCACCATCGTTCAGGTCGATCCGCTCTACGTGACCTTCAACGTCGATGAGCAGCAAGTGCTGACCATCCGCGAGAAGCTGCGCAGCCAGGGCCTGACATTGAATGATGTGGGGCCGGTTCCGATCGACGTGGGCCTGCAGACCGAGCAGGGCTATCCCCATAGCGGCAAGCTCGACTACGTGGCACCCGAGATCAGCTCCAGCACCGGCACGCTGGCCGCGCGCGCGGTGCTCGACAACAAGGATCATTTCCTGGTGCCGGGCCTGTTCGTCCGCGTCAGGATTCCAAAGCAGCTCGACGTGGAGTCGCTCCTGGTCCCAGACGTGGCGCTCGGCAACAACCAAGAGGGGCGCTACCTGCTCGTGGTCAGCGACAAGAACGTCGTCGAGCAACGCCCGGTCGAGGTGGGCGAGCTGATCGACGGCTCGATGCGGATCATAAAGAGCGGGCTCAAGCCCGATGAGCGCGTGGTTGTGGGCGGGCTGATGCGGGCGCTGCCCGGCAACACCGTGGTGCCGGTCACCGCCGCGGCCGCCGCCGGGAAAACCGGCCAATGATCGCCAAGTTCTTCATCGACCGGCCCGTCCTCGCCAACGTCATTGCGCTGCTGATCGTCATTCTCGGCCTCGTTGCGCTGGTGAACCTGCCGGTCTCGCAATACCCCGAGGTCGTCCCGCCGACGGTGCAGGTGACCGCGCGCTATCCCGGCGCCAGCGCGTCGACCGTGACGCGCGAGGTCGCGCTGCCGATCGAGCAGCGCGTAAATGGCGTCGAGGGCATGATCTACATGTCCTCCATCTCGACCAGCGATGGGCAGTACACGCTCACCGTCAGCTTCAAGATCGGGACCGACGGCGACCAAGCGCAGATCCTGGTCGAGAACCGCGTTTCGAGCGCGCTCGCCTCGCTGCCCGACGCCGTGCAGAAGCAGGGCGTGCAGACCAACAAGCGGTCGACGTCGATCTTGGAGATCATCGCGCTCACCTCGCCGGACGGCCGCTACGACAGCCTGTTCCTGTCGAACTACGCCACCATCAACCTGCTCGACGAGATTTCTCGCATCGACGGCGTCGGCAACGTGTCCGTGTTCGGCTCCGGCCAGTACGCCATCCGCATCTGGCTCGACCCGCAGAAGCTGCAGGCCCGTGGCCTGATCCCCGACGACGTGATCAAGGCGGTCAACCTGCAGAGCCGCTCGACCAGCGCCGGCCAGGTCGGCCTGCCCCCGGTGCCGAACGGACAGGCGTTCCAATACTCCATCAACGTGCACGGCAAGCTCGACGACGTCGCCGAGTTCGAGAACATCATCGTCAAGACGGATAAGGGCGGTCAGATCACCCGCCTCAAAGACGTGGCCCGCGTCGAACTCGGCGCGCAGCAGTACAGCCAGACGTTCAAGATCGATCAGCGCCCCTCCGCCGGCCTCGCCATCTATCAGCTCCCCAATGCCAACGCGCTCGACGTGGCAACGCGCGTCGAGGAGCGGATGCACACGCTCGCCAAGGCCTTTCCCAAGGGCATGACCTGGACGATTCCCTTCGACACCACGAAGTTCGTCTCGGCCTCCATCCACGACGTGTACAAGACCCTGATCGAGGCGGCGCTGCTCGTCCTCATCGTCATCCTCGTGTTTTTGCAGGACTGGCGCGCGACGCTGGTGCCCGCGACGACCGTTCCGGTGACCATCATCGGCGCCTTCGCCGCCATGGCGCTGCTGGGGTTCACGGTCAACCTGTCGACGCTGTTCGCCATCATTCTTGCGATCGGCATCGTGGTCGACGACGCCATCATCGTGGTGGAGGGCGCCGCCAAGCACATCGAGCGCGGGCTTTCGCCGCACGATGCCGCGGTCAAGGCCATGGGCGAGCTCTTGGGGCCGATCATCGGCATCACGCTCGTCTTGATGGCGGTGTTCGTGCCGGCGGCCTTTTTGCCGGGCTTGAGCGGCCAGATGTACCGGCAGTTCGCCCTCGTCATCGCGGCGACGGCGCTGATCAGCGCCATCAACGCCATGACGCTCAAACCCACCCAGTGCGCGCTGTGGCTGCGCCCCGTCAAGCCGCCGGAGCAACGCAACGTCTTCTACCGCGGCTTCAATCGCGCCTATAACGCCGCGGAGAATGCCTACACGCGCCTGATGGCGGGCATGGTCCGCCGCAGCGGTCTGATGGCGGTGATCGTCGCCGCGCTGGTCGGGCTGGCGGTCTATTCGCTGAGCCGCGTTCCCACCGGCTTCCTCCCGATCGAGGACCAGGGCTATTTCCTCGTCATCGTGCAGCTTCCCGAGGGCGCCGCGCTCGAGCGCACCACGCGCGCGCTCGACGACATCACCGAGAAGGTGAAGGCGCAGCCCGGCGTCGACAGGGTGGTGGCCATCGCCGGCCTTGCCGCGCTCAACGACAATGCCAGCCTATCCAATGCCGGCATCGCCTACGTCATCCTCAAGGATTGGGACAAGCGCGACAAGGGCGAGGATCTGCTCAACCTCTACAAGGGGCTTTCGGCGCGCGTTGCCGACATCCCCGACGGCACCGCGCTGGTGATGCCGCCGCCCGCCATCCAGGGCATCGGCAACGTCTCCGGTGCCACCATGAAGGTCGAGATCCGCGACGGCAGCTTCGACTATGACAAGCTGCAGCGGCTGGCGCAGGCGATCTCGGACCGGGCCGGCGACCAGTCGATGATCCAGGTGGCGCGCAACATCTTCCTGGCCGACGCGCCGCAGCTCAACGTCGCCATCGACCGCGTGAAGGCGGAGACGCTGGGCGTGCCGCTCGGCGATGCGCTCGACGCCTTGAGCACGTACATCGGCTCGACCTACGTGGGGCAGTTCAACAAGTTCGGCCGCGTGTTCCAGATCTACGTGCAGGCCGATTCGGCCGCGCGGCTGAACCCGGAGAGCCTGCAGTACCTTCAGGTGCGCAACTCCGAAGGCAACATGGTGCCGTTCGGCACGCTTGCGACCATCACCACCGTGTCGGGGCCGTCGGTCATCAGCCTTTACAACCTCTATCCGTCGGCGACCGTGATCACCTCGACGGCGCAAGGCTACAGCTCAGGGCAGGGCCTCAATCTGCTGGAGCAGATCGCCGCCGACACCTTGCCGCCCGGCGCCGGCTACGAGTGGACGGCGATGTCCTACCAGGAGAAGGAGGTCGGCAATCAGATCTACCTCATCTACGGATTGAGCCTGCTGCTGGTCTATCTCGTGCTGGCCGGCCAGTACGAGAGCTGGCTCGCGCCCGTCACCGTCATCGCCTCGGTGCCGCTGGCGCTGCTCGGCACGGCCGCCGCGCTCATCGCGCTCGGCGTCGCCAACAATCTCTATACGCAGATCGGCCTCATCCTGCTCATTGCGCTGTCGAGCAAGAACGCAATCCTGATCGTGGAGTTCGCGCGGGAATTGCGCATCAAGGAGGGCAAGGATGTGCTCGATGCCGCCGTCGAGGCCGCGCGCTCGCGCTTCCGGCCGATCCTGATGACGTCGTTTGCCTTCATCCTCGGCGTCGTGCCGCTGGTGCTGGCCTCGGGCGCCGGCGCCAATGCGCAGAAGTCGATCGGCATCGCGGTGCTGACCGGCATGCTGGGCTCGACCCTGCTGACGGTCGCGTTCGTCCCGTCGATCTTCGTCGTGCTGCAGCGGTTCGAGGAGCGGCGCCAGCACCGCAGGTCGCGAAAAGCTGCAGGCCCCGATGCGCACACCTCACCCGTGGAGCCGCCGGCCGTCGGCTAGGCCAGCGATTGCCGACGCCATTCGCGAAGGCGCACGTCGCTCAGTCGGTGTAGAAAAACTCGGTTCCCTCGCCGACGATCAATGGATCCGGCTTACCAACGAGGCTTTCGTCCTTGCCGTCGTAGCTCATCTCGGCGAGCACGATGCGGATGGCCTCGAGCCTCGCGCGCCGCTGGTCGTTGGCGAGGATCACCGTCCACGGGGCGATCGCCGTATGCGTGAAGCGGAAGATGTCTTGTTGCGCTTCCGAGTAGGCGTCCCACTTCTCGATGGCCGCCAAATCGATCTCGGTGATCTTCCAGCGCTTGAAGGGATTGTGCCGGCGCTCGTGGAAGCGCTGAAGCTGCATCTCGCGGCCGATCTTCAGATAGAATTTGAACAGGCGGATGCCGTCGCGCACCAGAAGCGCTTCGAACTCGGGAGCGTCGCGCAGGAACACGCTGGCCTGCTCCTCGGTGCAGAAGTCCATGACACGCTCCACGCCGGCGCGGTTGTACCAGGAGCGGTCGAAGAGCACGATGTCGCCGGCGGTGGGCAGGTGCGAGACGTAGCGCTGGAAGTACCATTCGCCGCGCTCGATTTCGGTCGGCTTCGACAGCGCAACTGAGCGCGCGTGGCGCGGATTGAGACGTCCGAGAAAGCGGCTTATGCAGCTTCCCTTGCCCGAGGCGTCCCGCCCCTCGAAGAGGATGACGAGTCTTTCGCCCTTCGCCTGGATATGCGTTTGCAGCTTCAGGAGCTCCAGCTGCAGCTCGACGAGCCGGCGCTTGTAGACCTTGCCCTTAAGCTTCTCGTCATAGGGATAGCCTCCGGAGGATAGGGCCTTCTCCTCGATCGCCTCCGGAAGCTCGGGGTTATCGAGGTCGAAGGCAGGGACCTTGGCGGCTTTTTGCTTGCTGGTGCGTGCCGGTGTCTTTGTCGTCATTGCTCTTCTATCCACGTCCGCAGGACCGTCGTTCACCGCTTGCAGCGGTTCGGTTTGAAAGGGCGTTCGAACCCGTCTATCTAACATGAGTAGCCGCTATTGGTGGCGGCTTCAGACCCGGGCGCGCGCAGATGGCCTTAGGACCTGATTTGAGCGGCGGGCGCTGGATGGCGCGAAAGGTCGGGATTGAAACCTGGGTGGCCGCCCTGTGGTCCGGGGCACGTCGTCGTCTGGCGATCCGCTGGATGCCGCTCGCCGCCGCCGGCGTCATCCTCGCGGCCCTCGTTCTCTTGGGCAAAGTCGATACTCCTGCCGCGCTGATCGGAGCAGCGGTGCTGTTCGCAACGGCGGCGCTTTGGCCGCTCGATACCTCGGTGATGTTCGAAGCGCTGGCGGGCCCAGGGCGGCGCGCCGCCGAAAAGACTCCCGACCTCGACCGCAAGGGCTGGCGCGCCGTGGTCGACGCCATACCGACCGCCGCGCTCGCGCTCGATGCCGCGGGGTCGGTCGTGCATCACAACCGCCTCGTCGTCGAGCTCTTTCCCAAGATCAGGAACGGCCAGCCGATGAGCCAGGTCTCCCGCAACCCCGATCTGATCGCCGCCGTCGATCTGGCCTTGGCATCCGAGGACCGCATCGACGTCGAGCTCATCGAGCGCGTGCCGGTCGAGCGGCGCGTCTCTGCAACCGTCTCGCGGCTCGGCCGCTCGCCGGCCCCCTCGTCGCCGCACCTGCTCGTAACCTTCCGCGATCTCACCGAGCAGGATCGGCTCGTGCAGATGCGCGCCGACTTCATCGCCAACGCCAGTCACGAGCTGCGTACGCCGCTCGCCTCGTTGCGCGCGTTCGTCGAGACCCTGCAGGGTCCCGCGCGCGAGGATGCGGTGGCGCGCGAGCGCTTTCTGCGGCTCATGGCGAGCCAGGCGGAGCGCATGACGCGATTGATCGACGACCTCTTGTCCTTGAGCCGGGTGGAGATGCGCGTACATCTGCCACCGCGCGGCATCGTCGAATTGAACGAGACGGCGGCCTATGTCTGCCAGTCGCTCGAGCCGGTGGCGGAGGGCGCCAAGACGACGCTGACGCTGACGCGCGAGGATACGCCCTCGCGCATCCGCGGCGATCGCGAGGAGATCGTGCAGGTCGTGCAGAACCTCATTCAGAACGCCATCAAGTATGGGCGCGAGGACGGGCGCATCGACGTGCGTGTCGGCCGGACGGCGCCGCGGGGCTCGCAAGGTGCGAAGGTCTGGGTGAGCGTGACCGACGATGGACCCGGCATCGCACCGGTGCACCTGCCGCGCCTCACCGAGCGGTTCTACCGTGTCAACGCTGCGTCGAGCCGCGAGAAGGGCGGCACGGGTCTGGGCCTCGCCATCGTCAAGCACATCCTCAACCGCCACCGCGGAGAATTGAAGATCGCGTCCAAGCTGGGCGCCGGCTCGACCTTCACGGCCAGCTTCGAAGAGCTGGGCGGCAATTGAGGGCGATTTTTTACACCGAGCGGCCGCAATCAAATAAACAATTATAAATCAATGCGTTAACCTGTCACTAAAGTATAGTTGCCGTGCTCTAAGAGTGGGCCGCGGCGCGAAGGGCGCCGGGCGGGGGTTACGAGGTCCGGATTACGAGGTCGACCAGCGCGACCTCCGCTATCACCTCCAAGGATCAGGAGATCAGTGTGAGCACAAAGTTCATCGCCTACACGGC
>CAVZNR010000023.1:0-58506 GCA_963776675.1 uncultured Alphaproteobacteria bacterium | reverse complement strand
GCGAGCTTTGGAAGGAGTACGATGCGAAAGTCAAAGACCTGCAACGCTGCTGTGACGATCTTTCAGCGCCCGGCTGCACCGTCGAGCCCATTGAGAACCTGAAACAGTGGATCAAGCGCACTGAAGCGTCGAGCAAACAGTAGATCTCGATAAAGAACTTTGGCCGCGTTAGTCCGCCGCCACGAAGCGAACCGGCTTCTCGTAGATGAGCAGCAGCGCCACGCAGCCACGTCTCGCTCCCCGGTGAGTGACGCGTGCCCGGCGGGTTGATGAAACTAAGCTGCCCGCCGGGTACGTGCCGTGCTCGTCATACTCGTCGCCCGATAGCACCAGCATTTGCTCGTAGCCGACATGCTCATGCTCGGCAACACGGGCGCCCGGTTCGTAGCGCAGCAGCACCGCAGAGGCGCCACCGTTGGGCTCTTTGTAGAGCCAATGGGCCGTTACCCCCGGACGAAAGGGCTCCCAATCGTCGGCGCGCAATCCTTTGGCGTAGGCGACAAGGTCATCGAAGACCATGGGGGCATTGGGCTCGAGCATTTCATCAATCTCCTGCTTGCTTGTGTGCAAGTTGCGACGCAAGGTCCGGCGAAGCGGGTGCTGGTTTGACATCGAACCAGTTGTCTCCGATCCATCCCAGGGCAAGCATGAGCCAAGTGGTGAGCACGAATGGCGCAGAGAGCGTTTGTAGACCGATGTCGGCAATCGCCGGCGTTAGGATCGTGGCAACTAGCGCGCCGAGAATGGCGAGCCGGAGTTGGCCGCCGCAGACGACGAACACCGCCACGGCGGTGAGAACGCCGTTGAAGCCGTAGAGGCCGAGGTTGACGCTACCGGCGTCGACATCGCGGTAATAGTAGGACACGACGGTGCCGATGACGGCGCCGATCAAGGCCACCAAGCCATGGCGCCAGTTGCTCAGCAACACGCCGGTTAAAAACAACAGCCCCGACAGAATCGTAGGCGAGAACAAGGCTTGGCCGAGGCTGTACAGGACTGCCGTGAGGGGATGAAAGGATGTGGCCCCGCTCGGCCCGAAAGCGATCGGCTGCAAAACTTCGATTTGCGGTACGAGTGCGTAGAGCACCCAAAAGACGATCAGAAACGGCAACACAAGCGTCGGAAACGGCAGGATGGATACGCACACGCGCACCAGCACGATTGTTATCGCGACGCAGGCGACAAGCACACCCCACATGCCGACATTGGACCACCCGGTGTGAAAGAAGGCCGGCAGTGCCAGAGCGATCAGACAGGGATTGAGGCCGGGAAGCCCGGTTGCCACAGCCGGCCCCCGTCCTGCCATCAGCATGCGTCCGGCCGGTGCCATGATGCCAGCCACCAGGAGGTAGGCAGCGCTTATCGGCGAGACGACGAGAACGGCTGCCAAGAAAAACACGCCCGTCAACTCATTGCTCTGAAAGCAGAGTTGCGAGCAGCCGCGCAGCACGAGCCGCCAGTAGGGAACAAGGCCCGTCGTCACCGGCGGAAAGATGTAGTCGACGGGCGGCTTCATCCACGCGCTCCATGCCAATTGCCGGCGGTCGATGATGTCCCTCGAAGGCTGCGGGGCGGAACCGGGGTCGTTACCACCGCTTCAATATTCTGAGCAGCGAAACGCCTGTCCGAGGACTCGCGTCAAACGGGTCCCTGCTCCTTGGCCAACACGCTCAGTATGGCGTCTGACTTGCACGTCCAGCCAACGATACCGCCCTGAGCCACCACTGCCTTCAGCGTGGCCTCCTTGAACTCGGGGAAGTAGCTGTCGGTGCCATCCTCGACCAGGATGCAGTCGTAGCCACGGTCGTTCGCACAGCGCATGGTCGTTTGCACGCAAACCTCGGTGGTCACGCCCGTGATCACCAACCCGCTGATTTTCCGCCGCGTCAGATACTCGTCCAAGTCGGTGCGGTAGAAGGTGTCCTTGCCCGGCTTCGAGATGACGTGCTCGTATTCCCTCGGCTCGTTCTCGGCAATCAGTTCCGTCCCTGGCTCGCCATCGATCAATATGCGTCCCATCGGTCCGAAATCGCCGATCTTGGTCTTGGGGTTGCCGCGGTTGAGCTTGGCAGTCGGAAGGTCGGAAAGATCGGGCTTATGACATTCCTTCGTGTGGATGATCGGCAGCTTGCACCGGCGAAACGCTGCTTGCAGCTTGGCGATGACGGGAATGCACGGCTGGACGTTCTTGATGTTGTTACCCAGAGACTCCGCAAAGCCGCCAGGCATGAGGAAGTCCCTCTGCATGTCGATGCAGACGAGAGCGACGTGATCGAAATCGAGTTGAAAGGGAAACGGCTTCGCTTCGATCAATGGCATCTGTTGCGGGCCCCGTTGCTATGCGCCTGGGCAGTTGGCTAAGAGTGCCATAGGCTCGCAAGGAAGCCCTGACCTGCACAGGCTAGCGTGGGGGGTTGAAAATTGGATTGAGATTTTAGCGCGAATACGATGTGCGCGATTGATCGAGGCAGCGCGTGCTGCCGGAGCAAATGAAAACTATCAAGCGAAGTTGTATAGGTGCGGCGCGGAGTGCCGCGTCCGCTCCGTCTAGAACGGAACAATGAATTGCTGCGTTATGGCCCAGGCGGGACTGAGCCCCGGCTCTTCACCAGGCTCGGGTGTGTAGCTGACGGCGGTCTCCGTGTATGTCTGGCCCCTAACGTGCGCCTGATAGTAGCCCTGAATCAACAGCTCGGTTGCCTGATCATACTCGTTTGGGTTCAGCCATCCCCACGCCACGCCGATTCCAAACGAATTTTTGGGTCGGCGGGGAATGAGGGCACGGGCAGTTAGTCCGGCACCGACATAGTAGTTGAATGGCAGCGTCTGCGAGTTGTTCCAGCCGAGCTGAACATAACCGCTCACGCCCGCGTTGCTGGTCGGTTCCGGATCCTGATACCAGAGCAGCTGCGATCCGACGAAGTAGATGCCTTCGGCACCATCCTCCTGGATCAGGCCATCGTCGGTCGACAGTTGGCCCGTCTGCCGCCATCCACCGATGGAAAGGAAGCCAGGCTTCTGCTCGGCTCCCAGCGTCCAGTTCACACCTGTCTCGGCAATGTGAAAATAGTAGCCGTTGAATTCAGGAGCCACGACGCCGGTCGAAACGCCCCTCGCCTTGTTCCCATCAAAGACACCGTAAGAGAAGTAGATCTGCTCACTGGGGATCCACGTGGCAGTAACCCCAACTGCGTTTTCATAGAACGAGGGAAGGACCCCGTAGAGAGTCGGAAGAACGAATATGGGCCCGTACAAGAATCTCGTCACGGTGCTGATGGCGCGGGCCTTGTTGTGATTTGCAACCGGCCGCACCACATCCTGAAAATCGATTGCCGGGTTCGATTTTCCCAAACGCACGATAAGGTGCTTGTCGAACAGCTCCTGGCGCCACCATAGCTCCAAGAGCTCCGAACGGTTGTAGGGCTCGGAGGTGAGCATGCCGATATAGCCGAGCACGGAGCCTGCGTCGGTGTTAGTGGCCTGGCTGTTGAACTGCAGGAAGTCGACCCCGATCGAAGCGCCCGGAACGCCGGCCACGCGCTCCATATCGACCAGCAAGTCGAGGATGAAGGCGCTGTTGAAGGTGACGCCTGGGTCAACGCCACCTGATATGAGCTCGTTCACGCCGCCGATCCAGACTCCGCCGAGCTGAAAGCCATACTGATCTATTCCGAGCTGGCGGCCGAGCCAGCCGGTTCCAGTCGTCTGATTCGTAGCCGCGGGATTGCCACTGATGCCGATCTCTTCTCGACCGGCGTCAGCCCGTGCGTCCTCGCAGCGTGCGGGAAGGGCGGACATCATGCCCCCCATGAGCGCGGTCAGCATGGCCACGACGCCCGCGCTTGGTCGCATTGTCCCGCTCGCTCTTGCTGCTGCCCCTGACAACGGATAGCAGCGAAACATGATTCGGCGGGAATCGTGCAGCCACTCCAGGCGCGGGAGGCTCAAGCGAGGCAATCGCTTTGATGACATCGCCCACTGCGCCGCGCGCCATATTTTGCACGCTGTCGACCCGGGCGTCATTTGGGGAGTTGAAGCGCACTCGTTCCACCGATCGACAAGTGTCTGAACGTCCCCTGGCGCACGGTGTCTTCGACAAGCTTTTGAACGAAAACATTTTCCGCGTGGAAGCCGCTGCTGCAAAGCGGGTCCGTTAGACTACCCTGCGATCGTCTACTCCCGGCCCTTGGCGGTCCGTTGCTTTATCCCGCAAGGTCGTCGCTGTTGGTTCGACAGCAGACCTCGAAGCCTACTTTCGCCCAGACTATGATTTGAAGCGGGCTAAGCTGCGGCCTACAGGGCCGCATGGCGCACCCATCAGGAGAAAGTTCGAACCTCTTGCTGACGGCTCTCGAAGAGCTTGAGGCCGCACTAGATGAGTGTTCTCAGGCCTTCGAGCTGGAACTATAGGTTTCGGTTCAGCCGACATCGGGAAGCAGGTGGGCGGAACCTGCGAGATCATCCGGTTGCAGCGATCGGAAGGGGGTGTTGCCTGCTGTTCTCAACGAAACAGACCAATGCCACAATGGCTTGTTCCGCCGCTTTTGAAACCCAAAACAAAGTCATGAAATCTGGTCGGGTCGTGCCGACCTACCACGGGAGCGGCACATCATTGGTGCTCGCTTCTTAGAATGGACCATTGAGAAGAAGACCACCATTCGCCGCGGGCCTTTACGTTTTCACGCACGGTGCCTTCCTCCGTCATTCCAAGCTTTGCCATGATGCGCAGAGACGCCGTGTTTCCGGCGCGGCACTGAGCGTAGATGCGATGCAGGCCAAGGCCGAAGCCATGGTCCAGCATGGCGCGGCCGATCTCCGTTGCAAATCCGAGACCGCAATACTGCCCGTCGACGCCCCACCCGATGGTAGCTTGACCGTCGCGCAGGTTTGTAATGCCGAGGACGGCTTCACCGATGATCTGTCCCGTCTCTTTCGATGTGGCGGCCAGGAAATAGCTTTTCCGCGGATTTTCAGACTGCTCTTGCAGGCTCCGATCGATGTGGGATTGGACGGAGTTTCGGATGGGAGGGTCGAACGGCAAGTTGCACCAGTAGTCGTCGCGCCTCATGTAGGCGAAAAATGCGTCAACATCGGACGCAACGACGTCACGGATGCGCAAGCGCTCGGTCTCTATGAGTTCGATCATCGAGTAGCTTTCGGCACGACTGGAAATCCCTGTTGTAGCCGGCCGCTTCGATCCGCGCGACGGCTTCGTCCGTCCACCAAAGAGCGTTCGCGACAAAGCGGAAATTGATGAGGGCGGCCAGGTAGGCGTCTCCTTCCGGGATCTTGGCTGCAGCGGTGGCGTCGCGCACAACAGCAACTTCGAAGCCCTGCTCCAGGAACTCGTAGAGATGAGCTTGCGTGCATAGGTTCGCCGATATGCCCGCAAGAATGACTTTGGAAATTCTGTGCTTGCGCAACTGCAGCACCAGATCATTCTGCTCCGGCCCGTAGATCATACTGCGGCCGGCAGGGCCAGATGGCGCACCCAGTAGGATTCGAACCTACGACCTCTGCCTTCGGAGGGCAGCGCTCTATCCAGCTGAGCTATGGGTGCTTTGGCGCGTGTGCTTAACGGCGGCGCTCTTGATACCGCATCCGCCCGGGCCCCGCAAACGAACATCCCCAGCCTCCAAGGCCCGCCAATTGGCCTCTCTCTTGCTGGAAAAAGCCTGAGCAACACTGCTGCGGCCCAGGATGAGGTCCTGACATGTCCCAATCTGCGACGCCTGAGGCGTCCGTGTCCCGCGATGAGGCATGGCGCACCCTGCGCGCCAGGCTGCGCGCCCAACTCCGCACGCCGGCTGCGCCGACGCCCCAATCGCCGCCGCCGTGGATGGCGGGTGCCGATGTCCGCGTCGTCTGGTTCGACTACGCCAAGGGCATCTGCATCATCCTCGTTGTCATGATGCATTCGACGCTGGGCGTGGGCGATGCCACGGGCCAGGAGGGTTTCATGCATTGGGTCGTGGCGTTCGCAAAGCCCTTCCGTATGCCGGACTTCTTCCTCCTGTCGGGCCTCTTCCTCTTTCGCGTCATCGACCGGAACTGGCGCACCTACCTCGACCGCAAGGTCGTGCACTTCGCCTATTTCTACGTGCTCTGGCTCGTCATCCTGATGGCGGTCAAGCATGCCCCGCTGCTGGCCTCAGACCCTTCAGCCTGGCTGCAGGCCTTCGCCCACGCCTTCGTGGCGCCCAACCCGAACCTATGGTTCATCTACTTGCTGCCGATATTCTTCGTCGTGACGAAACTTGCGCGCTCGGTCGGCGTGCCCAACTGGGTGCTGTGGCTCGGCGCGGCCGCCATCCAGACGCTCCCCTTGCACACCGGGTGGGAAGCCATCGACGACTACGGCGCGCACTACTTCGTGTTCTTCCTCACGGGCTACATGCTGGCACCAAAGGTGTTCAGAATCGCGGCCTGGGCTTGCGAGAACGCCGGCCTCACCATGGCGTGCCTCGCCGGCTGGTTTGTGTTCAACACCACGATCGCCTTCGAGCCTTCGAATTTGCAAGGCATCGACACGTTCGCGCAGGTGCCGGTGTTGCGGATCGCGTTCGGCATTATCGGCGCCGTTGCCGTCGTCGCAGCGGCCTCGCTGCTGTCGCGGCTCGACGCCGCCCGCTTCATCCGCTACGCGGGGCGCAACTCGATCGTGCTGTATGTGTCATTCGTACTGCCCATGGCGGCGACGCGCATCGCGCTGCTCAAGAGCGGGCTCATCGACGATGTGGGCGTGGTCTCGCTGATCGTCACGGCCGTGGCGGTCGCCGTGCCGCTGATCGTGCACTCGCTGGTCCGCAATACCTGGGCGCGCTTCCTTTACGAGCGGCCCGAGCGGTTCAAGCTCGAGCGGCGCCGGCCCGGTGCGGTTGCGCCAGCGGCCGCGGCGCAGACGGCCTGATCACGCCGTGTTTGCGCCGCCACCGCAATTTTTTAAGCGGCCGCAGCCGCCTGTTTCTTCCGGCCCAGCCATCCCAAACCGCACAAACCGGTGAGAAACAGTAGAAGCGCGGGGGGAATTGGCGTGACCGTCAGGTTGGCAAACTCGAATGCCGCCTTGGTCGACCCCAACGTCACGGACTGGAACGGCATGTCGGTGAAGAACTCGAGCAGGTGGTGTTGGATACCCATCGGGGCCCCGAGAGCGGCGATATCAACCTCTGCCGATTCGCCTGTGCCGCCCGCCTCAGTCCAGAACTTGAGGCTATTGTAGTCATCCACAGACCCCCAGAACAGGCTCAGGCTCATTCCGGTGAGATTGTAGCCGATGGTCCCGTTGAAGACCGAGGTATATGGGAGGTCGGTATAGCCTGGATGGGTATCCCAAGGGGACCTGTAGACACTGCCCAAGGACCCGGTCGGCGCATGGACGATGGTGCCGTCAGCCATGAAATCAGGCGTCTGAAATCCCATCGACGTAGTCGGAAAGGAGACGATGTCGTCGGTCCAACCGGTGATGGTGATGGCCTGCGCCGGTGCCCAGACAGCGACCGTAACAACTCCAGCAATTGCAATCCCCAGAGCTAGAAAAGCATTTCTCATATCCCGCTCCCTCAATAACTAATGCGACCAATTTTGGTCTTTAGACTGAGAATCAGCGGTAGACGATTCGCGGGCGCTGCACTGATGGCGTTCGGCGCCGCGCGGGGCTTTCCTGTGGGATTGTTGCCAAACTGCCAAGCCTCGCCGGACGTCCGGGCCGCGAGCGTCAACATTGAATTTTTTGACTTATTTGCGCATGAGCCAGGGCGGATGGGAGCCATCGCCGGTTGGGCGCGCTGTCGCCTTGTATCCACCTGCGTACAAAGCGCGACCGCTCGCGTCGCTCAAGCGTCGCGAGCGGGGAGTGCGGCGGCGCCGACGGACCGATGACCCCGTGCAGCGCCGCTCGCAGCCGATTAGGCGGCCACCGTTGCCTGCTTTTTCCGACCCAGCCAGCCCAGTCCGCCCATGCCGGTGAGAAACAGCAGGATCGCGGGTGGGATCGGAGTTGCGGTCAGGTTGGCAAATTCGAACGCCGCCTGGCCCGAGCCTAAGGTCACAGATTGGAACGGTACGTCAGTAAAAAAGCTAACCAGGTGGTGGCCGGTTGAAAATGGGCCGCCGAGATCGTTGATATCCACCCCTACGGATTCACCTGTGCCGCCTGCCTCGGTCCAAAATGTGAGGCTGTTGTAGGTATCTATGGAGCCCCAGAACAGACTGAGGATCGTCCCGGTCAGATTGTATCCCGCTATCCCGTTGCGCACGGAGGTGTATGCGAAGCTCTCATAAGGCGCCCCCTCGCCCTCCCACGGTGTGCGGTACTCACCGCTCACGGACCCGCTTGCGAAATCAACGGTGGTGGGGCCGACGATGAAGTCGGGAGCCTGATATCCGCTGGTGGTCGTTGGGAAGGTAACCGTATCGTTGAGCCCAACGCTGTAGGTGATGGCCTGCGCCGGCGCCGAGACCATGACCGGCAACGCCGCCCCCGCCAAGGCGGTCAGCAACACAACAAAAGACTTCCTCATATGCTTGCTCCATGACTACCCTCTAACAGCCTCGTCTTATCACCGGAGAAGTGCGGCGGCGGATCCTCTCCCGATCCATCGACAGCTTTCTGAACCGCGTCATGGAGATTGGTCCGCGTATGTTGCCGAACGGCCCGACGCCTCATCGGAAACCAGAACAGCCGCCGCGTACCCTTGAAAAAGGCTGTGATTTCAAAATTCTGCGTAAACTCGGTTAAGCTCGAGAGTGCGCGCTCGCGCCGTATCGCAAAGCGAACAGCAACGGGGGTATACCCGACGCTCGCTACTGACTTTCGTCCTCTCGAGAAGAGGCATCGACCGATAAACCTCCACGGGACCTGCCCGCACAGGTGTCAAACAATGGGGGATCAAGGGGAAACGCTAAATGCTGAACAACAAGGTCATTACGGCCCGTGAAGCCGTCGCCCTCATCCGTCAGGACGACGTCGTGGCAACAACGGGATTTGTTCAGAGCTGCATCCCCGAGGCGCTTCATGCGGCGCTCGAACAGCGGTTTGTCGAATCCGGCGCACCCAAGGGCCTCACCCTCATCATGTGCGCCGGCGCCGGCGACAGCAAAGGGCTCGGCACCGGACGTCTGCATCATGAAGGGCTGCTGTCGCGCGTCATCGCCGCCAACTTCGGCCGCATGCCGAAAGTCGCGCAAGCCGCGCAAGACAACAAGATTCAGGCCTACAACCTGCCGCAAGGCATCATCTCCAAGCTCTACCGCAGCTGCGCCTCGGGCCAGCCGGGTCTCTTCTCGAAGGTGGGCCTGCATACCTACGTCGACCCGCGTTTGGGCGGCGGCAAGGTCAACGCTCTGACGACCGAGGACGTGGTCAAGCTCGTCGAGGTCGAGGGTCGCGAATGGCTATTCTACAAGGCCACGCCCATCGACGTGGCCTTGATCCGGGCGACCAGCGCCGATCCTTCCGGCAATCTCAGTATGGAAAGAGAATGCCTGACCCTCGACGTGCTGGCGCAGGCGATGGCCGCCCACAACAATGGCGGCATCGTGATTGCTCAGGTCGAGCGCATCGTCGAGCAGGGATCGATTAAACCCAAGGATGTGAAGGTGCCCGGCATCCTGGTCGACTGCGTCGTCGTCGCCGATCCGCCCGAACTGCATCGCATGAACTATGGCGTGGTCTACGATCCCGCGCTCTCGGGCGAGGTGCGGGTCCCTGTCGAAGGCATGGCGAAAATGCAGCTCGACGAGCGCAAGATCATCGCGCGGCGGGCCGCGTTCGAGCTACCGCCGAACGGCGTGATCAACCTCGGCGTGGGCGCACCGGACGGGGTGGCCGCTATCGCCAACGAGGAGAAGGTCACTGAATACATCGTGATGACGACGGAAGCGGGCGCGGTCGGCGGCGTGCTCGCCGGCGGCTCGAGTTTCGGCTCCTCCGCCAATGCCCACTCGATCCTAGATCAGAACCAGATGTTCGATTTCTATCATGGCGGCGGGCTCGATCTGACCTGTCTCGGCATGGCGGAATGCGACGCCAAAGGCAACGTCAACACCAGCCGGTTCGGCGGCCGGCTGAACGGCTGCGGCGGCTTCATCGACATCTCGCAGAACGCGCGCGCGGTGGTGTTTGCCGGCACGTTCACCGCCGGCGGGCTCGACGTTGCCATCGAGGGCGGAAGCCTCGCGATCCGCAAAGAGGGCAAGGTCCGCAAGTTTATCCAAAACGTGGAGCAGGTGACGTTCTCCGGCACATACGCCGCGATGCGGCCACAGCCCGTGATCTACGTCACGGAGCGCTGCGTGTTTCAGTTGACGCCGGAGGGTATGGAGCTGATCGAGGTCGCACCCGGCATCGACATCGAGCGCGACATCCTCGCGCAAATGGATTTCAAGCCGATCATCAACAAGCCGATGCCGATGAACCCGCGCATTTTCATCGACGAGCCGATGGACCTGCTGTCGGACCTGCTGAATATCAAGCTTGCCGAACGGGTCAGCTACGATTCGGACCGCAACATCCTGTTCCTCAACCTGGAGGGCTGGAGCGTGCGCAAGAAGAGCGATATCGACGACTTGCGTAAGGTGCTGGTCGACGCGTGCGAAAAGGCTGGAAAACGCGTCAACGCGGTCGTCAACCACGACGGCTGCCGCATCGCCGAGGATCTCTACGACGACTACGCCGACATGATCCAGTATATGGTGCGCCATCACTACGCGACGACCACGCGCTACACGACCAGCGCCTTCATGCGGTTAAAGATGAAGGAGGCGTTGCGCAAACGCGGGGTGCAGCCGCATGTCTTCGAGCGGGCCGAGGAGGCGCATGCAGCCTTGGAGGGGGCGAAGGAGCCCGCTCAGTGAGCCGCGCTGACGCGTGCGCAGCGACGCCGCCCTCACACCAGCCCTTTGCGCTGCTGGATCATCATGTAGGTGTCGAAGGTCTGCTCGGCGAGCTGGAACCAAAGATAGTCGGCGCCGCGGATCTCGATCATCGCTTCGTACGTTTTCTTGAACACGGCGTTCTTGGCGCAGATCTCCGCAAAGACCTCGTTTGAGGCTTTGAAGCAGGCGTCGAGCACGGCTTCGGTGAACGGGCGCGGCTCGGCGCCGCCGATGGCGAGCCGCTTCAATGCGGTCGGGTTCTGAATGTCGTAGCGCGCCATCATCGTGGTGTTGGCGAGAGCCGCGGAGGTCTTTACCGCCGCCTGATAGCTCTTGGGCAGCGCATTCCACTTCTGCAGATTGAAGAAGAAGCTCAACATCGCCTGGCCTTCCCACCAGCCGGGGTAATAGTAATACTTGGCCACCTTGGAGAAGCCGAGCTTCTCGTCGTCGTAGGGGCCGACCCACTCGGCCGCGTCGATGGTGCCCTTCTCCAGCGCCGGATAGATGTCGCTGCCGGCAATCTGCTGGGGCACCGCACCGATGCGTGCCATCACTGCCCCGGCAAGACCGCCAATGCGGATCTTGAGGCCACGCATGTCGTCGGGCGTGTTGATCTCCTTGCGGTACCAGCCACCCATCTGCGCACCCGTGTTGCCGCCCGGCAGCCCGAAAATGTTGTAGCCGGCATAGAACGCATTCATCAGATCGATGCCGCCGCCCTCGTACATCCAGGCGTTCTGCATGCGGCAGTTGAGGCCGAAGGGCACAGCCGTGCCGAGCGCGAAGGTCGGATCCTTGCCCCAGTAATAGTAGGAAGCCGTGTGGCAGACCTCGACCGAGCCGTTCGACACGGCATCCGCGGCCGACAGGCCCGGCACGATCTCGTTTGGCGCGAAGACCTGCACGCGGAAGCGGTTGTCGGTTGCCTCGGCGAGCGATTTGGCGAACACCTCCGCCGCACCGAAAATGGTATCGAGCGACTTGGGAAAGCTCGACACCATGCGCCACTCGAGTGTCGGCATGCTCTGAGCCAGCGCCGGCGCGGTGATCGCCGCTCCCCCGGCGCCGACGCTGGCCGTGGCGGCGGCTGCCTTGAGAAATCTGCGGCGGCTGACCTTGGCTTTGCCCGGCATGCGTCCTCCCGACCCCGGCCACGCCACCCAATGGCAGCCGTTTCACCCTCTTTATACGGGGCCGCCCCCATGCTCACAATTGCAGTAGCGGGGGCGGCGGGGTTGCCCGGACTCAATCTGCAGCCTAAACCGCCAACGGTACCGAGAATGCAGCAGGCTGGACGAGGACGACGGTGACCAACGAGACGATGGAAGAGGTGACGGGCGCGCTGCTTGCCGGGGGGCGCTCGTTGCGCATGGGCCGGGACAAGTGCCTCGTCGATCTCGCCGGCAAGTCCATGGTCTCCCACGTGATCGCGCGCTTGCGACCGCAGGTGCACCGCATCGTCATCATCGCCAACGACGACCCGAGCCGCTTCTCCGGCACCTGCTTGCCGGTCGTCTGCGACACCGTCGAGGGTCACGCCGGCCCGCTCGCCGGCTTGCATGCCGCGCTTGAATGGGCGCTGAGCGAGACGCCAGAGGCCCAACTCGTCGCGACGGTGCCCGTCGATACGCCATTCTTCCCGTCCGACATGGTCGCACGCCTCTTGGCGGCGTTGCGCGCAACCGACGCCGGCTCGGCCATCTCAGCCTCGGGCGGCACGCGCCACCCGGTCGCCGGCCTGTGGGAGGTGGCGCTCATCGGTGAGGTCGAGAACGCGCTGCGCTCGGGCGTGCGTGCCATGACCCGGTTCGCCGAGCTGCAAAAAAGCGCCGTGGTCGATTTTCCCGCAATTGCCGTCGGGGACGGCACGATCGACCCGTTCTTTAATGTCAATACGCCCGACGAGCTCGCGCAGGCCGAGACACTGCTGGCGACAGGGCCGGACACATCGGCGGTTCGCAACTAGCCGTCACTCGCGCGGGCCACGGGCGCCGGCGACCAAGACGCACCCTCCCAGCCCAATGGCCCCCTCTCCAGCGCCGGCGGACATATCCCCCCGCGAGTGCAAGGAAAATGAGCGCGACCGCCGCCCACAGGACCCAATGTGCAAATAGCGTGCGTGAGACGCCGGGCTCCATGGCGTCCTCAGGAACGGTCGCGAGACGACCGGCTCTGTTGGGCCCGACAGTTTGCTCCAAAAGCCAGGCCAGCAGGCTCACAAGCATACGCATTGCCTACATACCCCCACTTCGCGGCCAAGGCTCCCCGGCTTGCGATTTCGGGCGGAAGACCCAACGTTGAGCCAGGCGGCAGACAAAGCCCTTGAACCCTGCACGGCCGCCGCTAGCTTAGACCCCCAGTTGCACCGCATGGCGCGGCCGACTGGGCGCGATTGCAACGGAACCGGTCGACTGGCAGGATGTGCCTCTATGAGGGATGAAGCAAACGCTGAGACGCTGCCGGACCTGGTGGACCGCTACGGTCGCGCGATCACCTATCTGCGGGTGTCCGTGACCGACCGGTGCGATTTCCGCTGCGTCTACTGCATGTCCGAGCACATGACGTTCCTACCGCGTCGCGATCTGCTCACGCTGGAGGAGCTCGACCGCATCTGCTCCGCCTTCGTTGCCCGGGGCGTCACGAAATTGCGCATCACCGGGGGCGAGCCGCTCGTCCGCAAGAACATCATGTGGCTGATCGAGCGCCTCGCGCGCCATCGCGACGGCGGCGGCCTGGAGGAGCTGACGCTCACCACCAACGGCAGCCAGCTCGAGCGCTTTGCCGGCGCGCTCAAGGATGCCGGCGTCGCCCGCATCAACGTCTCGCTCGATACGCTGCGCCCCGACCGCTTCCGCGCCATTACCCGCTGGGGAGATCTTGCGCGCGTTGAGGCGGGGCTCGACGCCGCGGTGGCCGCAGGCCTCAAGGTCAAGATCAACATGGTGGCCCTGAAGGGCACCAACGAGGACGAGATCGACGACATGATCCGCTTCGCGCACGAGCGCGGGCACGACCTGACGCTGATCGAGACGATGCCCCTGGGCGAGGTCGAAGACGACCGCACCGACCAGTATCTGCCGCTGTCGATCGTGCGCGCGCGCCTGATGGACCGCTGGACGCTCGTCGACATCCCCTATCGGACCGGCGGACCGGCGCGCTACGTCGAGGTCGCCGAGACCGGCGGCCGGCTCGGCTTCATCACGCCGATGACGCACAACTTCTGCGAAAGCTGCAACCGCGTGCGCCTAACCTGCACGGGCACTCTATTTATGTGCCTGGGCCAGGAGGATGCAGTCGACCTGCGCGAGCCTCTGCGCACCAGCGAGGACAATGCACCGCTGCAGGCGGCCATCGATCAGCGCCATGGCTCTGAAGCCCAAAGGCCATGACTTCGTCATCGACCGACGGGGCGATAAGCCTGCGGTGGGCCGCCACATGAGCGTGACGGGGGGCTAGCCGCAAGCCGGTCGAGGCGGCTTAAGCCAGCAACTTGCGCACGGCCTCGCGCACCTGATCGAGCGTGAACGGCTTCGACAGCACCGCGACGTGCGGGCCCGACAGCTCCTTGGCGCGGTCGAGCTGCTCGGCGAAACCCGACATGAGCAGAACCCTTATACCCGGCTGCAGCGGCAGGGCGCGCTCGGCCAATGCCACGCCGTCGATCATCGGCATCTCGACGTCGCTGACGAGGAGATCGAACTTCAATCCGCCCTCCTTCACCTGCTCCAGCGCCTCGCTGCCGTCCTGCGTGACGGTCACCTGGTGCCCGTCGGACTCCAACGCGCGTCGCACCAGATCACGGGTAGCCCCGTCGTCGTCGGCCAGCAGTATCTGCGCCATCACTCGCCCTCCCCATACCCGCGCACCACGCGACCCACGAAGGGAAGCTCGCGGTAGCGATGCGCGACGTCCATCCCGTATCCGACCACGAACGTATCGGGACAATCGAATGCACAGTAGTCGGGTTCCAGGTTGACGGCGCGCTTCACATGCTTGTCGAGCAGAACGCACGTCTTGATGGCTTTGGCGCCGCGCGCGGAGATGAGATCCTTGGCGAATGCAAGCGTGCGGCCTGAATCGAGCACGTCGTCGATGATGAGGACGTTGCGGTCGCGCACGTCGAGGTCCATATCGCGCAATATCGTGACCTGCCCCGACGACGTGCGCGCCTTGCGGTAGCTCGACAGCGT
The DNA here is from genome assembly GCA_963776675.1 of uncultured Alphaproteobacteria bacterium. Lineage (GTDB taxonomy): Bacteria > Pseudomonadota > Alphaproteobacteria > Rhizobiales > Hyphomicrobiaceae > Hyphomicrobium_A. Next base: position 43,435 of record CAVZNR010000023.1, on the reverse strand, counting down.
CATGAAATCGACCTCCGGCGCCAGGCCGACGGCATGCAGCGCGCGGATAAGATCGGCCGCGAACACGAAGCTGCCCTTCAGAATGGCGACCACCATCAGGCCGTCGAGGCGGTCGGCCGCAATCATGCCGGCGATCTCGTCGAGCCGGCGGGCAATCGCCTCGGGCGTGTAAATCACCTCCAGCTCGGGGCCGACTGTCGTGTCATGGGTCATGGGCGCTGGTCCGATCGCCGTTGTTCCTTCGGTGGACGGGGCAGGATAGCAGGACATTGCATCACCACCACAATACGGCCATAACGTCCCCGGCCTTTATGAATTCCAAGCGCACACGAGGCTGCCACATTCCTGACCAATTGATCCCTCGTCACGCGTTTCCAAGGGGGCGGGGTGACATAGGCTTAACGCCATAGACGGGTTGCAGACACTCGTGATTCGATTGAACAACATCGCGCTCGCCTATGAGCGGGACCACGATGTCCTCTCGGAGGTGAACTTTCATCTGCGTCCGGGCTCGTTCCACTTCCTTACCGGGCCCTCCGGTGCGGGCAAGTCGTCGTTGCTGCGGCTTCTGTTCATGTCGCTGCACCCCACCAACGGCCACATCTTCCTGTTCAACCAGGACGTCAGTCGTATCTCGACATCGAAGCGCGCGCAGCTGCGCCGCCGCATCGGCATCGTGTTCCAGGACTTCCGCCTGCTCGACCACCTCACCACTTGGGAGAACGTGGCGCTCCCCTTGCGCGTCGTCGGCAAGCGCATTGCCGACTACAGGGAGGATGTGACAGATCTTCTGCAATGGGTCGGCCTCGGTGACCGCATGCATGCTTATCCCTCGGTGCTTTCCGGCGGAGAGAAGCAGCGCGCGGCCATCGCGCGCGCCGTCATCGGCAAGCCCGAGCTGCTGCTGGCGGACGAGCCCACGGGCAACGTCGACCCGCAGATGGCGCGGCGCCTGTTGCGCCTCTTCATCGAGCTGAACCGCCTCGGCACATCCGTGCTGATCGCAACCCACGACCATCAACTGATGCGGCAGTTCAAGGCGCCGCGTCTGGAGCTACACGACGGCCATGTCCGGATCGTATGACAGACCCGGTGGACCCCGAAGCACGCTGCCTGCGGCGGCCAGCTTCGATCCATTCGACGACGTCCTGACCGGACCCTCGACCGGCCCGGATCAACGCTATCTCTATGGCCCTGCGACGGAAACGCGCCACGAGCCGACGCACCGTCCAGAGCTGTCAGCGCCTTCGCGCGCGCCCAAGCGCAAGGCGCGCAAGCAGGCGACGAACACCCCCGTCGTGCCGCCCAACTCGGTCACCGGCCGCTCGCTCACCCTCGTCATCTCCATCATGTGCTTTCTCGCCTGCCTCACTGCTGGCGCGGTCTACATGATCAACGAATCGGCCACCGCCTGGCTGAAGGACATCGCCAGCGAGGTCACCGTCCAGGTCGAGCCGCAAGAGAACGTCGACATTACCAAGACGGTCGGGGAGGTGGAGGCCTTCCTGCGCAGCCACAACGGCGTCGCGCGCGCCAATGCCCTGAGCCTCGACGACGCCGGCAAGCTGTTGGAGCCTTGGCTCGGTCAGACCGACGCTCTAGCGGAGCTGCCCGTGCCGCGCCTCATCGCCGTCGAGGTCGACCGGCAGTCCCCGCCCGATATCGAACCGCTGCGGGGCGAGCTCTCCGCGCGATTCAAGGGCGTAACGCTCGACGATCACCGCCACTGGCAGCGTCAGATCCGTACCGTCACCCGCTCCTTCGCGCTCGGCGGCCTCGCGATCCTGCTGCTCGTGGGTGCGGCAACAACCGCCATTATCGTCTCCGCCACTCGTTCAGCCATGGCCTCGAACCGCGAGATCGTCGAGGTCCTCCACTTCGTCGGCGCCACCGACCGCTTCATCGCGCGCGAGTTCGAGAAGCACTTCCTGCGGCTCGGGATTCGCGCAGGCCTGGTGGGTGCGGGCTGCGCCATGGCGGTCTTTCTCTCTATGCGCGGCGTCATGGAGCTTCTGGGCGGCGGCGACATCACCGTGGCCGAGATGCACCGCCTCATCGGCTCCGGCGGCCTCGATGTCGCTGGCTACCTGCTGCTGGGCCTCGTGGTGATCATCATTGCCGCGCTGTGCATGCTGACGTCACGCTTCGGCGTCTTCCGCATCCTCAACGCCAAGCCCTGACGCGATGGCAAGTCGCCGACGGGCCCCGGACCGAGCGGGGTCCACATCCGTCTGCCCCCGTCCGCAAAGTCCCTGTCACAACGCCGACCAAATCGGCTAGTGTTCTGGCCGCGAGCCCCGGGAGACTCCCGAGCAATGAGTTGCAGCGAAGACGGCAAACGTCGATGCGATGAAACGTTGGTTGCGAGCGATGGTCGTTGGGACGGGCGCAGCGGTGGCGCTGCTCGCGTTGGGCTTCATCTTGTTCGCCGCCGTCGTCACGCGGCCGCCCGCTCTGGCTGACATCCACGCCGACGGTATCGTGGTGCTGACGGGCGAGAGCCGGCGCATCGCCGAGGGAGCGCGGCTGCTCAAGGAAGGGCGCGCCGAGCGCATGCTCATCTCCGGCGTTTTCCGGCGCACGGGCAAGAAGGCGCTCATGCGTATATCCGGCCTGCCGGAGCCGAAGTTCGACTGCTGCGTCGATATCGGCTACGCCGCGCTCGACACGGCTGGCAACGCCGACGAGGCTCGTGCCTGGGCCACGGAGCGCCATTACGCCACTCTCATCGTCGTGACGGCCAGCTATCACATGCCCCGCAGTCTCGCCGAGCTGTCGCTGGCCCTGCCGACCACGCGGCTCATTCCCCACCCCATCGCGATCAAGGGGTTTCCCGAGCGGCGCTGGTGGCTCAATCCGTCCGTGACACGCCTGCTTCTATCGGAATACTTGAAGTTCTTGCCGGCGGCCGCCCACCTGACCGTGACGCGGCTGTGGCGCAGCACCGATTCGAGCTCGCTCGCAGACATGCCGGGCCACCGCCCGGCTGGACTCTGAGGCCAGCCCCGTGTCCACCTCAGCCACGACGGTGCTGCGCTCGATCCTCTTCGTGCCGGTCTTCTATATCAACACCGCACTGTTCGTGGTGCTGGGCTCGTTTCTGCTGTTGGGCCCGCGCCGCTACGCCATGATGGGCCTCAAGGCGCACGCTATCGTCACGCTGTGGCTGTTGAAGGTCATCGTGGGCACGCGCATGGAGGTGCGCGGGCGCGAGAAGCTGCCCAAGCCCCCCTACCTGGTTGCCTCCAAGCACCAGTCGGCGTGGGACACGTTCGCGCTCATTCCGATCTTCTCCGACCCGGCCCTCGTCATGAAAGCCGAGCTGCGGCACATTCCGTTCTACGGCTGGTTCTCGCGCAAGTTCGAGCACGTCTTTGTGGAGCGCTCGCGCGGACCGGCAGCGCTGCGCAAGCTGGAGCGTGATGCCAAGGACCGCGCCGACGCCGGCCGCGAGGTGCTGATTTTCCCCGAAGGCACGCGCAGAGCGCCGGGAGCCGAGCCTGACTACAAACCCGGCGCGACCGCGATCTACGAAGGGCTGGGCCTGCCCTGCGTGCCCATGGCGCTCAACTCCGGTCTCTACTGGCCGCGGCGCAAGCTCATGCGCTACCCCGGCACCATCATCGTCGAGATCCTCGACTCGATCCCCGCAGGTCTACCGCGCAAGGCCTTTCGGGCCGAGCTCGAGGCGCGCATTGAGGCGGCCTCGAACCGCCTCATCGTCGAGGCGGCGGCCACCAAAGATCCGCCTCCCATCGCCGCCGCCGTCCTCGCGCGCGCCAAGGCCGGCGCAAGCGCCGATATCGCCAAGATTAACTAAATTTTAGACCATTAATTAACGAAACCAGGACCGCGCGCGGAAACAGCCGTCGTTCGGGCCCCGGCGGGCCTAGCTCCCAACGTGAATACGTAAATGATTGATAGGATAACGTATTTTATGATCACCTCTGGCCGCATAACGACACCCGATTGGCCACAGCGCGGTCTGCCCTGGTGCGACATTGCATGTACCTTCGAAGACTCGATTCCCCGCCTCCACTCCCTATATGTCGGTGAGCCGCTCCTTCCGTCTTCCCTCACGGAAGTGCCCCACTTCCCCCCTCGGGGCCATGGCGGCAAACGATGGGACGCTGATCTCTCCCCCCGGATCAGCGTCCTTTTCGTTTTTCGGACGTCCCGACGACTGGGAACACACAAAGAATATAACGTGAACATTCATTGACTTTTTGCCTGCCTCCGCCCATATTGGGGGCCCGAGAGCAGGACGCGGCAATGCCCCAAGAGCCCCAATTCCTGGCCCCGATCTCAGAGGAGATCTGGGACCTCAAATATCGCTTCAAGACGCTTCAAGGCGCTCCCGTCGACGCCAGCCTCGACGACACGATCTGGCGCGTCGCCCGCGCCGCCGCATCGCCTGAGAAGGGCGGCAAGCGCGTCAGGGAGAAGTGGGCCAGAAGCTTTCACGACGCGATCGCCGACTTCGGCTTCTTACCCGCCGGCCGCATCTTCGCCGGCGCCGGCACCGGCCGCTCCGTCACGCTATTCAACTGCTTCGTGCTCGGCACCATTGCCGACGACCTCGGCTCCATCTTCGAGGGCGTGAAGGAAGCGGCCTTGACGATGCAGCAGGGTGGCGGCATCGGCCACGACTTCTCGACGCTCAGGCCTCAGGGCGCGCGCGTGGCCTCGATCGGCGCCGACGCCTCGGGGCCGGTGAGCTTCATGGACGTGTGGGATGCCATGTGCCGCACCATCATGTCGGCCGGCAGCCGCCGCGGCGCCATGATGGCCACCTTGCGTTGCGACCATCCCGACATCGAGCTTTTCATCGACGCCAAGTCCGATCCGCGCCGCTTGCGCAATTTCAACCTGTCGGTGCTCGTCACCGACGCCTTTCTCGAGGCCGTACGCGAGGACGGTCCATGGGATCTGAAATTCGGTGGCAAGGTGTACCGCACGATTGCAGCCCGCACGTTGTGGGAGCGCATCATGCAGGCGACGTACGACTACGCCGAGCCGGGTGTGCTCTTCATCGACCGCGTGAACGCGCGCAACAACCTCAAGTATTGCGAGGAAATCCACGCCACCAATCCGTGCGTGACCAGCGCCACCTGGGTGCACACGGCGACCGGGCCACGCCAGGTCCGCGACCTCGTCGGGCGCCCCTTCGCCGCCCGCGTCAACGGCATCGATCATGCCTCGGGCAACGCCGGCTTCTTTCCCACCGGCTGCAAACACATCGTCCGCATCGATACCGCCCAGGGCTACACACTGCGACTGACGGCGGACCATCGCGTGCGCCAAGTGACGCGCTTTGCGCCCAACTCCATGGAGACCGACTGGTGCGCAGCCGCAGACTTGGTGCCCGGCGCGCGCATCGTCCTCAACGACCATCGCGCTAATCCCGATTGGCCCGGCCCCTTCACCGCGGACGAAGGCTACCTCTTGGGCCTCCTCGTCGGAGACGGCACACTAAAGCGCGACAAAGCCGTGCTATCGGTCTGGCAACCGGCAGCCGTCGTCAACGGAAATGAAGGCGCCTTGTCCACAGGCACGCAGGCCGTCATGGAGGAGATCTTGCGCGCGGCCCACACCCTGCCGCATCGCAGCGACTTTTCCGGCTGGCAGCGCGTCACCGGGCGCAACGAGCACCGCTTGGTGCTGGGCGCGTTGCACGCGCTCGCCCGGCAGGTCGGAATGTCGCCCGGCAACAAGGCCATAAGCCCGCGTATCGAGAGCGGCTCGAGCGCCTTCGTCCGCGGCTTCCTACGCGGCTTCTTTGATGCCGACGGCTCGGTGCAGGGAGACCAGCAGAAAGGCGTCAGCGTGCGCCTCGCCCAGTCCGACCTCGATCGCCTCGCAGCGGTGCAGCGCATGCTCTTGCGGCTCGGTATCGCAAGCACGCTGTACAAGAACCGCCGCTCTGCACAGGCGACGCGGCTACCCGACGGCAAGGGCGGCACGCGGCTCTACGATGTCAAGGCGCAGCATGAGCTCGTGGTCAGCGGCGCCAACCTCGCGCGCTTCCGCGACCTCGTCGGGTTCGCAGACAGCGACAAGGCGGCAAGGCTCGACGATGCCCTGGCGCGCTACCGGCGCAAGCTCAACCGCGAGCAATTCACCGCAACCGTCGCGTCGGTGGTGCCGGACGGGGTCGAGGACGTCTTCGACGTGGAGATCCCCGGCATCAACGCGTTCGATGCCAACGGGCTTTATACACACAACTGCGGCGAGCAGCCGCTGCCGCCCTATGGCGCTTGCCTGCTGGGCTCGATCAATCTCGCAAGCCTCATCGAGCATCCCTTCACCAATGGCGCCACGCTCGATGCCGCCAAGCTCGAGGCGCGCGTGCGGCTCGCCGTGCGCTTTCTCGACAATATCATCGACATCTCCAACTACCCGCTCGAAGCCCAGCGCAGGGAGGCCTTGGCCAAGCGCCGCATCGGGCTGGGTGTGACCGGGCTCGCCGACGCCCTGATCTTCTGCGGCGCCACCTACGGCACCAAGGCGGCCGCCGAGCTCGCCGGCACGTGGATGGCGGCCATCCAGAACGCCGCCTATCTCGCCAGCACCGAGCTCGCCGCCGAGAAGGGCGCTTTTCCACTGTTCGACGCCGACCGCTTCCTCGAAAGCCCCAACGTGGCGCTGCTTGACGCGCCCGTGCGCGACGCGATCCGACGCGATGGCATCCGCAACGGCTGCCTCACCTCCATCGCACCCACCGGCACCATTTCGCTGCTCGCCGGCAACGTGTCGAGCGGCATCGAGCCCGTGTACGATTTCCTCTACCGCCGCCGCCTATTGGGTCACGGCGGCGCGACACACGAGGAGCTGGTCGAAGATCACGCCCACGCTCTTTTCCGCCGCCAGTTCGGGGCAGCGGCCCCCCTGCCCCCGACCTTCGTCAGAGCCGGAGAGCTGGCCCCGCGCGCCCACCTGCAAATGCAGGCCGCACTGCAGCCCTTCGTCGACAGCGCCATCTCCAAGACCATCAACTGTCCGCAAGACATCTCGTTTGAGGCCTTCAAGGACGTCTATCTGGAAGCGCATGGCCTCGGCCTGAAAGGTTGCACCACCTACCGGCCCAATTCGGTGACGGGGGCCGTGCTGCAGCCTGCGGCCTCGGCAGAGGCCCCCGTAGAGCCCACGGCCGAGCCGCCCCAAGGAGCCGTGGCGAAGACTAAGGCTCCCAAGGAGCGGCGCTACGAGATCACGGCCGTCAGCTCTAACGAGGGGGGCGCCAATGTCGTCTCCATGGCGCCGCCTTTAGAGCGCGAGGCCGTTCTGTCGGGCTACACCTACAAGCTCAAGTGGCCGGGCAGCGACCACGCGATCTACGTAACCATCAACGACATCGACGATGGTCCTGCCGGAGGCGGGCGAGGAGCACATCCTGCCGGAGGCGGACGAGGGTCTCATCATGCCGGAGGTGCGTCTTCGGCACGACGCCGGCCGTTCGAGATCTTCATCAACACCCGCAACCTCGAGCACTACGCCTGGACGGTGGCGCTCACCCGCATGATCAGCGCCGTGTTCCGCCGCGGCGGCGACGTCGCCTTCGTCGCCGAGGAGCTCAAGGCCGTGTTCGACCCGCAGGGCGGCCACTGGGTCGGTGGCCGCTACGTGCCGAGCCTGCTCGCCGCCATCGGCGAGGTCATCGAGACGCACATGAAGCGCATCGGCTTCCTGCAGGACGACGAGGCGCGCCTTGCGCTCGAGCCGGAGCAGCGGCAAGCGGACGCAGGCGCCCAGGGCTCCACGCCTGCGGGCGAGCGCCCGGCGCGGCTCAAGCTGTGTCCGCGCTGCTCCTCGGCCGACTATGTGCACCGGGAAGGCTGCTGGATTTGCCACGCGTGCGGCTTCTCCCGCTGCAACTGACACGAGATGCGTGCGCGTTCGAGGTCTTAAGCGGCCTTGAAAACACCCCATCGGACTTCGCTGCGTTGCCGCAAGATTGCGTTCACTTTGCCGCAAAATCACTGAGATCGGGCCACAATAATGCTCGAAACCATGGGCATCGTTAAGCAATGGAACATAGGCTGGCCCAGGTAAGAAACGGCGTCGAACAGAACGTGAGCCAAAGGGCCGCTAAGGGATCGTCAGTCATGAGTGCGCGTATCATTGAGCTCGCCGCGTTCAGGGCAAAGCGCTTGCAGGAAGCCGAGGCGTCGGTGACGCCCGACAAGGCCCTGAGCGCCAACCGCTTTCATTTCTGGACCGGCGCATCCGGCAAGCGCTACGTCCACACCGTCTATGAGCTGGTCGAGTGTCCGCCGCTGCCCGCCGCCAACTACGTTCTGGTGCGGCGCGAGCCGGGCGCCCGCCGCAAAGTTCTGTGCATCGGACGCGTGAGCAACGCCGCCGAATCGCTCAACCTCGCCGAGATCCGCCAGCGCGGCGCCGAGGTCGGCGCTGATGAGGTCCACGTGCATCTGCTGGCCGAAAGCGCCAAGCTCGCCAAGCTCGTCGAGTTCGACCTGCGCACGGGCCAGATCGAGGCCGACATCTCGCGCCTCACCGGCACGGCCGTCCACTAATTCAACTCCCTCTGCCGCTCACGCACGGGTGATGGTGTCAGACCCGAAAGGGCCTGACACCTTCTCCTTTGCACGGTCGCGTGTCGCCGTGCCTCAGCGCGTCCCCAGCGTTGCGCGGTAGGAGAAGCGGCGGGCGTCGTCCGGGCCCAAGCGCCGGCGCACACGCACCGGCCGCCTGCGCCACTCCCGCATCATCGCCAGCGCCGCAGGACGCACGTGGCCGTCGCTCGAATCCCGCGCGACGTGGCTACCGACCAGCGTCATGAGGCGTTCCAGGTTGCGCTCGCGAATGCCGAGCTCTTTCAGATGCGCCAGTGTGTTGGCGAGATAATCGATATTGCCGCCCGACAACCCCGCCGCGCCGCGGATGAGGCGGGCCTGCTCCTGAATCGGCAGCCGGCCTGCGTAGCTCGGATGCGCGCGCTCGACCAGGAACGCGAGCGCCATCACGTGCCTGTGGCCCGCCGTCATGAGCGTCACCGGCACATGCGCCTCCCTGTAGACGCTGATGATCTGCTCGCGCTCACGCAGGTAGGCGAGCGTCGCCCGCGCGGCGGCGGCGCCCACGCGGAACGCCATGCCTTCGCACATGCCGCCGCGGTCGAGCCCCAGCACCAGACCGGGCCGGCGGGGCGAGCCGCGGTGATAGCGCGAGTAGATGCAGAAGGTGCGGCTCCAGCCCGTGAGGCGGGCGTGCGCGACCTCCTCATACGGGAAGCCCGGCCGCCACATCAGCGAGCCGTACGCGAATACCCAGAGGTCGCGGTTTTCCGCCATCGCTATTTCGACGCGTGCTTCTTCCCGGCTGCCGGCCGAGCGGCCGCGGGCGCCTCGTGCGCCGCCTCGGATGAGGTCGGGGCCGAGCGGCCGAAGTCGGGGGCTGCGGTGTCCTGCCCCGCCTCGATGATGCCGCGGCGGATGGCGCGCGCGTCCGTGAACAGGCGGAACAGCGTGTCGCCGTCGCCGAAGCGGATCGCGCGCTGCAGCTCGGCGATATCCTCCGAGAAGCGCCCCAGCATCTCCAGCACTGCCTCCTTGTTGTTGAGGAACACGTCGCGCCACATGGTCGGGTCGGAGGCGGCAATGCGCGTGAAGTCGCGGAAGCCGCCGGCGGAGAACTTGATCACCTCCGAGTCGGTGACGCGCTCCAGGTGGGCCGCGGTGTTGACGATGTTGTAGGCGATCAGGTGTGGCAGGTGGCTCGTGATGGCGAGCACCATGTCATGGTGCTCCGGGCTCATGATCTCGACCTTGGAGCCGAGCGCCTCCCAGAAGGCTTTGAGCTTGGCGACGGCGCCCGCATCCGTCTCGGGCGGCGGCGTAAGAATTGTCCAACGCCCGTCGAACAGCTCGGCGAACCCCGCCTCGGGGCCCGACTGCTCGGTGCCAGCGATCGGGTGGCCCGGCACGAAGTGCACGCCTTTAGGGATGTGCGGAGCCATGTCGCGCACGACCGCTGCCTTCACCGATCCGACATCGGTGACGATCGCACCCGGCTTGAGGTGGGGCGCGATCTCGGCGGCGAGCGCCCCGCACGCGCCCACCGGCACCGAAAGAATGACGAGGTCGGCCCCTTTGACCGCATCGGCTGCGTTGACACAGCCGCGCTCGATGAGGCGCAAGCCGATGGCCGTCTCGATCGTCGCCTTGGTGCGTGCCGAGCCGGTGATCGTGCCTGCGAGACCGTGTCTGCGCATGGCGTGGCTGATCGAGGATCCGATGAGGCCGATCCCCACCAGCGCCACGTGCGCGAACATGGGCCCGGACGCAGTCTTGGTCGACTTCGTCATGCCGCGGCTCCCTTGACGAAATCGGTGAGCGCGGCAACCACCGCGCGATTGTCGGCCTCCGTCCCCACCGTTATGCGCAAAGCATGCGGCAAGCCGTAGGCATCGACGCGTCGCACGATGATGGCGCGCGCCTTCAGGAACGCGTCCGCCGCGTGCGCATCCTTCCCCGCGCCGCCGGGGAAATGCACGAGCAGGAAATTGGCAACGCTCGGTGTCACCTTGAGCCCCAGCTTCTCCAGCTCGGCTGCAAGCCACGGCAGCCAGCGCGCGTTGTGCTTGGCCGCCGTCTCCACGTGCGCCACGTCCGCCATCGCCGCGGCACCCGCCGCGATCGCGGGCGACGAGACGTTAAACGGTCCGCGGATGCGGTTCAGCACATCGGCGACGGCCTCGGGGCAATAGGCCCATCCGAGCCGCAAGCCGGCGAGCCCGTGAATCTTGGAGAACGTGCGCGTCATCACGGTGTTGTTGGTCGTCGCCACCAGCTCGATGCCGGCCTCGTAGTCGTTGCGCTGCACGTACTCGGCATAAGCTGCGTCGAGCACCAGGAGCACGTGCGCCGGCAGCTTCTCGCGCAGGGCCCGCACCTCGTCGAACGAGATGTAGGTGCCGGTGGGGTTGTTGGGATTGGCGAGGAACACCATCTTGGTGCGCTCGGTCACGCGCTGCAAAATCGCGGCAACGTCGGTGCACAAATCCGTCTCCGGCGCCACGACGGGCGTGGCGCCGTTGGCGAGAATGACGATGCGGTAGAGCAGAAAGCCGTGCTCGGTGAAGATCGCCTCGTCGCCGGGCCCGAGGTAGGCGTGCGCCAGCAGGCTCAAGAGCTCGTCGGAGCCCGCCCCGCATACGATGCGATCGCTGGCGAGCCCGTAGCGGGCGGCGATCGCGGCATGCAGCTTGGTGCCGGCCCCGTCGGGATAGTGCTCCAGTGCGCCCGCCGCACGCGTGTAGGCGGCGATTGCCGCCGGGCTCGGTCCGAGCGGCGTCTCGTTGGAGGAGAGCTTGATCGGCGTCTTACCCGACGGCAGCTTGCTCTCGCCGGGAACGTAGGGCGCGATATCGAGAATGCCGGGTCTTGGCTGCGGGGCGGCGTTGGCCATGAGGGCTCGGTCCGAGTGCGTCACGAACGTGTGTAGTTAAGTGTGAAGGCGCGGGAAGTGATACAGAGGCCGGCCCCAGAACGCAAAGGCTAAGGGTTGTAGCGGTATTAGGTGCCGATAGGGGCCGTTCGCGGGCTTTCGAAGGATGTGCGTCGGGCTCACCAGGCAGCAGCGGAGACTTGACGCTGCCGCCCCCGCCCCGCTATCCCTTTGCCCACGTCGTGGTGATTTGGCCGGCCGGCTTGCAACCACGTTAAACAAGTCGCTAAAAAAGGCCGCACGCTCCCGGTTTTCGGATGGCGCGGCCTTCAAGGGCCGCCGGTCCGGCCGGGTTTTTTTATTGCCGCCCTCGCGTCGAGCGCGGCAGAGAGCGTGCACAGACGATGCCTGTCACTCCGCCAGCAACGAGCGAAGTCGGCGTGCAAGCCGACGCCGGGCGCGACACGCGACTTGCCGAGGCCAATGCGCCGTCGAGCAAAGTCCTGCGCCTGCCTGCAAGCGAGCCTCTCAAGCTCGCCTGCGACCAGCTGCTGGCGCCGATCTCGATCGCGTATGAGACCTACGGCGCGCTCAACGCAGACAAGTCGAACGCCATCCTCCTCTGCCACGCCCTGACCGGCGACCAGTACGTGGCGAGCCGGCACCCCGTCACCAAGAAGCCCGGCTGGTGGGAGACGCTCGTCGGCCCCGGCAAGCCGATCGACACCAACCACTTCTTCGTCATCTGCCCCAACATCCTTGGCGGCTGCATGGGGTCGACGGGGCCGGCCTCCATCGATCCCAGGACGGGCAAGCCCTACGCCCTCAACTTCCCCGTCATCACCATCTCCGACATGGTGAACGCGCAAGTGCGCCTCATCGACCATCTCGGCATCGACCAGCTGTTCTCCGTTATCGGCGGGTCGATGGGCGGCATGCAGGTGCTGGAATGGGCATCGAGCCACACGAGCCGCGTGTTCACCGCCGTGCCTATTGCCACGGCGGCGTGGCACTCCTCGCAGAACATCGCCTTCCACGAGGTGGGACGGCAGGCGGTGATGGCCGACCCCGACTGGTGCGGGGGCGACTATCACGCGCACGGCAAGGTGCCGCGCAACGGGCTGGCGGTCGCACGCATGGCCGCGCACATCACCTACCTGTCGGAGGACGCACTGCACCGCAAGTTCGGGCGCTCGCTGCAGGACCGCTCCAAGCTCACATTCTCTTTCAACGCCGACTTCCAGGTGGAGAGCTACCTGCGCCACCAGGGCTCGACCTTCGTCGACCGCTTCGATGCCAACAGCTATCTCTACATCACACGCGCGATGGACTACTTCGATCTCGGCGCCGAGCATGGCGACGTGCTCGCCAACGCCTTCCGCGGTACGCAAACGCGCTTTTGCGTCGTCTCCTTCACCTCGGACTGGCTCTATCCCACGCGCGAATCGCGCGAGATCGTGCAGGCCTTGAACGCGGTCGCGGCCAACGTGTCGTTCGTGGAGATCGAGAGTAACAATGGCCACGATTCATTTCTTCTGGAGGAGCCGGAATTCTTCGCCACCATTCGCGGTTTTCTTGGCGCAGCCTGCGTCAAGCGCGGGCTGAAGGTTTAGGGGCCAAGCATGCTCAAGATCGACACTCCGCCGCAAGCGGCCCACCGCGTTGACCACCTGCTCATCGCCGAGATGGTGGAGGCAGGCTCGCGCGTGCTCGATGTCGGCTGCGGCGACGGGGCCCTATTGCAGCTCTTGGCCGAGATGAAGAACACCGACGGCCGCGGCGTGGAGCTGTCGCGCGAGCGTGTCAATGCCTGCGTGACGCGTGGGCTGTCCGTGATCCAGGGCGACGCCGACCGAGACCTCGATGACTATCCCGACGGCGCCTTCGACTACGCGATCCTGAGCCTCACCATCCAGGCGACGCGCCACCCCAAGACGGTTCTGGAGAACCTTCTGCGCATCGGCCGGCGCGCCATCGTGTCGTTTCCCAATTTCGGGCACTGGCGCATTCGCATGGAGCTCTTGCTCACCGGCCGCATGCCGCAGACCCAGAACCTGCCCGAGGCCTGGTACGCCAGCCCCGACGCGCACCTGTGCACGATCAAAGACTTCGCCGATCTCGTCGCCCTGGTCGACGCGGAGGTCGAGGACGCCGTCGCCTTCAATACCTCGGGGCAGCGCCTGCCGATCCGCCACTCGATCTCGTTGCAGAACCTGTTCGGGGAAAAGGCCGTGTTCCTGATGCGCAAGCGCCATCCCGCCTAGCGATCAGTCGACAGCCGTGAAACGCGTCCGGTTGCCGGCCGCCACGAGGCCGCGCAACGCGCGCGCCTTGACCGGCTTGCCGATGGGCGCCACGAGCTCCTTGCGGGCTTCCGCTATGATGACGCCCGAAAAGGCCGGCGACACCACGGCGCCGACCCGCTCCCAGGCCGTGCCTGAGCGCAGCAGCATGCGCCGCCCCACCGGCGGCATGTAGAGCGCGCCGCTCCAGTCGAGCGGCGTGAACATCGCGCCAATAAGCAATGCCTCCAGCTGCCCGCGGCTATAGGGGCGCCCATGACCGAAGGGCGTCTTGTCCAGTCGTGCCCACACGCCGCGCCGGTTGGGCACGACAAGCATGAGCCGCCCCTCGGGCGAGAGCACGCGCCACATCTCGCGCAGCAACGGACGCACGCGCTCGGCCATTTCCAGGCAATGCACCGCGAGCAGCCGGTCGACCGAGCCGTCGGCAAGCGGCAGCCTGTCCTCCTGCGCCAGAACCGACAGTCCTGGCGCGTCCCGGGGCCAGCACGATCGCGCCCTGGGCCTCCGGCATCAGCGCACCGATGCGCCGCGCCTCGCCGCGGAACGCACCGAGGTAAGGTGCGGCATAGCCAAGCCCGATCAGGGTTGCGCCGCCCAGACCGCGCCAGCGCGCGCGGATGCGGTGTGTCAGCAGCCGTCGCACCGCCTGCCCGAGCGCAGTCGCGTAGAAATCGTTGAGATCGCTGACATCGAGCTGCATGAACCCTCGCGCGTGTTGGTGCCAGTCTGACCGGATCAGGGCGCAATTCAAGCCGTTCGCGCGTCACCGCCGCGGGACTGCGCAATTGGCCGTGTGTGCGCCTAGCCGCGCGGTCGCCGGAAGTGCCTGGGGGCGGTTCCATCTGGTGCGATCCTGCTCTAGGGTCCCCCACGAACCAACGAAGAAGAAAGCCCGGGTTGCATGCCGAAGCTTGAAATTGAGCAGTTTCCTTGCCTTTCCGACAACTACGCCGTGCTCATCCACGACGCGGAGGCAGGCGTGACCGCCTCGATCGACGCACCCGACGCCGACGCAATTCTGAAGCGGGCCGCCGCGAAGGGCTGGCGGATCACGCATCTTCTCGCCACGCACCATCACAACGATCACACCGGCGGCAACCTGACGCTCAAGGAGGCGACGGGCTGCACCGTTATCGGCCCCAAGGGAGAGGCGGACCGCATCCCAGGGATCGACCGGGCGGTTGGTGAAGGCGACACCGTGACCTTCGGCCATTTCGAGGTTCGCGTCCTCGATACGCCGGGCCATACGATCGGCCACATCGCCTATTGGATTCCCGAGGCCCGCGTCGCTTTCGTCGGCGACACGCTCTTTTCGCTGGGCGCCGGCCGCATCTTCGAAGGCAACGCCGAGATGATGTGGGCCTCGCTGAAGAAGCTCATGCAGCTTCCTCCGGACACCGAGATCTACTGCGGCCACGAGTACACGGTTGCCAACGCCCAGTTCGCGCTGACAGTCGATCCCGACAACATGGCGCTGCAGAACCGTGCCAAGGAGGCCGACATGCTGCGCGCCAAGGGCCAGCCGACGCTGCCAACGCGCGTCGACCGGGAGCTCGAGACCAACCCTTTCCTGAGGCCCGACGTGACCGCCATACGCGAAAGGCTTGGAATGCCTTTCGCACCCGACTGGAAGGTCTTCGCCGAGATCCGTGAGCGCAAGAACAAAGCCTGATGTCTCACTCGACCATGAGCGCCGCCGAGGTCATCGGGCTGCTCGACCTGAAGCCCCATCCCGAGCGCGGCCACTATCGCGAGACGTTCCGCGACACGCGCGGCAACGACGGGCGGGCCGCCTCGACCGCCATCTACTTTCTTCTTGCTGCGGGCGAAATCTCGCACTGGCATCGCGTGGACGCCGTCGAGGTGTGGCACTGGTATGCGGGTGCGCCGCTCGAGCTGTCGATCGCCGCGCCTGAGGGCGGCATCACCCACGTCCACCTCGGTCCGCAGCTCGCAGCGGGCGAGCGACCGCAGGCGATCGTGCCCGCAGGCCATTGGCAGCGCGCACGCAGCTTCGGAGAATGGACGCTCACCGGCTGCACGGTGGCGCCCGGATTTGTCTTCGAGGGCTTCGATCTGGCGCCCGAAGGGTTTGAGCCACGCATGCGCTAGCAACTCGCGCCCAAGATGTGGCGGTGGAAGCGCAGAATAGACTTTTCCACCACTAACAGCGCCATGGGCTCTCGGCTAATCCGCTGATTAACATGAAAATTCCTGCATTCGCGCCCGCTGCAGCGAGGCTGCGCTTGCTGCCCCAAGCCGACTCACCAAAGAGTGCAACGGAGTTCAATGGGACGACGGCTAACGGGGGGTTGCCGGTTATGAAGCGCGAGTCACTTGGTCCGATGCTGACGACGGTCTTCGTCGACTATGACAACATATACCTTTCGCTCAAGCGGAAGAGCGAGGAAGCGGCCAAGCGCTTCTCCAAAGACGCCAGCCGGTGGATCAAAGGCTTGGAATCTGGCCGGTTGATGACGCCGACAAACGGCCCCGCCGTTGCGGATTCGCGCCGCATCGTGATCAACCGCTGCTACGGCAATCCCGTTCCGCGCCGCAATCAGACCGACAACTCCACCGACATGAGCTCGTTCCCGTTTGTGCGCCACCACTTCCTGCGCGCCGGTTTCGAGGTGATCGACTGCCCCCCGCTGACCGCCCAGCTGAAGAACTCGGCCGACATCCGCATGGTCATGGACGTGCGCGATATCCTCACGCACGACACCCACTTCGAAGAGTTCGTCATTCTGTCGGGCGACGCCGATTTCACGCCGGTTCTCCATCGGCTGCGCTCGCATGCGCGCCGCACCGTGATCTACTCCAACGACAACACGGCAGCGCCCTACACGGCGATCTGCGACGCCGAGATTCGCGAATCGGATTTCCTCACGCTTCTGCTCGAGGGCCAGCTGCCCGGCGGTGATGCGATCGAGGACGCGCGACCCGAAATGCAGTCCCTGCCCAGCGCCTCCAACATCGAGGCGGTGCGCAAGGAAATCCTGGGCGAGGTGATCTCGGCCGTGCGCGCCGCCGATCAGCCGGTCCCGCTCGAGGCGCTCGCCGATCGCGCCGTGCGCAATCTCGGCTACGACAAGACCGTGGGATCGGGCTGGGGCGGAATCGGCTCCTTCCGTGATCTGCTCGCAAAGGGTCTGCCCGAGGAGATCCGCCTCAGCAGCCAGCCGCCCTATTGCGTCTACGACGCCACCCGTGCCGTGCAGAACCAGCACGCACCTGCCGCAGAGCAGCGCCGAATCGAACCGCAACGTGTCGAGGCGCCGCGCATGCCCGAGCCTGCGCCTCAGCCGGTGCAGCGCAATCTGCCGCCGCTCTTTGGCGCCATCCAACACGCTCAGCGTACCGCCGGGCCATCTTCCGGGCCCCCCGCCCAGACGCCGCGCGGTCCGCTGGCCCCGGCCCAGTCCGAAGCCCTCTCGGGCCAGCCGGGGCTACCTCATCCGCAGCCTTACGCTCCCGCTCCGCGTCCGGGCGAAGGTGCGACGCTGATCCAGCAGTCCATCGCCCGTATCCACGAGGCGAGCCAGGCACCGACGCTGTCGCCGCCCGACTACCGGACGCTGTTCGACGTGATGGCGCAGGAGATCGGCACGAATGGTCCCGCCGGTGCGCAGACGCTCGCCAACATCGTTCAGCGCGCGCAGGACATGGGGCTCGACATTCGCCGCGACGACGTCCGCTTCGTGCTCGACGTCGTCGGCGAGGGCGATCCGTGGTTCACGCAGGGCGTGTCCGCGAGCCTGTTTGCGAGCCGCTTCCGCAACTTCGTGGTCGCGCGCTGCCGCAGCCAAGGGCTCAACCTTTCGGCCGACGAGCTCGACCTCATCGAGGCTTGGTTCGCCGCGCCGGCCGGGCCTGCGCGCAACCCTGCGAGTGTCTATGGGGGGCCTGCCGCACCTCAGCAGCCCGCGCCTCAACAGCGGCCCGAGCCCGCTCAGGGCTTCGATACGGAGCTCAGGGCCGACCGCTGGTGGAGCCACGAGGAAGGCCGCCAGCAGCAGGCCCCGGACCAGGGCATGAGCACCGACGAATTCCCGCGCATCATCAGAACGCGGCTGCGGGGATAAATCCGCGGCGTTAGCGCCCTGCCAAAGCGTTATGCCGGCTTGTTATGGCGCTATGCCAACGTGCAATAGCGCCATGCACGCGGGTCAAGTCGCCATGTAATGGCCGCCGTTGATGTCGAGGCAGGCGCCGGTCACAAACCCTGCTTCGTCGGCTGCCAGGAACACCACCGCGCGGGCGATCTCGTCGGCTTCACCCAAACGCCCGACCGGGATCTGCGGAATGATCTTGGTGTCGAGCACTTCCTTGGGCACCGCCCGGACCATCTCGGTGGCGACGTAGCCGGGCGCAATCGTATTCACCGTGATGCCCTTGGCCGCGCCTTCGAAAGCGAGCGCCTTGGTGAAGCCGTGGACGCCGGCCTTGGCCGCGGAGTAGTTGGTCTGACCCATCTGCCCCTTGCGGCCGTTGATCGAGGACACGTTGACGATGCGGCCAAACGAGCGGCTGCGCATGCCCTCGATGACCTGCCGGCACATGTTGAAGATGGAATCGAGATCCGTGCGGACCACCTGGTCCCACTGCTCCTTGGTCATGCGGTGAAGCATGGCATCGCGGGTGATGCCGGCATTGTTGACCAGCACGTCAACGGGGCCGAGCTCCTTGGCGACTTGCGCCACGCCGGCCTCGCAAGCGGCGTAGTCGCCGACGTCCCACTTGAAGACGGGGATGCCCGTTTCAGCCTGGAACTGCTGCGCGGCGGCGTCATTGCCCGCGTAGTTGGCGGCGACGCGATAGCCGCGCGCCTTCAGTGCAATCGAGATGGCGTGGCCGATGCCACGCGTTCCACCCGTCACGAGCGCGACACGGGCCATAAGTTTCCTCCTAAAGTTTCTCTATTTGCTTAGTTGTGTGGATGTTTGAGTAGACGACAAGGGACGTTGCGACCGAACCGGCCGCAACGTCGATCCCGACGAGCGCCGTCACACGCGCTCGACGCACATGGCGATACCCATGCCGCCGCCGATGCAAAGGGTCGACAGACCCTTCTTGGCGCCACGCCGCTTCATCTCGTAGAGCAGCGTGGTGAGCACGCGCGCGCCCGACGCCCCGATCGGGTGGCCGATGGCGATGGCGCCGCCGTTGACATTGACCTTGTCGGTATCCCAGCCGACGCCCTTGTTGACCGCGCACGCCTGCGCGGCAAAGGCCTCGTTCGCCTCGATGAGGTCGAGATCCTTGGCCGTCCAGCCCGCCTTCTCCAACGCCTTCTTGGAGGCCGGGATGGGGCCGGTGCCCATGATCGAGGGATCGACGCCGGCGTGCGCCCACGAGACGATGCGCGCGAGCGGCTCGATGCCGCGCTTCTCCGCCTCCTCCAGCGTCATCAGCACGACGACGGCGGCGCCGTCATTGATGCCCGACGCGTTGCCGGCAGTGACGGTGCCGTCCTTCGCGAAGGCGGGACGCAGCTTGACCAGCGACTCCAACGTGGCGCCTTCGCGGATGTACTCGTCGGAGTCGACGACGGTCTCGCCCTTCTTGGTCTTGATGGTGACCGGCGTGATCTCGTCCTTGAACCTGCCGGCCTTCTTGGCGGCCTCGGCCTTGTTCTGCGAGGCGACGGCGAAGTTATCCTGATCCTCGCGCGTGATCTGCCACTGGCGGGCGACGTTCTCGGCGGTCGTGCCCATGTGATAGCCGTTGAAGGCATCCCACAGACCGTCCGTGATCATCGTGTCGATCAGATCGAGGGGACCCATCTTCACGCCGTTGCGCAGGTGAGCGGCGTGCTTGGACTGGCTCATGCTCTCCTGGCCGCCAGCCACGACGATGCCGCCGCCGCCCGTCAGGATCTGTTGCATTCCCAACGCGACCGCGCGCAGCCCCGATCCGCAGACCTGGTTAAGGCCCCATGCCGGGGCGTCCACCGGCAGGCCGGCGGCGATGGCCGCCTGGCGGGCCGGGTTCTGGCCCTGTCCGGCGGTGAGAACCTGGCCGAGGATGGCCTCGGTGATGTCGCCCGGCTGGACGCCTGCCCGCTCCATGGCGGCCTTGATGGCGATTTTGCCCAGCTCATGGCCCGGAAGGCTTGCCAGCGAGCCATTAAAGGATCCGACCGGCGTCCGCGCCGCGCTGGCTATGACGATGGTCGTGTTTGGTTGGCTCATCAGGCGCTCCTCAAGCGGGTTAGGTATTATTAGGATTACCTCGCCGGGGGCGAGGTTGACGGCGGCAAGGGCCAGATCGGCCCGTCTTATGGGCACGATAGCAGCACCGGCTTCCCGCCTGCAATTGCGACATCTGGCTAGCTAGGTCAACATAAACGGCTGGCCCCCCCGCCGCAGGGTGTGGTACTCTGATGCAGTGCAACAACTGCCGCAGCGGCCCTGAAAATGCTCAACAAGACTGACGCGCCAAGCGAGAAAAAGAAGCGGTTGTCATAAAGAAGTATGCCAACCGCCGGCTCTATAACACTGAGACAAGTACCTACGTTACGCTCGAGGATCTCGCCACCATGGTGCGGTCGGATCGCGATTTCGTGGTCTACGACGCCAAGACGGGCGACGATCTCACCCATCAGGTGCTGACCCAGATCATCGTGGAGCAGGAAAACCGCCAGGGCGGCCAGACCCTGTTGCCGGTGCCGTTCCTGCGCCAGCTTATCCGCTTCTACGATGACAGCATCGGGCGCATGGTGCCGGGCTACCTGCAGTTCAGCCTGGAGAACCTCGCCAAGGAGCAGGAGAAGTTCCGCGCGCTGTTCGCCAACGCCTTCTCCAATCCGGCGGCCGCCTTCGAGGCCTACCAGGATCAGGCGCGCAAGAACATGCAGATGTTCGAGCAGGCACTGTCGATGTGGACGCCCTTTACCGGGCTGCCGGGCGGCGCCAAGCGCGATGAGAAGGCGGCAACGGGTGCTGCCGCGGGCGAGACGAAACCTGCTCCGTCCGGCAAGGCCGACACGGACGATATCAGCGATCTGAAAGTGCAGCTCGCCAACATGCAGCAGAAGATCGACAAGCTGACAAAAGACGAAGACTAGCGGCTTTCCGTCGGTTTTTCAGAACGTCTGACGAGCAGCGCGTCCCCCGCGCACGCATGCGCATTGCGAGGCGCCCTCTCCTCCTGGGAGAGGTAGTTGAGCCGCGTAGCGGCCAGAGCCACTTTACATTCCCCAGTGCATTGGAAGCATGACTCCTCCTGCCAGCAGAGGAGGCCGTGCGCACGAACCGGCGCGAGCCCGGCGCGTAGCCGGGATCGCGGGAGAGCAGAGATAAGGCTGTCGATCGTCTACTGGTCGGCGCCGATGGCGAGATCGCGACGGGCGACGCGGATGCCGATGGTAAAGCCGGCAACGACGTCGATGAAGGTCGCCACCATCACCAGGAAGAACACCGAGGTCGCGGCCTGCGGCGCCAGCAGGAACTCAACGAGGCAGGCCACGAACACCAGCATCGACAGGCCGTGATCGACGAGCGAGGAAGCCGAGGTGTAGGTGGACTTGACCAGCTCGATGAACAACAGGAGCAGGGTCACGAGAATGATCAGGTGGCCCCAGTTGAAGGCCCAGGTGCCGCCGCTGAGCATCGAGACCTGGAACAGGTTCGTGTCCAGTGCGTCCGTCGGCGTGTTACCAGCGAAAAGGACGACCACGTTGTAGAGAATGAAGGAGATGATGAGAAGCGGGATCGACCTCAGCGACATAAGCGTTTCCCTTTCCAGCAGGTCTTGCTGACCACCCGAAGAAACTTGTGCCACGGGCGACTTGCTACCGCAACGCAGAAAGGCGCCTAAATGCGGCGGTTATCCGCCCGCGGGGCCTCAGACCTCCGCTTTGGGCTCAAGGATCTGACGGCCGCGGTACTTGCCGGTCTTGAGATCGATGTGGTGCGGGCGGCGACGCTCACCCGACTCCTTGTCCTCGATATAGGTCGGGGCGTCGAGCGAGTCGTGCGAACGGCGATTCCCCCGCTTCATAACGGAGACTTTCTTTCTCGGAACAGCCATCTGTTTGAACTCCGTGCCTGGCGCCAAGCGTAAGCCGCTGGGGCGCTTGATAAAATTGAACGCCCCGGCGCGGGCTAACGAGCCGGGGCAAGCTGGGGCGCCTTATACTCACATTCCGCGGGGAGTTCCAGAGGCCTCAATCGTCCTTCAGGACGCAGGTCGCCAGCTCGGGCGAGCGGGCCGCCCGCCGCTGGATGATCGAGGCGCGCCGGGAGGTCCAGGGCCCCGGATCGCCGGCATCGCGGATGAACGGGTTGGGCAGCGCCACGGCGAGCTGGGCGGCCTGGCGCTGGCTGAGGCGCGCCGCCGACCGCTGGAAATGCGCCCGGGCCGCGGCCTCGGCCCCGAACACGCCGGGACCCCATTCGGCGATGTTCAGGTACACCTCCATGATGCGCTGCTTGGACCACATGAGCTCGATGGCATAGGTGAGCGGCACCTCCACGAGCTTGCGCACGTAGCTCTTGGCCTGCCACAGGAACAGGTTCTTGGCGACCTGCATGGTGATGGTGCTGGCGCCGCGCGGCGTGCCCCGCGCCGTCCGCTTGAGGGCGGCTGCGACCTCACCAAAGTCGATGCCCCAATGATGGCAGAAGCGATTGTCCTCGGATGCGATGACGGTGCGCACGAGATTGGGCGAGATCTTATCGATCGGCACCCACTGGCGATGAATGCTGGTGCCGCCGATCCACTGCATGGCCATCAGCGACGAAAACGGCGGATTGACGAAGCGATAGGCGGCGATGAGGAAGATGACGACGGTGAACCAGCCGGCAAACACGATGGCCCCGACTTTGGCGGCACGCACGCCGACCGATTTCATGCGCGCAACATCCCAGTCCGCCAGTAGCGGGCGCGGATGTGCCGGCGCTGAGATCGCGTCCGCCGAGGGGTCAGCCTGCAACGGTACCGCCACCACGGCGAGCGTCTCTCTTTCTGCGTCGGCAGCGGCGTGCGAGTCGGCAAGCGGCGCGATGATTGCGCCGGGCTCACTCACCGCTCCGGGGAAATCATCCCGCTGACTTTCCCTGCCGGGACCCTGCGTGTCCGGTTGCGACGACGCCGGCTCCCGTTGCGCGCCGTCCCGCTGCGGCGGTGTTGGTTCCGGCGGAGCATCTGAACCGCGAAGCGGCGCCGGATTCGAGGGGCGCACGCAGACAACCTCGGTTACCGGCGTGAATGCCGTCGGCTCCGGCGCTGCATCCGCGGATGCGATGCCCGCGTCGGCATCCGAAGAAGCGCGCCCCGGCGCGGTTTCGCTGCTTTGCGAGCTTTGATCGGTGCCAAGCTCTGCGTTCTCTGTCGGGCTTATGGGTTGATCGGGCGCACGTGCGCCGTCAGCGGCGGATCCCGGCGGCTCGGTCTTGACCGTCGGCGGATCCGCTGCGGCATAGAGTGGAAGATCGTCCCTATCCATGCTGGCCTTAAGAGCCCCGGATGTTATATCGCTGCCTCGGCCGCACGAGCGGCGACACTAGGTAATCCGCTAATGGCATTTGTGCAAAGGCTTGGGGCGGCGGCGGCCCTTGTGGAGGATCGCTTGCGAGCCCTCCTCGACGAATGCGGCCCGCGCGAGGCGGCGCGCCTCGCGGGCGCCATGCGCCATGCGCTGCTGGCTCCCGGCAAACGGTTTCGCCCGTTTCTGGTGCTGGAGAGCGCCGCGGTGCTCGGCCTCGAGGCACCTGCCGCGCTCGACGCCGCCGCCGCGGTGGAGTGCGTGCATTGCTACTCGCTGGTGCACGACGACCTGCCCGCCATGGATGACGACGACGTACGCCGCGGACAGCCGACGGTGCACATGGCCTACGACGAGTGGACGGCGATCCTCGCCGGCGATGCGCTGCTGACGCTGGCCTTCGAGATCCTCAGCCGGCCTGCGACGCACCAGGACGCGGGCGTGCGCGCCGAGCTCGTGCTCACGCTTGCAAGAGCGGCGGGCGCGCGCGGCATGGTCGAGGGACAGATGCTGGATCTGGAGGCCGACAAACGCGGCGATCCGGCCGAGCCGACGGTGGCGCACGTGCGCACGCTGCAAGCGCTCAAGACAGGTGCGCTGATCGCCTGCGCCTGCGAGACAGGCGCGATCCTGGCGCAGGCAACGGCCGACGACCGCTCAGCCCTGCGCCGCTTCGGCGAGCAGCTGGGCCTTGCCTTCCAGATTGCCGACGACCTGCTCGACGCGGAGGGCGATGCCGAGACGGTCGGCAAGGCGACCGGAAAGGACCATGCAGCGGGGAAGGCGACGCTGGTGTCGCTGCTGGGGCCAGAGGCGGCGCGCGCCAAGCTCGCCGAGGCGGAGCAGGCCGCGATGGAGGCACTTGCGAAATTCGGTGAGAAGGCGGCGGTCCTCAAGGAGGCCGCACGCTTTGCGGCCGCACGTGCCCACTGAGGCGCCGCGCGGCCGCAAGTAACAATCTTCCAGAGTCTAGAAGTGGTAGTTCAGACCGACGCGCACGGTGTGGAAGTCGAGGTCGGTGGTCGAGCTGACGCCGCCCGGGCTCGTCACCGTCTCGTCACCCAGATCGACGTACAGGTATTCCGACTTGAGCGACCAGTTCGGCGCGAAGGCCCATTCGAGACCGCCACCGAGCGTGTAGCCCGTCTCGATCTTGTCGCTGCTCATGGCGAAGGCGCCGCCGGGGCCGGTGCCCGAGACGCTATAGTCGACGTCGGCAAAGGCGAGACCGCCGGTGAAGTAGAGAAGCGTGGGACCCGCGGCGTAGCCGACGCGACCGCGCACGGTCGAGAACCAGTCGATGTTGGCACTGGCCTGGCCGAAATTGGTGTCCACCGAAGTTTGTCGTCTCGCCGATATCGGCGCCCTGGATGTCGGCCTCGATACCGAGCACGAGCTGCTGAAACTGCGCGTTGTAGCCGACCTGGCCGCCGCCGAACCAACCGTCGAGATTGACCGAGCTGGACGATCCCCCGGCAGGGCTGCTGACGCCGACCGCGTTGTCACCCCAGCCGTAGCCGGTGTTGAGACCCAGATAGAAGCCGCGCCAAGTGGGCGGCATTTCGCGCGCCTGCTCGTAGACGGGCTCATAAGCGGGCGGCGGACGATACGGACCCAGGTCGGCGGCAAGCGCGCAGCCGGACCACGAGGCGGCGATGACGCCGGCCCAAAGCACTCGTTGCATGGCGATGATCCCCTAAGTATTGCGTTCTGCAGCCAAGAACGCGGGGACCGCAGGAGAGTTCCCAAACGAATCAGGGCGTTGTTGCCTTATTGAGGCACGCCGGGGGTAGGATTTTCGCGGGGATCGCCGTTTTTCGGCTTGGCGGTGTCGAAGACCTGCTCGGTGTGGGCCCGGGCGCCGGCGACCTGGCTGGCGGTGAGCTGGCAGGTGTTCGACTTGTCGAGCAGCGCGAAGGCGCGGTTGGGCTTGTCGACGAACTCGGCGCGGTCGAGCTTGCCGTCGTTGTTGGTGTCGTAGTAGCGGAACTCCACCGTCTGGAACATGCGGTCGGTGCTGACGATGGTGGCGTACTCGGTGCGATCGATGCTGCCGTCGCCGTTGGCGTCGGCGCCCTTGAACAGCTCGCTGGCGTAGGCTCTCCACTCGTCGCAGGTGACGATACCGTCGCGGTTGGTGTCCCAGCTGCCGGCGGCCGACAGGAACACGCGGTCGACCTCGCCGAGCGAGGAGCCGCCGCTGGAGCAAGCCGCCAGCGCCAGCAGCGCCACAGCCGGTGCGCACGCGATCGGACCTGAGCGGCGCTTGCGATTGTTTTTTGTCATGCCTTGGTCCCCACCGGCCGGTTTGCGTCTTTATATCTTCAGGCCGTCTGGCGGCGTTGCTCGGGACCGGCGGGTGCCTGCCCGAACCGGCGCTCGATATAGTCCTCTACGATCTGCTTGAACTCGAAGGCAATATTCGGGCCGCGCAAAGTCACTGTTTTCTGTCCGTCGATGAATACGGGCGCGGCGGGGGTCTCGCCGGTGCCGGGCAGCGAGATGCCGATGTCGGCCTGCTTGGATTCGCCCGGCCCGTTAACGATGCAGCCCATGACGGCGAGGCTCAGCGTCTCCACGCCGGGATAGCGCCGGCGCCACTCGGGCATGCGCTCGCGGATCATGTCCTGCACGTCGCGGGCGAGCTCCTGGAAGACGGTGGAGGTGGTGCGCCCGCAGCCCGGGCAGGCGGCGACCACCGGCACGAAGGAGCGCAGGCCCATGCTCTGCAGGATCTCCTGGGCGACCTGCACCTCGAGCGTGCGCGCGCCGCCGGGCTCGGGCGTCAGCGACACGCGGATGGTGTCGCCGATGCCGGCCTGCAGCAGCAGCCCGATGCCGGCGGTGGAGGCGACGATGCCCTTGGAGCCCATGCCGGCTTCGGTGAGGCCCAGGTGCAGCGCATAGGCACTGCGCTGAGCCAGCATCGTGTAGACGCTGACGAGGTCCTGCACGGAGGAGACCTTGGCCGAGAGGATGATGCGGTCGGCGCCCAGACCCAGCTCCTCGGCGCGTTGAGCGGAGAGCAGTGCCGACTGCACCATGGCCTCGTGCATGACCGCGCGCGCGTCTTTCGGCTGCGGTGCGCGCGCGTTCTCGTCCATGAGGCGCGTCAGCAGATCAGAATCGAGCGAGCCCCAATTGACGCCGATGCGCACCGGCTTGGAATGACGCAGCGCGATGTCGATGATCGCCGCGTACTGCTTGTCCTTCTTGTCCTTGAAGCCGACGTTGCCGGGATTGATGCGGTACTTGTCGAGGGCTTCCGCGGCGGCAGGATTTTCGGCGAGCAGCTTGTGGCCGATGTAATGGAAGTCGCCGACCAAGGGCACGCTGACGCCGCGCGCGGCAAGGCGATCGCGGATGTGGGGCACGGCCTTAGCGGCCTCGTCGCGGTCGACGGTGATGCGCACGAGCTCGGAGCCGGCGCGCGCCAGTGCGGCGACCTGATCGACGGTCGCGGTGATATCGGCGGTGTCGGTGTTGGTCATCGACTGCACGACGACGGGCGCGTCGCCGCCGACGATGACGCCCGCGACCGCCACGGCTTGCGAGCGCCGTCGCGGTGCGATGAGGTCCGTGGCCTGGCTCGGCATGGAAGCAACCTTCGCCGTTCGTATCAATGTCCTAACTAGTCCACCCCCCGCCGCTTGGCCAGGGGCATCCGGGCGTGGGCAGCGCTCCGAGCGCTCAGCGCCGCCGTTTCAGGCCGGCGGCCGTCAGGGACAGGCCCGCAACCAGCGACATGACCAGCACGATCGAGGGGCCGCCGGGCGAATCGACCGTGGCCGACAGCCACAGCCCCACGATGACGCCGACCGCGGCGATGGCCGCCGTCAGCACCACCATGCGCTCGGGCGAGGCGCTGAACGGACGCGCCGCCACCGCCGGCACGACCAGGAAGGCCATGACCAGCAGGATGCCGACGATCTTCATGGCGACCGCGATGGTGACCGCCAGCAGGAGCGTAAAGACCAGGCGCACGCGCTCGCGGCCGACGCCTTCGGCCGCCGCCAGATCCTCGTGCACCGCAAGCCGCAACAGCGGCTGCCACAGCCACGCGACGACGGCGAGCACCAGCGCCCCGCCGCCGAGGATCCACACGATGTCCCAGACGGTGACGGCGAACACGTCGCCAAACAGGAAGCCGATGAGATCGACGGGCGGACCCTTGATCATGGAGGTGGCGATGACGCCGGCGGCAAGCGCGGCGTGATGCATGAGGCCGAGCACGGAATCGAGCGCGACCACCTCCTGGCGGCTGAACCACAAAAGCAGGAAGGCGACGACGACGGCGACCACGAGCACGCCGAGCGTCAGGTCGAGTTGCAGCGCCAGCGCCAGGGCGACGCCGAGCAAGCTCGCCTGCGCGGTCGTCTCGCCGAAGTAGGCCATGCGCTGCCACACGACGAAGCAGCCGAGGGGCGCTGCCACGACGGCGAGCCCCAGGCCGGCGATGAGCGCGCGCACGAAGAAGGGCTCAAGCACGCCCACTCCCTCCCGACGAGGGCTCTTCGGGGGCGGGCACGGGCATGCCGTCGATGTCGTGGCGGTGATCGTGGTGATGGTGATAGACGGCGAAGGCGCGCGAGGCGTCCGCACCGAACAGGCGCGCGTAGGCCGGATGCTGGGCGACGGTTTCGGGCACGCCCGAACAGCACACGTGGCGATTGAGACAGATGACGCGGTCGGAGCGCGCCATGACGATGAGCAGATCGTGCGAGACGAGCAGCACGCCGAAGCCGCGCTCGTCGCGCAGGCGCGCGATCAGCGTGTAGAGCTCCGCCTCGCCGGCGTAGTCGACGCCCTGCACCGGCTCGTCGAGCACGAGCAGCTCGGGATCGCGCAGAAGCGCGCGCGCGAGCACCACGCGCTGCAGCTCGCCGCCCGAAAGCTGGCTCAGCTGGCGGTCGGCCGTGTGGCCGGCATTGACCTCGGCGAGGATGTCGGCGACGCGCTGCGGCGGCACGCTCGCGCCCAGCATGAGGAAGCGCTCCACCGTCATGGGAATGACCGCATCGACGTCGAAGCGCTGCGGCACGTAACCGATGCGCAGGCCGGGGCGGCGGCGCACCTCGCCGCGGTCGGGCTTCTCGAGACCCAAAAGCACGCGCACGAGCGTGGTCTTGCCGGCGCCGTTCGGCCCGATGAGCGTGACGATCTCGCGTTTGGCAATGTCGAGGTTGACGTCGGCGATGAGCTCGCGGCCGTTGCGCGTGACGCTCAAGCCCCGCGCCGAGATGAGCGCGGTTGCATCGAATGGCATGTCAGCATGCTCGTGCGCCGGCGCCGCGCAGCCATGCTGGCAACCCGGACCATGCACGTGGCCGGGCTCGCCCAGCCCTACGGAATCGGCCATAGGCCCGTCAGTCCTTCTTGGAAGCGCAGGATCGGCAAAGACCGGAGACCTCGACGAACTTCACGCGCGGCTGGAAGGAGACGGCGCGCGATACCCGATCGATCGTATCGAAGATGCCCTCCGCGTCGACCTCCTGCACCGCGTTGCACTTCTCGCACGACAGAAAGATGGGGCGGCGGCCCGTCGCGTGGTCGAGCTTGCGGCAGGCGAAGTAGGCGTTCTTGCTTTCGAGGCGGTGGATGACACCGGCTTCGATCAGCGCGTCGATGGCGCGATAGACGGAGATCGGCGCCAGCCGTGTTCCCTTCTCGGCCAGACGCGCGAGCACGTCGTAAGCACCGATCGAGGTGTAGGTGGAGGCGATCTCCTGGAACACGTCCTGGCGCAGCTTGGTGAAGCGCAGGTTCTTGTCGGTGAAGGCCTGGTTGGCTCGTTCCACGGCTTTCGCCAAGCGGCGCTCGCTTTGTGTTCCAGACGCGGACACAGATTGTTTGGCGCCAACCTCGGACATCATTCCATCCCAAGCTTTTGTGTTTGCACTACCTTATACCATTGCTCGCCGCGAGCCTAGCAGCGCCCCTTTTGCTTACTCTCAT
Source organism: uncultured Alphaproteobacteria bacterium (assembly GCA_963776675.1). Taxonomy (GTDB): domain Bacteria; phylum Pseudomonadota; class Alphaproteobacteria; order Rhizobiales; family Hyphomicrobiaceae; genus Hyphomicrobium_A. The sequence continues at coordinate 14,275 of CAVZNR010000023.1, read as the reverse complement.
CGTGAAGTTGGCGTTTCCCTTTTCCGCCAACATCCTGTGTTTGGGTGCGCGTCTTGGAACAAATAGAGAAGGGAGTTGCCTGATCAAGGCATGCTCCCCGACATTATTTCAACCAACATTAGGCCCGTATGCCCCCAGTCCCAGCGTATATCATCGCGGCTCGTCGCACCGCGGTGGGCCGCATCGGCGGTCTGCACAAGACACGCCGCATCGAGGAGCTGTGCGCGCCGCTGATCGGTGCTGCGCTGCAAGATAGCGGCCTGAGCCCCGAGCAGATCGACGAGGTCATCGTCGGTAATGCCAGCCAGGGCGGAAACCCGGCGCGCCTCATCGCGCTCGCGGCAGGTCTGCCGGAATCGGTGTCGGCCACGACCATCGATCGCCAATGCGGCTCCGGGCTCGATGCGATCCTGTCGGCAATCCGGCGCGTCGCGCTCGGCGATGCCGATGCGATCGTCGCCGGCGGCGCGGAGACGGTGTCGACCGCGCCATGGCGCATCTCCAAGCCCAAGAGCCTGTATCAGCTTCCCCACTTCATGAGCTTCGAGCCGGGAACCGCGGACGAGCAAGACGCCACGCCGCTGATCGAATCCTCCGAGGCGCTGTCGTCACAGCTCGGCATCAGCCGCGCGCAGCAGGACGCCTACGCGCTGCGCACGTACCTGAAGGCGGAGGCGGCGCGCTCGAGCAAGCGCTTCGTCGGCGAGATCGTGCCCTTGCGCGCCAACGCCGAGGAGGCGCGCGACCAGAGCGCGGTCGAGCCCGACTACAAGGATCTGGCGCAGCTCGCGCCCTATCTGGCGCCCGACGGCACGCTCACGCCCGGCAACACCAGCGCCATGCACGACGGAGGCGCCATTGTCGTCGTCGTGTCGGAGCGCCTGTGGACCACGCTCGGCAAGCCGCGCGCGATGCGGCTCTTGGCGCAGGCCGCGCGCGGCGTGGCGCCCGACGCCGAAGCGTCGGCGCCGCTCGAGGCGATGAAAAAGCTGAAAGAGCGCATGAACGGCTACAAGCCCGCCGACATCGGCGTGGTGGAAATCGAGCGAGTTCTTCCGCCGCACAGGCGATCGCGCTGCTGCAAAGCTTCGAGCTCGACGAGGACGTGCTGAACCCCGACGGCGGCGCCATCGCGCGCGGGCATCCTTATGGGGCGGCGGGTGCGGTGCTGGTTGCGCGCCTCTTCACGCGCATGGCGCGGGCCGAGGACGAGACCAAGCTCGGCGTGGCGACGCTGGGCGTGCTGGGCGGTATGGGCTTGGCGGCGCTGTTCGAGGCGGTTTAGAGCGGCTGCACGTTCGAGGTTGCGAAAGCCCTCAACGGGACTTCTGCTTGCAGGTCCAGAGCCGACGTGCGGTCCAGAGGCCGGAAGTGACCCATCGCGGACGTTCCGGAAACAACCCAGCAATAGATCTTCGTCTGGGCGAGAGCCCTCGACGTGGACTGGAACGAAGCGCAAGATGGTGACGGTCAAGGCGCCCATTTTTTTGGGCATTGTGTCGCCGCGGTTCGGTTGGAGCGATGAACACACTTCTTCGCCGATTTTTTGCGAGTTCCATCAGAACGGGTTCGCTTGAGGTCATCGACCCGGCGGGACAGCTTCATTGCTTCGGCGACGGCTGCCCGGACCCGGTCCGCGTCCGTTTCGCCACGCCCGCCGTCGAGCGCGCCATCGTCCTCCACCCTCAAATGAAGCTCGGTGAGGCGTTCATGGACGGTGGCTTCGTCGTGGAAACTGGATCGATCTACGATTTTCTGGCTCTCGTCCTCTCAAACGACAATGACCCTCGGCCGAGTTGGCTGTCGGGATTTCTGCACCGTTTCCGGTATCTGAGACGACGCCTCCGCATGATCAACACCAGAAGGCGCGCACGAGACAACGCTTCTCATCACTACGACATCGACCGTCGTCTCTACTCACTCTTCCTCGACGAAGACCTGCAGTATTCGTGCGCCTACTTCGAGACGCCGGCCTTGGGACTGGACGAGGCCCAGGCGCGCAAGAAGCGCCACCTGGCGGCGAAGCTTCTTCTGAAGCCCGGAATGAGTGTGCTCGACATAGGTTCCGGCTATGGCGGACTGGGCCTCTACCTCGCCGAAGAGTTCGAAGCGAGGGTGACCGGGGTAACCCTGTCGACCGAGCAATTGGCGGTCGCGGAGGAGCGTGCGGCGGAGCGTGGTCTGGAAGCTAAGGCCCGCTTCCTGTTGCAGGACTATCGGGATGTCAGCGACCGGTTCGACCGCATTGTTTCGGTCGGCATGTTCGAGCATGTCGGCCCCGATTCCTATCCGCGCTTTTTCGAGCGATGCTTCGATCTCCTGAACCCGGATGGGGTCATGGTTCTTCATACCGTCGGCCGGATTCACGGACCGGTTCACACTAATTCTTGGGTCGAAAAGTACATCTTCCCCGGCGGCGCCAGCCCCGCTTTATCGGAAGTGGCACCTGTCATCGAGAGGTCGGGTTTCGTGCTGTCCGATCTCGAGGTTATGCGCCTACATTACGCCGACACGTTGCGGGCCTGGCGAGATCGGTTCCTCGTCAATCGACAAGATGCGGCGGCGCTCTACGACGAGCGATTCTGCCGGATGTGGGAGTTCTATCTTGCCGGCTTCGAAGCGGCATTCCGGTTCGACGATTTGGTGGTCTTCCAGTTTCAGCTTGCCAAGCGGCTCGATACCGTGCCTCGAACTCGCAACTACCTCTACTAACAGGTGGCAATCGAATTTCAGATAGGCAGCGGGTGCGCTTTTCACGTTCTTCAGGCGGCTTCGTAGCATGCCGGCAACAGGTTCAAATCGCGAGTGCGGCGGTAACTTGATCTGCTCCGTATCCTCCGACACCTGGAGCGATCGCCTAGACGGCCGGTTACGCAAATCCGCGCGCCTCTCTGAAGGAGACCAGGCGACGTTTCTCCTCGTCCCAAAGCACGAGCCGCACGGACTTGAAGCTTTGAAGCAGGGTGAGGCGCCTGACATTCCGAAGTTCGGGACGGTCTCGCAGCACCTCGGGCAGGCGATAGCAGGGAATCCGGCTCGATAGGTGGTGGACATGATGCACCCCGATGTTGGCGGTGAACCAGCGCAAAAAGCCCGGCAGATCATAGTGCGAACTGCCGTGCACCGCCGCCTCGTGGAAGCTCCAGCCCTCGTCATGCTCCCAGAACGTGTCCTCGAATTGATGTTGGACATAAAACAGCCAGACGCCGATCGAAGCAGCGAGAAGCGTGATCGGCAGTTGCACGAGGATGAATGGACCCGCGCCGACCATCCAGATGACCGCTGAGACGACAATCATGATTGCAGCGTTCGTTGCCATCGCACTTGCCCAGGGCTTCCAACCATCGCGCATCAGCCCCATCGGCAACCGGTGACGCAAGATGAACACATAAGCCGGCCCCACGCCAAACATCACGAGCGGGTGCCGGTAAAGGCGATAGAGGAGTTGGCGGAAGCGAGTTCGCGCCTGAAACTCATGCACGGTGAGCGTGTCGATGTCCCCGATGCCGCGGCGATCGAGGTTGCCCGAGCCCGCATGATGTAGTGCGTGGGCCTGCCGCCAGAGATCGTAAGGCGTCAGCGTCAGCACGCCGATGCCGCGCCCGACCCAATCATTCGCAAGACGATGACGGAAGAACGAGCCGTGGCCGCAATCATGCTGGATCAAGAAGAGGCGAACGAGGAAGCCCGCCGCCGGGACGGCGAGAAGCAGGCCGATCCAGTAGCCGGCGTCCAGCACGGCCCACATCAGAATCCAAACCGCCACGAAAGCCACCGCCGTTATTGTCAGTTCAAATATGCTGCGCGCGCTGCGCGGCTCCCGGTACGGGGCGAGGCTCTGCATCAACGCGCGGGAATCCGGCATGACGTGAGCATTCGGAGATGGTTTTTTGAGAAGCGTCTCGCCCGGCTGCTCCTTTGACGGCGGACTTTGGCAAGGACGAGCGTGCGGCCGGAGGGTGAGGGGTGACCAGCGCTTCAGCCGCGCCGTGCCGCCTCGATCGCGGCGACGTCGATTTTCCGCATGTCCATCATCGCATCGAAGGCGCGCTTTGCTTCAGCGCCGCCGGCAGCAAGCGCCTCGGTCAGCACGCGCGGCGTGATCTGCCAGGAAAGTCCCCACTTGTCTTTGCACCACCCGCACGCGCTCTCCTGGCCGCCATTGCCGACGATCGCGTTCCAGTAGCGGTCGGTCTCTTCCTGATCCTCGGTCGCGATCTGGAAAGAGAAGGCTTCGGTATGCTTGAACATGGGACCGCCGTTGAGGCCCAGGCACGGCACGCCGAGGACGGTGAACTCCACCGTCAGCACGTCGCCCTGCTTGCCGCTGGGAAAGTCGCTGGGGGCGTGGAGCACGGAACCGACCGTGCTGTCGGGAAAGGTTGCGGCATAGAAGCGGGCAGCGGCCTCGGCGTCCTTTTCGTACCACAGGCAAATCGTGTTTTTGGACATGGCTCGATCGTTCCCTCCGGAGACTATTCGCCCACACTATAGACGAACGATTGGCCGTCGGATCAGTGCCCGAGCAACGACTTGCCAATAAACGACGTCGTGGCGTTGCTCAGCGAACAATGATGAGCGACACCACGAACCCAACTCCGGCAGCGATCAAGGTCGCCTGCAGGGGATTGCGGCGGATCGCATCTTCGAAGCTTCCGCGCGCGAGCTCCGGCGACTCGGCTGCAAGCCGCTTGACGGAATCCACCAGTCCGGAAATGTCCGCGCGCAGCGCGATCAGCTCCGTGCTTATGTCTGTTTCCGCCGAGGAGCCCCCGGTCTCGGCAGCAAATGTGCTCGTCTGCATGGTCATCTCCAAGGTTATGATCACGCGCAACGTTGAAGCCGCTGTTCCCGTTCCGCAGATATCCCTCGGGGGCCCGAGGACGGCCTTTGGGGTGGCGCCCGGAGACGGTCCGGGCCCGTCCTCATTCGAACTCGTAGCCGGCGGTCAGGCGCAGGATGGCGTTCTCGCTGTCGTCGGTGAGGCCGAAAGCACCCCCGATCCCGACGTGCATATGGTTTTCCCATTCGCCGAACAGGTTGAGCCCCAGGTATTGCTCGGTGTTGGCGGGGTCGAGCGTCAGACCGAGCTGGGAATCGCCGAGCCCTCCGTATAGCTCGACCCCCAGCGTCAGCTTTTCGAGGTCCCAACCACCATTGGGGACACCGGCAGGTGCCGTCTCGCCCTCAGACGTGCCGGCCTCGTAGAAGACGTAGTTGAGGCCCGCGGCATAGCCGAACTCCCACTTGCCGGTTTTAACGTTGGTCTCGTTGATCCAGTTGAAGGCAACGTTGAAGCGATCGGAGAAGTCGTGACCGAGAATGAGCCGCGTCTCGAGCGCGCGCTCGGTCTCCTCCTCGGATTCCTCGCGCAACTCCGTCTCGCCCTCCTCATCCTCTTCGGCGGCGTCCGTGCGCCCCGCTACGGTCAGCAGATAGCGGTGCGCCGACCTAACGTCCTCGTACTCGGCGTAGAGGACCGGGTTCAGGATCGTGGCCTCTTCGAACAGTCGCAGGCGGTTCTCGAAGCGCCAGCCTCCGAACTCGTACTCCTCCCCGTCAACGTGATCGCCTTCGAGGTAGAAGGCCGTGGTCCAGTAGGCCGTCACGCCATGCTCGAATTCGACCAGCTGCGCGGCGTAGTCTTCCTCGCCGCTGCCGATGTTCGAGACGTCGTTATAGAGATTGATCTCGGTCTCGCCCTTCTTCGCCAAGTGATGGTCGTAGAGGACGAAATTCGCGCCATTGCCGGCATGCGCGCTGCCAGACAGCACGAGCGCCAATGCCAGGCCCGCAACGCATGCGATCAACGGCTGCCGCGCAACGCCACACGCTGGTGTCACTAACATTTCCCCCCACGCGAGATCCAAGGATCTCAACTCTCGGCCGTTGTATTCTTCAAGTTCGGGGCTGCGCTCGACCGTTCGCCGCCAAACATGAGATGTTTTGTCGATATTTTGTAGCCGAAATGGACCGCGGATGTGAGACCCCCAGTCGCATGGCAGCGTGCCGTGTTGGCAACGAGCCCGGTGCGCCGCTAGGGGCGCGGGCTTCAGGCAGGCTTTAGGGCCGTGCAGCCTCAAGAAGCGCGCAATGAAGTCGATTTTGAATAGGTGTAAATGTGCCCCCAAGCTCCTGGTGGTTCGTCGAGGGGCACCGGCCCCGGGCGCCGCTTACGGCGGCGTGGCCTGGCTGCTGCTGATGTCGGGCGGCAGGTCGTGGTTCTGGATGGTCGAGCAGGCGGCGAGCGCAAGCGCCGCGATCAACGCCAGAAGAGGTGTCATTCGTGTCATGTGTGCGCGCCCTTTGTATTTTGTGTTCGGCAGCCGTTGGCGGTTTCGAGTGGCGGGCTTAGGCTCGGGTCCTCTCTGTTGTGTCGACTTTCCCTCTTGACCGCGGCCGCCACCAGACCCCGTACGCCGAAGGGCAGCCTCACCCTTTCGATGACCATGCCGCGGTAGCCGAAGCCGCCCTGGCGCAGCAGGCTGCCGAGTTCGTCGGCGTCATAGAGCCTGTGCGTGTCGGGGCCGGAGAATTTCCAGTTGCGCATCGTCGCGCGGTCGGTGACGTAGAGCACTGCAAGCCCGCCCGGTCGCAATACGCGGTGCATCTCGGCGACCTCCTTGCCCTCCGGCCCGAAGAAATAGGCGACATTGACGGCCAGCACCCGGCTGATGCTGGCGTCGGCATAAGGCAGGGCGTCGAAGCGGCCGAGGCGCAGCTGCACCCGGCCGGCCGCAATCGCCCGATGGTTGGCGCGCGTGGCGAGGTCGAGCATCTCCGGCGACTGGTCGATGCCGAGCACCCGGCCCCGGATGGCCCGCTGCGCAAGACCGGCGATGCCGCGGCCGGGGCCAAACCCCAGCTCCAGCACTGTGTCGCCCGGCTGAACGCCGACCGCCGCGATGGCGCGCCGGTTCGGTCCACCATTGATGAGCGCCATCAGCCGGCCGATCAGCCGGCCGTAGCGTCCGCTCGGCGCGCGGAGTTGCTCGCCGATGCCGGCCCAGATCGACGGCATGCCGTGCATGACCATCCTCTCCAGCGATAGGCCCATAGCTGTTGGCTACGAGCGTTCCTTCTGCTGTACTTTGGCGAGGAGGCCCTGCATCACCCTCGGGAAATACTTGTCCCAGATCGGCCGCTCGGGATGCGCCGGTGACGACAGCCCTTCCCTCAGCACTTGCTCGGCCTTCCTGTACTCGCCCTGCTCGTACAGAAAGTCAGCGTAGAAATAGTGGGCGTCTCGACCGTTGGGAGCGTTCTTCACCGCCGCCTCCAGGTAGGCGCGGGCCCTGTCCTTGTCGCCCCAGCCGAAGGGGAAACCGGGCACGCGGTAGTAGAGCACACCGAGGCTGCACAGTGCGCCGGCGTCAGAGGCCTTGGGGTCCATGCTTTTGGCTTTCAGCAGCACGTCGCGCGCCCTCGAGGCGAGGTTGAGGGCGGTGATGCCCCAGGTGAGCGAAGCGCGCTCACTGGTGACAATGCCGTCCCAAATCAAGGCCTCCGGCCGATCGGGGTACTTCCGCGCGAGCTCGTCGGCCTTGGCTCCGACCAACTCCATGTACTGCTTGCGCTGGCCTTCTGACTTGCTCAGGTATTTGACGCGTGCCCAGTCGTTGGCAACGGCGAGCACGTCCTTTTCAAACTGGCTCTTGGCACCGGGAGCGGCCATGGCGAGCGAGGCGACGCCGCTGGCGAGCAGCAGGGCCACGACAACGGTTTTGACGTGATTGATAGCGATTTTCATGCACGTCCTCATTGCAAATTCTCTCTGTCTGCGAAGGCGTAGTGTGCCGCAGTGGCGCGGCCCGCGCCTGCTGCTAGTAAGAGCGCGAGCGTTGCGCCAAGAAGCGATGAAAAGGTGATCCTCATATCGAGCTCCGTGCTCCTCTTTCTTTTTGGGGACACGGAAGGGACCCTTTTCTTAGAAAATTACGCGGACCTTACAGCCTCGGAAATGCCAAAGAGTCGCGATTTCCGCCTTGTAAGCCGGCTGTAAGGCAACGTGTCCATATCGACCAACAGATCGCCTACATCCCGGTCTACCGCTTCGAGCACCAAGGGATCGAGACATGGAAAGGCAACCAGCTGGTCGCGCTCAAAACGCAGAGCAATGATGAGGGGACGCCCCACCATTTGGCCGTGGCCATGGAAGGTGATCACCTCAGAGTCGCAGGCGATGGGCCGCAAAGAACGGCGGTCGCCACAATTTTGCCTGCCAGTCTATGGAATGCAGGGATCCTCCGTCAGCAGACCTTGCTCAATACGCTCGATGGCACGCAGATGCGCGTTTCCGTTCAGGACAAGGGCGACGACACGGTGCGCGCCGGCGACGCAAATGTTCCGGCGCATCACTTCTCCATTTCCGGCGGCCTCAACAGGGACGTCTGGTTCGACAGAAGCAACAGGCTCGTCCGCGTGCAGTTTGCCGCAAAGGACGGATCAACGATCGTCTACGAGCTGAGATGATGCGGGGACGGGGATGAGACTGCTCATGATCGAGGATAACAAGCGCCTCGGAGAGTATGTGTCCACCGCTTGCAGCGCCAGGGGGTTCGCCGTCGACCACGTGGGGAGCGCGGCCGATGGCCTCGCCGCCATCGGTGCGACCAACTACGACGTGGTGATCCTGGATCTGGGCTTGCCCGACGGCGACGGCCTGTCGTGGCTGCAGGCTATCCGCCGCAACAACGACCAGACGCCCGTCCTTATTCTCTCCGCACGCGACGGGGCCCAGACCGTCGTCGAGGGTCTGAACCTCGGAGCTGACGACTATCTCAGCAAGCCGTTCGAGTTCGACGTGCTGATTGCGCGCATACGGGCGTTGCTGCGGCGGCCGGGCAGAGCCTTGAGTGTCGTGCTCGCCGAGGGAAACGTCTCGTTCGATACCTCTGCCCGCGAGGTGCGGATCGACGAGCAATTGGTCGAGCTGGGGCGGCGCGAAATGGACGGGCTGGAGCTGCTCATGCGCAGGACCGGCCGCGTCGTGCCCAAGGCCGCGATCGAGGACGCAATCTACGCGTTCGGTGACGAGGTGGCCTCCAATGCCATCGAGGTGCTCATCCATCGCCTGCGTAAGAGAATTCGCGACGCCGGCGGTACCATTCACATCCATACGGTCCGGGGGGTCGGCTACCTGCTGTCCGACGCGCCCTCTTGAGAAAGTCGTCCAAGTCGCTTTGGATTCAGCTTGCCGCCGCGCTCGCTGCCTCCAGTCTGATTGCGGTCGGCACGGCGAGCGTCATCCTCTACGAAAGATTCAAGGCCACCAACTCGACGTTTCGCGAGCACACGCTGCGCAACGAAGCGCGTCTGATCAGCAAGTTTATCCAGAGCGCCCCCGATCGCGCAGCGATCGACTTGCCGCCGGAGATCCTGGAATCGTTTCGTGACGGAAAGGGCAAGTACGCGATCGTCGACAGTGCGGGCAAGCTCCTGGCTGGCTCTCCGGGAATTGGGGCGGCGCTCGACCCGCCAAATGACGCCGCCCCGATCGATTACTTCATCATGGAGCCACGAGAGGGGCCTCCCTACTACGGCGTCTCCGTCGCTTCGAAGTATCAGGGAAAGCCTGCCTGGGTGCAGGTCGCCTTTGTGGCGAGCAACATCGTGTTCGACTCGGTGCTGCAAGAGTTCCTGGTCGATATCGCCTGGATATGGATTCCCTTCGTTTTCTGTCTGCTCGGCGTGAACCTCTTGGTGGCGCGGATCGGTTTGCGACCGCTGCGCTCGGCAGCGCGGCAGGCGACCGAGATCGGACCCGACAACGTGTCGGCACGTCTGCCCGAGGACGGGATGCCGAGCGAAGTCCTGGCTCTGGTAACGGCCGTCAACAGAGCGCTCGACCGGCTGGAAGCGGAATTCGGCGTGCAGCGCGCCTTCATTACCGACGCGGCGCACGAGCTGCGCACGCCCGTGGCGGTGCTCAAGGCTCACGTGGGCATCCTGCCGCAGTTTGCCGGCATCGACGCGCTCAACGAGGAGGTCAATGCGCTCGAGCGGCTGGTCAATCAGCTGCTCGACAGCGCACGTCTGGATAGTCTGAAGGTCGGATCGGACGACAAGGCCGATCTCAACGCGGTCGCTGCCGACGTCGCCGCGTATCTGGCGCCGCTGGCCATCCAGCGCAACCGCTCGATCGAGGTCGTCTCGAAGGGAGAGCCCATCTACATCCGCGGCTCCGATGATTTCCTGTTCCGCGCCTTGCGCAATCTGGTCGAGAACGCCATCAACCACACGCCCAAAGGAACGACGGTCAAGATCATCGTGAACGATCCGCCGGGTCTCAGTGTCGTCGATCAGGGTCCTGGCGTTCCCAAGGGCGAGCGCCAAGCCATCTTTCAGCGGTTCTGGCAGGGACGCCGCGACCGAGGCGGGGGCGCCGGCCTCGGCATGGATATCGCTGCACGCACCGTCCGGGCGCATGGCGGCACCATCTCCGTCGACGATGCCGAAGAGGGCGGGGCCGTTTTCTTCATGCGCTTTCCCCACTACGACGCCAGCGCCGAAAGGCCCTGAGACGGCGCGCGATTATGACCTCTTGGAGGCTGTAAGCCTCCTGTAAGCGCCGCACCGGAACGTCCCCCCATCCGCAACATCGGGGGAGCAGGGGACAGTGCAAATCCTTGTAGTTCCGAAGGAACATGAATTCCGGGGGAAAATCGAAGGCTTCATCGCCGAGGTCTATCGCGCGCACTATCAGGCCTCGGTGACGACGTTCCCGGCAGACCTCATTGCGATGCTCAGCGAGGACGGCGAGTGCATCTGCGCCTCCGGCCTGCGCTATGCCGATACGGGCTTCTTCTCCGAATGCTACCTCGACGCAGCGGTCGAGCAGGCGCTGTCGCAGGCCGCCGGATACAGTGTTCCGCGCGAACGAATATTCGAGGTGACGGGGCTCGCCAGCAGGGACCCGCACGCGGCCACCCGCTTCCTGCGCCACGTCGTCGCCTACGGGGAGCGGGCGGGCTTCGACTGGGCTTTCTTCACCGCGACGCAGCGCCTGCGCGCGCTGCTCGATCGCATCAAGCTCGCCCCCCTGCCGCTCGCCATCGCCGACCCGGCTCGCGTGCCCAGCCCCGAGACATGGGGCTCCTACTACGCAGCCGTCCCCCTCGTTTGTGCGGTCAATCGCAGCGCCGCTGCGGCCTTTCTCGCGCCGCGCGTACAGAGGCCGGCCCATGTCTGACCACACCGGCGACCTCATGCTCGCGCTGCGGCGTTACGCTGCGCTCTATGACGGCGCGACCGCGATCAGCGATGAGACCGCCTCGCTGACACGCGCCGGGCTCGCCGCGCGCGTCTCGGGGTTTGCCGAGGAGCTGCGGCCGCTGCCGCAAACAGTGGGGCTTTTAGGCGAGAATGGCATCGCGTGGGCGATCGCTCAGCTTGCCGGCTGGCTTGCCGGCAAGACTGTCGTGCCGCTGCCGACGTTTTTCAGCGATGCCCAACTGGGTCATATCATCGCCGACGTGGGGCTCACGCACGTGATGACGACCGCCGGCGCGCGCAAGATCGCCAGCAAGCTCGGCGTTTCCACGGTCGAGGTGTCGCTGGCGCGCCGCGAGCTCTTTCCCGAGGTGACGCCCGGTGGCGGCCAAATCATCTACACCTCCGGCAGCACCGGACGCCCGAAGGGCGTGCGGCTGGCGCTGGCTCAGATAAACGCGTTGGCCCTGCGGCTCGCGCAGGCGACGGACGCGACAAGATCCGACACCTATCTTTCGGTTCTGCCGCTGCCGTTGCTCCTCGAGACCATTTGCGCAATCTGCGTGCCGATTCTCGCGGATGCGCGCTGCCATTTCGACGGCGCGGCTGCCGCAGCCGTTGCGCGCGGGGAGACGCACGGCATCGCTGCGGCCTTCGCCTTGCATCAGCCGACCACGTCGGTGCTGGTTCCGCAGGTGCTCGCGGCCTGGGTCGCCGGGCTCGAGGCCGACGGTCAGCACGCACCCGACAGCCTGCGTTTCGTTGCTGTCGGCGGCGCGCCGGTGGGCGGCGAGTTGGCGGAGAAAGCCTGGTCGCTCGGCATCCCGGTGCACGAGGGCTATGGCCTGTCGGAGTGCTGCTCCGTTGTTGCCGTCAATCGCCCCGGACGGCGCAAGCCCGGCACCGTGGGGCAAGTTCTTCCAGGTCTCCGCGTCGAGATCGACGATGGAGAGATCATCGTCGATGGTCCGACGGTGATGGAGGGGTATTTGAATGGGCCGCCGGCGGCACGCCCCTGGCGTACCGGCGACCTCGGCACGCTGGACAATGACGGGTATCTCACCGTCTGGGGCCGCAAGGACAACCTCATCGTCACCTCCTACGGACGCAACGTGAGCCCCGAATGGATCGAGGCGATGCTGCTCGCCGATCCGCGGTTCGCCGCCTGTGCCGTGCTTGGACACGGTGAGCCGCAGCTGTCGGCCCTCATCATTCCTTCCCGGCGAAGCGCCGCGTGGCTCGCTCAGGCGCCACGCGCGCACGTGCTTATGGCGATGGCGTTGGCTTGTCGCGACGCGCCGTCCTACGCGGTGCCGCGCGAGTTCCAGTTGGTGAGCCCGGAGGAGGCGACGCGCCGCAACCTGCTCACGGCCAACGGACGCTTTCGGCGCAGCGGTCTCGCCACCGCCTACGCCGAGATCAAATCAAGGGCCTGGGCTATCGGCCAAGGCCATCACCTAGCAGAGGAGATGATTGGATGAGCTTCTACGAACAGCTGCAAACCGCGACCGCCGCCGATCGCAACGGGTTCCTGTCGATCCCGCTGATTTCAGAATACCGTGCACAGGGGCGCCTCGCGCGAGCTTTACGTCGACTTTCTCACCCAAGCCTACCACCACGTGAAGCACACCTATCCGCTGCTGGCACTCGCTTCGGTCCATACGCACAACGAAGCCTATCAGGATGCGCTTGTCGAATACATGGAGGAGGAGCGCGGCCACGAGAAGTGGATCCTGAACGACATCCGCGCCATGGGCGCCAACGCGGACGCCGTGCGCGACGGGACGCCGGGCCAAGCCTGCCAGATCATGGTCGGCTACACCTATTACGCAATCCAATGGTTGAGCCCCTACGCGATGCTCGGCAGCGTGCACGTGCTGGAAGGAATGTCGACCATGCTCGCCGACAAGGCGGCAGACGCCATCCAAAGCTCGCTCGCCTTCCCCGGAAAGGATGGCTTCTCCTACCTGCGGTCGCACGGCGCGCTCGACATCGAGCACGTGGCTTTCTTCAAAGAGCTCGTCAACAAGATCCCAAAGGACGCCCACGACATCATCATCGACACGTCGAAGATCATCTATCGTCTCTACGGTGACATCTTCCGCGAGCTCGACGCGCGTCATCCCGGACGCCGCGATGCGGCTTAGGGGTAGGATTGCCCTCGTCACCGGTGCCGGCTCAGGGATCGGGCGCCAGCTCGCCATCGAGGCCGCGCGCCGCGGCATGACGGTGGCGCTGATGGGCCGCCGCCCCGACGCCTTGCACGAAACGCTGTCGATGATGGGCGCGCACCGCCGCCACGTCGCACTTCCAGGCGACATTACGGATCCTAAGATCCGCGTCGCGCTCAGGAATTACATCAACCACTGGTGGGGTCGGCTTGACGTGCTGGTGAACAATGCCGGCGTGGTCTCGGTCGGCCCGCTGGCGCGCACCAGCGATGCCGAGCTGGAGCGGCTGATGGCGACCAACGTCATCGCGCCGGCAGCCCTCATTCGCGAGCTGCTGCCGCTGTTGCACAGGGCGGCCCCGTCACGCGTCGTCAATGTCGGCTCGATCTTCGGCGACATCGCGTATCCGCTGTTTGGGGCCTACTCGGCTTCCAAGTTCGGGTTGCGCGGACTTTCGATGGCGCTGCGACGCGAGCTCAAGGAATTCGGCATCGGCATAACCTATGCGGCCCCGCGGGCAACCAACACCGACGCGGCGGGCGCGTTCGCACGCCTCGTCGGCCCCATGCAGATGCGCATCGACGCTCCCGAGAAGGTCGCGCGCGATATCTGGGGCGCGGTTGCCCGCGACGCCGACAGCGTCTACGCCAAGGGCCCCGAGCGCCTCTTCGTGCTGGTGCAAAGGCTCTTTCCGCAACTCGTGGACCGCTCGGTGGAGAGCCAAATGGCCGACACGCGCGTGCGCGCCTATCTGGTCAGCCAAGGCGTTTGGCCGACCGCGCCAGGCGCAGGCCTCCGGCGCGGGCGAACTTGAGGCCTCCATTCGCCAACGGGCACTCTAACGGCACCGTTGTCAGCTTCCGCCGGTTGCCGGGGCCGGCTAGCGCTGGCAG
>CAVZNR010000022.1:0-59954 GCA_963776675.1 uncultured Alphaproteobacteria bacterium | reverse complement strand
ACTGTGTGATCGACCGGCGTCTGCCCATGTCGGTCAGCGTCCACAGAAATCCCAAAATCATTGAGCTTTCCTGCTGCTGGCGTCTGTACACGTCCGCCAAAGTCGACTAGCACCGACCTTCGAAACATGGGCAGGAACATGGGCAGGGTCAGTCCTGCTTGTTCGACGAGCGGTGGCATGGGTCGGGTGCTCCACAGACTTTCGGCCGTCAACGTCGCCAGCCGCAAGAAGCCCGGCTACTACGCCGACGGCGGCGGGCTCTACCTGCGCGTGGCGCCGGGCGGCACGCAAGGGCTGGATCTTCCGCTTCACGAGAGCAGGCAGGACGCGCGACGCCGGGCTCGGCGCCTATCCCACGATCAGTTTGGTCAAGGCACGCGAGCAAGCCGAGCAATGCCGGCGCCTGCTCGCCGCAGGCATTGACCCGATAGACGCCCGCCGCGAAGAGCGCGACGCCGCCCGCATCGCCTCGGCAAGGGCCATGACCTTTGAGGACTGCGCCAAAGCATTCATCGAAAGCCATGAGGTGGGCTGGCGCAACGACAAGCACAAGGCCCAGTGGCGGTCGACGCTCGCAACCTATGCTATCCCATCATCGGCGCGCTGCCGGTGGAAGCGATCGATACCGGGCTGGTCCTCAAGGTCTTGAGCCGATCTGGACCGAAAACCGGAAACCGCCTCCCGCCTGCGCCAGCGCATTGAGAGGGTCTTGAGCTGGGCCAAGGTGCGCGGCTACCGAGACGGCGAGAACCCCGCCCAATGGCGCGGCCATCTCGACCACTTGCTGCCTGCCAAGAGTAAGGTGCGCAGAGTCCGCCACCATGCGGCGCTGCCCTACGGCGAGGTCGGCGGCCTTTATGGCGTTGCTCCGAGAGGAGACGAGCATCACTGCGCGTGCGCTTGAGTTCTTGATCCTGACGGCGACCCGCACGGGCGAGACGCTCGGCGCGCGCTGGGACGAGATCGACTTCGGCGCGCGCATGTGGACGCTCCCCGCGGGACGCATGAAGGCCAGCAAAGAACACCGCGTCCCATTGCCGGCGCGGGCCATCACCATTCTGAAGGAGATGGCGGAGATACGACACAGCGAGTTTGTGTTCCCCGGCGCCAAGCAGGGACGGCCGCTGTCGCAGATGTCGTTGACGATGCTGCTTCGGCGGATGGGCTATGGCCACGTCACGGTGCATGGCTTCCGCTCAAGCTTTAGGGACTGGGCAGCAGAATGCACCTCGTTTCCGCGCGAGGTCGCCGAGATGGCGCTTGCGCATGCGGTGTCCGACGCCGTCGAGGCCGCTTATCGGCGTGGTCCTTCGAGACGACGGCCATGCGCTTTCTCGAGGCGCTGCCCATCGGCTTGCGCAAAGCGACGGTGGAGGACGTGCGCGAGGCGCTCGCTCAGATTACCGAAGGGAAGACCGACGCCACCGCTCAGCAGTACGTGCTGAGGGTCAAGTCGCTGCTCTCCTACGGGCACAAGCTGGGGTACATGCCCTTCAACGCCGGCGTTACCATCAAGGTGCGGCCCGACCAGAGCCGCGCCGGCCTCGCCAAGCGCATCATCTCCGAGGTGGAGGTAGGCCTGCTCATCCGCGAAGCCACCTCTGAGCGGGACCGCGTGCTCCTGAAGGTGCTCTATGCAGGCGGCTTGCGTGTGTCCGAGATCGTCGCCCTCTCCTGGGCCGACGTGATCGCGCGCGAGAAGGGGGTGCAGCTCTCCGTGGCCGGCAAGGGCGGCCGGGTGCGCCAAGTGCTTCTACCCGTGATCGTAAGCCGGTCGCTGCTTGAGCTGCGCGGCGATGCTGGCGCCAATGATCCGATCTTTGCCTCGCGCGAGGGCAACCGGCTCACCGAGCGTGCCGTCAATTACATGATCAAACGCGCGGCCGAGCGTGCTGGGATCACTGGTGCCGTCTCGCCGCATTGGCTCCGTCATGCGCACGGCAGCCACGCGCTTGACCGTGGGGCGACGCTGCCCGAGGTGCAAACGACACTCGGACATGCCAACGTTGCCACGACGTCGGCTTATCTGCACGCGCGGCCCGATAGCTCGAGCGGACTGAGGCTTGATCCGGGGATATTTCGTTGAGGGCAAGGCCGAGCGTGCCGCAGCAGGTGGCCAGATGATCAGCGCGTAGTGGGCGGAGGTTGTCACCCTCTGCATAACGCGCCGCAGACCACAGCCGGAGCAAAGTGCTGCTCCTCCAGCTCGCCGCGCGGTACGGAATTGCCGATCACTTCGGTGATGATACCGCTCTTGGCCTCCCATAGATCGCGTCCCGTCTGCCACCAATCTGCGCCCTTTATCTTTTTGTGCAGGCGCTTCAACCAGCGCTTCGAAACGCCAGCCGCCGCGTAGACCTTGAGCATCGCCTCCGTTTCCGCTGGCAAAGCAACGCTCTTGATCGTATCGCCGTCGCCGCGAACGCCACCTACCAAGCTAGTTTCATGGAAGGCCCAACTGCTCGTCAGCGCTGCTTGGCGGTGTTTGCCCTGAAGGAAGACTGGAACGCAGGCAGACGCGCATATTTCTCCGCGCCCGACCATGGTGAAGAGAATATGAGTCTTCTTGATGCGCTTCAGGACCTTGATGGTTCTCGCTTCGGCGTCCGCATCGCCGCCGCAGGAGGAGAGGACGAGTATGACTGCCACGGTGCTTTCTCTCACCTCATCGAACTTCTCGGCAATCCGCCTGTGCATCTCGTAGCGGATAGTTCCGGTCCACTTCACGTAGAGGATGCCTTCCTTGACCGCGGCATCTTCGAGCAGACCGCTCGCGCATGGATCACCGGCATGGGCCGCCCTTGTCAGGGTGATGCAGCAGAGGATGGTTGCGAGTGCGCGGAGGAAGCCCATGACGGGATTGTTCCCGATCAGTTGGGCAACAAGACGATCCAAAAAAGTCTCCAGATCATCACAGGCTTTCACTCTTTTAGAGCAGAGGAAATTGCATGCTGCTCTTGCGGTTGTCCCTTTCCAAAGTTGGCGGTGGCAGTGGCTCTGTGATCGTTAAGGGAAGGGATCGATACGTCGTGACAGTGGCGCACTCGGCTATTATTTAAACAGGAGACCGCTTCCCTACTGACAAGGATTTCCGATGCGCTTCCTCATTACTGGCATCGCCCTCTATTGTCTTGCCGTCTATCCTGCATGCGCCGACGATGGTCCTACCTCACTCGCGGACCTTCAGGGCGTCTGGGCGCACACGCCCGCCGACTGCAGGCGGGACCTTGACGGGGAATGGGATCGCGGTGAGATCGATCGCGTGATTGCCACATCCTTCGAGAAGATCGGCATTTGCCCCAATGGCGTTGAGATTTTGTTCCAGCCGCAGCATTGTACGGCGACCTCCGTGTCCGCGACTTCGTCAGGCCTCGAGGTGCGCGGTCCCTGCCGGGTCAAGGGTTACCACCTGGATGCGCGCTTCATCATCAAGCGCACTCCCTTCGGGATCTCCTTCAACAAGGATGATTTCAATGCCAATTATTTCTGGATCGAAGGCGATTACGTCCGCTGCTCGAAATCCTATTCGTGCACCGAACCTCTTAATCCGTAGGACGCTGACCGCCGAAGCGTTCGCTGGTCGGGCGTGCGCTGCCTCGATCCGAGAACTGATTTCGACGAGCTGCCGCTAAAACTGAAGGGCATGCCGTGGCGGACCTATGAGCGCCTGGCTGAGCGTGATGCCGCTTATGATAATCATTGTGCCACAGAGGCAATGCGGCGCTTCGGCATTCGGCTCTAGTCGGAACAACCACGTCAGCTAATTGGGGAAGAGCGACCGTCGAGCGGACATGGTCCGCAGGCCCGCCTTTGACCCACAGCGGAAGGTCCAGCCTGTTGATTGCGGGGATACTGCAGTTGACCGTCCACCCGACAAAGCCGAATCAGAATACGCAAATCGCTCCTATTCGTTGCGGGTGGAGAGATTCAGATGCGTGATATGACGTTTGCGCTCTGCACGCGTTGAGCGATGGTCCCTGTCGTGCAAGCGCCGCCAACCAGCATTGCAAACAAATTGTTAAGCAGTGTGCGAGAAACTGACACTGCAAGTTGTCGGTGATGCTTCGTTATTTGGGCCCGATGTCGAACCGCGCCTATTGCCAGCTCTTTCATGATCTACGTGCAGGTGTTGTTGTTACGGGATTGGCAGCGACGCTTGGGGCATGCGCAATTTGTGACAGACCGCCGCCGCCGCCCGTCCCGCACATAACTTTTTATCCCGACAGAGCGAGTGCTTATGATGATGAAGCGATGGCGCCCACCAGAGGAGAGGGCGCCGTCCACCGCGCTTATTCTTCGAGCGTCGAGACGACGGTGGGCGAGGCGATGACGCTTTCAGGTACGACGAGAGACCCCATGTCCAGGTGTCTCAAGGCTTGGGATGCTTCCACTCACATATCGCAAGCCAAGTGGCGCGAAATCTGCGCACGAACGCCTGCTAATCCGCATTAGCCTGATCGGCGCCTCGTTCCGTACGAACAAAACGCAGGCGACGCTGTCGTGCGCCTGCTGCACGAGCTTCTCCCTCTGAGGCGATGTCCGTAGGAGTAGCTGACACGTTCGGCTTCCACGACCCTGGGCTTAGGGTGTGGCCAGGAACGCATACCTTCCGGGTTCGCGCGGGTCACAATGACAGCTCCTGGCCCATCGCCTACGTCGAGGTGACGGCGCTGCGTGACTGCTCATAACGGAAGAGCGGACTAGGTCCCGGCGCTGTTTTGACGGAGGCTCATGACCCTGAACCGACATGTGCGCAGGCCAACGGCAGCTAGCTTCTCGCGGCGCGCAAAGTGCTACTAAGGAATGCCTGCGGCTAGGATGTCGCCTAGGCCCCATTCTTTCGTGAGCTGTTCTTGAGCAGTTTGGAAGCCACAAGTGCTGCTTGCGTGCGGCTGCTGACGTTCAATTGTCGCAAGATCGCGGACACGTGGAGCTTGATGGTGTTGGGGGACCTGCAGAGTGCCTTCGCGATTTCAGTATTTGTTTTGCCTTCGGCCAAGAGGCCTAGGACCTGCAGCTGGCGCTTGCTCAGACGGGCGTGCTCCAAAGTCTGCGCGTCATTGTCTTGCGGCAACGATCCCGAAGAAGCCAGAGGAATCGCCGCAAGCATGGCCCTCAACTGGGAACTGAGGGCCTCCAGACTTGAGTGCTCAACGGTCCCGGCGACCATGCCCAGATCAATGCTCAGGTTCGTGTGAGGGCGGCTGGCGACCCGGGGCGGTTTTCCATGCCCCGTCATCGGAAGCGGCAGAAAGGGTGTTATGTCGACGTGCAATAGGGCTATGCCACTTAGGTCGCTTAAGGAGAGCGGTAGCCCGATCAGGAAGAACCAGCGCGTTCGAGTAGGCGAGTGACACGGATAAACCCGCGTGAGGAGGTCAACCCGTCGCGCGAGCAAGTCCTTTAGATCTTCGATGAATCGCGACGAGTCGGGCTGATCGGATTTGCAGTAATTCAGGTAGTTACCACCCACGGCAAAATCTGGAACGCCCAGGCCATTTCGCCGACCGAAAACCTTCCAGGCTTCATTCACCCCTAAAATTCTGCCCGAGGGGTCAAGAATTGCGACGATCACGGCAAGAGCTTGCGGAACCTCGACTTTCTGAACTGCGCCCATAACCACTACCACTCCGCCGCTTTCCAGCTGGGACGTAGCCTACCGGACACCATCATCAAGCTGCCCGATGGTCCGCTACGTCGGGGCTAGCCGAAAAGTTCTTCCTTAGCAGGACCTGGCATCGACGCGGATGAATGTTGGAAGATGGTGAACGGGCAGCGGATCCAAAACCCGCGCTCTGGATGTCGATTTCTGTAAATTGAACAAAGATCTGATCCCTGGCGCATAAGTCGCCGAACAATTAGTCGTTTCTGGCTATTGCCACATCGAGGCTAGGGCTCCCAAATCTTCCCAGGCAAGCACAAGCAACAAAGGGGAGTGCCGGTTGCGCTTGCGGGCACTCGAGTTCAGCGGACGAGTCATGCTTGGAGTTCTCGGCTCAACAGCACACCTGGATCCGTATGGCGGCGCTGATACGGGGCAAGTCGATGTTCATCGGCCGCCGCAGCCGGTCCGCTGCTTAGCGCCCGGCGAAATCCTGTTCCAGACCGGCGATCCGCATGGAGAGCTCTATCGCGTCGTGCGCGGTTCCTTGTGCCACTACACCCGCTGGCGCCGTGGCTGCCACGAGATCATCGAATTTGTGTTTCCCGGAGCTATCGTTGGGTTCGGCCACATCGCAACACATGTCAGCACTGCGAGGGCGATGCTGCGCACCGAGATCGGCATTGTCACGCCCGACGAATTCGAATGCGCCCTGCGAAGCGATGGCCAGTTGGCCGCGCGCGTCGCGGCAGCCGCCGACAGGGAGTTCGACTATCTGCGCTACCGTGCCAAGGGGGCGGTCGGCAACAGGCCAACGCAACGACTTGCCTCGTTGCTCGCAGCACTCTCTCGCATCAACGCGCGTGAGGGGTGCGAAGCTGCACTTATCCCCGATGAGATCCCCTCAGGTGCCATTGCCGAGCGGCTCGACATGAGCATTGACGGCCTCGGTGCAGCTCTCTGGCAGTTGGAGGCACGGGGCCTAGTCGCGCCGTCAACGGCCGGATTGCGCATCATCGATATCGTGGGTCTGGAGAGACTGGCTGATGCCAACTCCCTGCCGCACTCATCTCACCCAAAGCTCGAGGCGCCGGACGCATGATACACTGCTCGATCAGGTCGCAAATTGCATGCTCACTCAATCGCGCGCTTTTGGGACTTGGCCGCGATAACGCCTTGCGTCGCAGCTATCTGCGCAGGCGATGGCAGAGCTGTCATCCGCCAAGTGACACGTATCGAACAGCTTCGGGCAACATGCCCCGACGGAAGAAAACCGCGATTGAACTCTGCGATCCACACCGACGCGTCGTGGAGATCAGCATTCGTCGGACGCGAGAGCGGCTCCCCCCCTCGGCCCTCGCGTCCGTCGACCAGGTGGCCGGAGCGGACCTAAAGCCAAGCTCCCCCGTCTCGGCAAGCCACTCCTGGCCACCTGGACTTGTTTTGCGCGAGCATCGAGAAGTTTGCCCTCTCTTGCCGCGATCATTGCAGCGTCCAATGACATTGCTCCTCGATTCCTGCTCCTGGCCCTTCTCGCCCGTTCGCCTCACCGCATGCCAATGCGCAACTTTTTCAACCTCACCACAAACCCGCTGACCGTTGTTTTGATCAGCGCGGCATTTGCTTGCTCAGCTCATGCTGCGAAGGCGCAGGACTGGCCCGACATCCGCGAGGCCAAGGCCATTGCCGAAGAGGGCTTCATCTACGGCCTGCCGATCGTGATGAACTATGCGGTGATGTACGAGTATGCGGTCGACAAGGACTCGGGGCAATACAAGGCGCCGTTCAACCAGATCAAGAACGAAGCGCGCGTGTTCACGTACAAAGACACAGCGATCATCACGCCGAATAGTGACACGCCTTACTCGCTTGCCTGGCTGGATCTGCGGGCAGAGCCGATCGTTCTTTCAGTCCCGGCGGTCGATCCAAAGCGCTACTATTCGGTAATGCTCAATGACGGCAACACCTATAATTACGGATACATCGGCAGTCGCGCCACTGGAAGTGAAGCGGGCGACTACATGGTCGTGGGGCCCGATTGGCAGGGCGAAGCGCCAAAGGGCATCAAGAAGGTCTTCCGCTCCTCGACGCAGTTTTCTTTAGCCGCATATCGCACCCAGCTTTTCGATCCAGCCGACATGCCCAACGTTGAGAAGGTTCAGGCCGGATACAAGGTGCAGCCTTTGTCCAGCTACCTGGGCACGGCAGCGCCACCCGCCGCTCCGACGATTGATTTCCCCAAGATCGACAAGGACCTCGTCAAGAGTAATTTCTTCGAGTACCTCGACTTCGCCCTTCAGTTCGCACCGGCCCAGCCGGTCGAGACACAGATTCGTGCCAAGCTGGCGAAAATTGGGGTGGGCGCCGGCAAGCCTTTTGATTTCCATAAGCTCCCGCTGGCTCACCGGATCGAGGTCGGCCTCGGGATGAAGGACGGCGAACGCAAGGTCGAAGAAGCCGTAAGCAAGGCCGGTGTGTCGATCAACGGATGGCGCATGAGCTCGTTTTTTGGCGACAGCGCCTTCTTCAACGGAGATTGGCTGAAACGCGCGGCTGGTGCCAAAGCAGGGATATATGGAAATGACTCCGCGGAAGCGGCCTATCCTCTCGGCAAGTACGACGTTGACGGCGATCCGCTCGACGGCAGCAAGCACAACTACACACTGACCTTTGCCGCCGATCAGTTTCCACCGGTGAACGCGTTCTGGTCAGTGACCATGTATGACGGAAAGACGCAGCTCCTGATCAAGAACCCGATCAACCGCTACTTGATCAATTCTCCAATGCTGCCCGAGTTGAAGAAAAACTCCGACGGCTCGCTGACGATCTACATCCAGAAGGACGAACCGACCGATCCCGTCCAGAAGGCGAACTGGCTACCTGCGCCGGACGGGCCGATCTATATCGCAATGCGCCT
Organism: uncultured Alphaproteobacteria bacterium; assembly: GCA_963776675.1. GTDB lineage: Bacteria > Pseudomonadota > Alphaproteobacteria > Rhizobiales > Hyphomicrobiaceae > Hyphomicrobium_A. The sequence goes on along the minus strand of CAVZNR010000022.1, from coordinate 51,435 downwards.
CTACTGGCCCAAGACCGAGAACCCATCGATCCTGCCGGTCGGGAAGGGCACATGGCAGCCACCGGGCATCAAGGTGGCCAAGTAGCCCGGGTCCTGACCGAAATTGATCGGCTTTGGATGACGAGATGTTCAGTCCGGTCGGACTAGCGCAACGGCCGATCGAACCGGACCACTGGCCCACCTTGTGCCCGCCCGCCCCATGACCGTGATCACTGGAACCTGACGTGCTGACTTTGCGATGTCCGCAACGGGTCAAACTCTTCCGTGCGACGCACGTCCGCGGCTGGTCCGCTTGTCCCCTAGTGACGATCTGCCATTCCCGTCTCTCCTCAATCGAGGGTTGGAAATAGCCGGATTCGTTCACTCAGATTGGTATCGGTTCAGGGGAGCAGGCCACCGATCGATGGGTGGTTATGAACCCTGAGTGGAGCCCCTCAGCGCAATTTCAAATTCGGCAGTTACCGACAGGTTTCGTCAATCTCACAGCGTCTCCAATTGACAGGGCAGTTCAGGGTGTTGAACAGAACTGAACGACAAACGTTCTGTCGCTTCCTCCCCGACCAATGCATGTCGCAACCAAGATGGTCCGGATTGCGGTGATGCTCGCTACTGGCCCTGAGCCGACGTCATCACAGCGTGCGGGTACGACTGCTTAGGAGGGAAGAGCTGACGACGTCACTTCCCCACTGCAATGGCTGCTTTTGGCACTTTGCCGACGTCGAAGTAACGGCGCGGCGTGACTGCTCTTGGGAAAGCTGACTAGATCCAGCCCCTACTGTGACGGATGCTCATGACCGTCTACACCACTGTCCCAAACAAGGCTCCTACCGGTGCAAGGGCTTTCATCGAAGGTCCGGGGACCCATCGGTCTCCCGCCCCCCGGCGTCAACCGAATCGCCACCAGGTCCTGGGCCACAGCAGCCTGCGCCATACCGCGGATTATCTTGGCGTCAGCGATGAGGCGGCCCTTGCCACTGCCCGCGACTGCGCGTGCTAGGCGGACACCATCCCGTCACGGTGAGCGTGCTTTACGTCAGGTGGTTCGCCTCGAGCCTCGTGTTTCCTGCGGTTGATCAATGCCCGACGCGGCACGAGGAACCACCGCGAGCTTGCCGTCCTGCGCCACTTCGATGATAGGCACGTGCGATTGGTGCGTACTGCGACGAATAGCGCTTGGTTGCGGCATCGCTGTAGGGTATTCGCAGAAGGTCCGGGGCACCCATCGGCCCCGGCCCTCCCGGCGGCAATGAATCCCACAACACGATGTCCGTTCGAGAGATTTACGGACGCAAGTCAGGGGCAACAATTGGTGGCGCCGCGGCTGCAGATAACGGTTCGCGCGCGGCAATTTATAGCGCGCAGCTCGGCCGATCAGAAAGATACAACACGGCGATCGAAGGGAGTGCGGTGAGATGAACGGTGCCCCCTTCGATCTTGCCAACACGGATTGGTATGCGCGGCTGCATGCGTTGCGCGACGGCCTAGGCCCCTATTTCGAGCGGTTCGTCACCACCTGGATTCCGGTGCAACTCGTTATCATCTTGCTCGCCTACCTACTGGCGAGGCTCCTATCGCGCTGGCTGACGCCACCGGTCGAGGAGCAGTTGCGGCGCATCCACCGACAACCGCGGCTCGTCCGCGCCCTCGTGTTGCTCCTTAGGCGCCTCGACTGGATCATCTTCGCGATCGTGCTTTGGTGTGTTTCAGAGGCACTATCGGATCTGACACGCCTGAGCCGCAGCTATTTGATCACCGTTGCCGCCAATCTGGCCACCGCCTGGGTCATCATCTCGATTGCCGCGCGGCTCATTCGCAATCGCTCCGTTGGCAAAATCGTTGCGGTCGTGGCCTGGACGCTGGCGGCTCTCAACATTTTGGGCCTTCTGCCTGAAACACTGGAATTTCTGGATCAGAGCGCATTTTCAATCGGTCACTTTCGCGTCTCGCTCTTGCTCGTCGGCAAAGCCCTGATCCTCCTTGCCGTGCTTCTCTGGCTCGCAGGAATTATTGGTGATTTCCTCGAGCAACGCATACGGCAAGGGTTGGAGATTTCGCCGACGGCCCAAGTCTTGCTCAGCAAGCTCGTCAAGGGTGCGCTGATTGTTGGTGCGCTCCTGGTTGTGCTGCGTGCCACGGACGTCGATCTCACGACACTCGCTGTGTTCTCGGGCGCTGTTGGCATTGGTATCGGTTTCGGACTGCAGAGAGTCGCATCGAACCTAATCAGCGGGATCATCATTCTGATCGACAGGTCGATCAAGCCGGGTGACGTCATCACTGTTGGGGAAACTTTCGGGTGGATCACGTCTCTCAGAGCAAGATACGTTTCCGTGGTGACGCGCGATGGCGTCGAGTTCCTCATTCCAAATGAGACGTTCGTTACCGATCGCGTGATCAACTGGTCACATTCGGACAAGGCGATACGGCTGGAGATAAAATTTGGCGTGTCTTACGACAGTGATCCGCATCTGGTTCGAAAGATTGCGGCCGCAGCGATAGAAAAGCTTCCGCGCGTCATCAACCGCCAGCCGCCGATCTGTCATGTTGTCGGGTTCGGTGAGTTTTCGCTCGATTTTGTGCTCCGCTTCTGGATCGCAGACCCCGAAGAGGGGCTCACGAATGTTCGGGGCGCCGCTTACCTAGCCCTATGGGATGCGCTCAGGGCGGCGGGCATCCGCATTCCCTATCCGCACCGCGATGTCTTGCTGCACAGAGTGCCGCGGTCGTAGTCTTGCATCAGAGCCCGCGATCTCGTGCAGGGAGAACGTCGCCAGCAACGGGTGTGCCGCGTCTGCAAGGGGTCAGTGGCGACTTCGACGATGAGGTTGTGAGGACCGCTCCTCTTATAAGAGCAGACGTCACCTGGGCTGTTATCAGCGTACGAAATTGCTAGCGGCGCGATGTCTGCAATTTGGATAGCGCCGCTCATTGCAGCGGCGCGTTACAGCGATCTGCATGTCGGCTCCTGTACTGTTCGTCCCGGCACGATCCTGAGCGCTCTTAGCGCATTCAGGATGACCGCCGCATCGATCAGTTCCTGTAAAAGCGCTCCCTGCACCGGTGTTAGATATCCAAACGCGGCGGCGATCATGCCAAGCATCGACAAGCCGATCCCGGCCACGACACTTTCAATGGCGATCCGACGCGAGCGTTGCGCGACTTCGATCCCCGGCAACAGACGATCCAGGCGATCGACCAGCAGCACCACATCCGCCGCCTCGGCCGACGCCGCGGCACCGCGCGCGCCCATGGCGACCCCGATATCGGCGGCAGCGAGGGCCGGCGCATCGTTGACGCCGTCGCCCACCATCATCACCGGGCCGTCCTTGCGTTCGACTAGCACCAGAAGCACCTTCTGATCCGGGCGTAAGTTCGGCGCGGACGGCATCGAGGCCCAGCCCCTCGGTCACGGCCTCGGCCACAGCGCGGCGGTCGCCGGTTGCCAGCAGGATGCGCCCGATCCCTAGCTGGCGCAACCCGGCCAGCAGCTCCGCCGTGCCGGAGCGCAGCGCATCGGCCATCACCAGATGGCCCATCATGCCTTCCGTCCACCGCAACCGACACAACGACCGAACCCGCCTCGACGACGGCGCTGTCTACGTCAGCGGCCCCGACCTGCGGTGCAACAAAACCTGCGCCGCCCACCACGACCTTGCGGCCTTCGATGGTTCCCGCCACGCCTTCGCCGGGCGTCTCGACCACGTTCTCGGGGATCGGCAGAGTGGTGCCGCGCGCATGCGCCGCGGCGACGATCGCCTGTGCGATCGGGTGTTTGGATGCCTGATCCAACGCGGCGGCAAAATACAGCACCTCGTCCTCGCGACATGTCGCCGAGGACGTTGATTGACACGATCTGCGGGCGCCCGTCGGTCAGCGTGCCGGTCTTGTCGAGGATCAGCGTGCGTATCCGCGCCATCGCCTCAAGCGGCTTCGCGCCCTTGATCAGAACGCCGAAATGCGCCGCGCGCGACAAGCCCGCCACCAGCGCGACCGGCACCGCGAGGATGAGCGGGCAGGGCGTCGCGACGACCAGGACCGCAACCGCGCGGATCGGATCGCCGGTAAACCACCACGCCGCGGTCGCAAGCGCCACGGTGACTGCCAGAAACAACAGCGAATAGCGGTCGGCCAACCGCGCCATCGGCGCCTTGGATGCCTGCGCCGCCTCGACCAGCCGGACGATCCCGGCATAGGTGCTGTCCGCCGCGCGGCGGGTAACCCGCAGATCGAAGGCCTCGCCCGCGTTGGTCGCGCCGCTCATCACCTCCTGCCCCGGCCGAGCCGCACGGGCATGGACTCGCCTGTCAGCGCCGACTGGTCCAGCATCGCGCGCAGCTCTCGACCGTGCCATCGACCGGCGCCACTTCGCCCTGGCGAATCAGAAGCAGATCGCCGGGTTCGATCGTCGTCCAGCGGCACCTCGTCCAGCGCGCCATTGCGGTGCCGTGTCGCCGTTCGCGGCACGCGCGACAGAAGATCGCTCATTTCGCGCCGGGCGCGCCCTTCGGCAAAGCTTTCAAGAAAGGTGCCGCCGGAATACATCAGCGCGACAACCGCCGCGGCAAGCGTTTCGCCGAAGAGCAGCGCCGCCGACATCGACAGCGCCGCCACGATGTCCAGCCCGACTTCGCCCTTCCAGAGGCTGCGCACGATCTCGATGACAAGGGCCGCTAGTACCGGAATGACACCTGCCGCCCACGCCGAGGCGGCAAAGTCCGGTCTTCCAGCCGCCAGCAGTCCGAGACCGGACACCAGACCAAGCAGCGAGATGACTAACAACGTGACGTTCAGGCGATTATGAAACAAAGGATTCATCTGGAATATCCCCAATGCGGCGCGGCCCGCGAAGCAACGCGCGGTGTTCCCTCACAGGAATAATTGGCAGACTTTGCCCCTTGTCTATGCTTTCCTGTCGCGGTTTGGGGCCCCGATGCCCCCTCGCTCAAGGCCCCTCAGCGAGGCGGCCCTCGGTCGGAAGCTTGGATGCTGCTGATGGGGCGCGCGCTGGGTCGCAGCGGCACGAAAACAGGAGAAGCATTATGATCAAAGCCGTTAGTTATGCCTTGTGCACCCTCACGATCATCGGCATGAGCACTGGCCCGTTATCGGCCGAAACGCAGGCTCTCCGCCCACAGGTCACTCGCAATTTCACTCCGATTGTTCGGCTCGCTGCAAACTGCAAACCCAACGGGAAAACCTGCAAGCGCGACGAGCAATGCTGCTCGGGCAATTGCCAAAAAGGCACGGACATGCCGACGGGGACCTGCCTCCACGGCGACTAGAAATGCTGCAGGAACCGTGAACCGAAAGCGAATTATTTTCACCTTAGCGACCGGCGCAGCGCGCTTGGCGCCGGAGAGGGCAACCTAGAAATTGTGGTCAAGACAGATCGGTCAAGTGATCGCCGATCGCAGCGGCTGTGCTGATCTCCGGTGGTTGGTCCGAGGGGTTGCTGACGCTGCCGCACCGGTCTAACTCCAGGTAGTCGTGGCGGTCGAATGCTTTAAGCGCGGCCGTCTTCAGACGCTCGGGATCGTCTCTTATGATCCGGGAAAGTAACAAAATGATACTGACGAGCCTGATGCGAGCCCTTTCGGGGGCGATGTTTTTGCTTAGCTGGGGGCTCACCTCAAGCCACGCCATCTCGTACGCCCGTTCCACGATTGTGAGTAGGTTGGGTGGCAATTCGGATTGACGTATGAGCTCCTGAGCTTTCATTGGGATCACCGATACACCCGGAATGAGGAAGAACCGGTCTGCTTTGCTTCTGGCAGTTACCAGCAACTTACCTCAAAGCTCGAGCTGGTCTGAATCGCTAGATAGCTCAGGGCGTAATCAAATGGTCGCCTTGCGCGAGGCTAACAGGTGCCAGTCGGAGTAACCGCCGCCTGCAGTCCATCGCTCCAGAGATCGGTTTACGACCGCTTGTGGCCCAACGCTGACCCTCTCAATCCGATTGGCGCGCGACCGCTCGTAAGGCAAAAGCTGACCGAGCTACTGCTTGGTGGCGACGACGACACCTGACGCTTCTTGCCCGTTCCTTGCGACGCACCAGATCGTCGGCTTATGGGGTAGACGGGCCACGCTGTGGACGTGACAGGCAAAGGCTTGGTCTTAAGTCCTAGAGGTAAGCGCGAGCGGTTAACTAGACTTGGCGCGCCGATTTTCTATTCTGGCGGGGCCTCCTTCCGCCGTCCCTCGCGGAAGCGCGCCTCCCCCCAAACTGGCGCATGGCGGGCGTTGGTCTCCCCCGGCCAACGCCCTTTTTTCGTGATCGAACGAGGACCAATCCCACCTTGCAGCATTGGTCCTCGGCTTCAGATCCCCAACGTCCCCCGGAGCGATCCAAACTCCGATCGCTGTTCCGTCGATTGGTCCAGCTGCGCCCCGGTGCCCTTGCGTTCGTGAGAAATGGATTTTGGGTTCTACCTTTTTCGGTACTCGTTTTCCGGCCGATGTCCGTTCTGGGTGAGTAGCAGACATGATTGGCGATCGCATTCCTGGCGCCGATCATGGGCAGCCGAGGTCCGAAATTGTATAATCTCGCCCAGACCCTCGGGCCCGGACGGCCTGGGTTCGTGAGGGCCACTCAAGCGAAGCGACCACGTCAGCGGCCCGCGCGCTTGTCAGACTTAGATGAGTGGCTTGAAGGTCTGGGCCTGGACTGAGTCGCGGTGTTGGAAGGCATTTGGGTTAGTAAGTGGGTTTGCAACGTATTGATATCGTTTGGGGTGGTGTTCTTACTAACCTTGGGAGAAAAGCCCGTATTTGTTGAGTTGCGGCGGACCCTCCCTCTCCGCCACCCTGCCTGGGCAGTCCTAGCTCTTCTTGGTCGAATCCTTCGCCTTCTGGAACCAGGATCCGGCCTTCTCGACCACGTCGTTGATGGTCCCCTTCGCCTCGATTTTGGAGAACGCATCGACGAGACGCTCGAGCGACGAGGTCACGGGCACCGAATGCGCGGCCCGCGACACCGACCGCTGGATGTTGTCGGCCATGTCGTAGAGATCGGCGCGCGTTACACTCGGCATGTTCGGCGCCCACGCCTCCCAACGCGAAGTTTTGGCACGGCCGCCCCACCGGGGCACCAAAGTGATCGCCAGGATCGCGCCGACTGCAGCGGCAACTCCCATGGAGATCACCGGCTGGCGGCGAATGGTACGGCGCACTTCCGAGGTGCCGGCTTGCGCCGCGTCCCTGACGGCGGCGCCGCGTTTCTCAGCAATTTTAGAAACTTCGTTCGCAATTTCGGTGACGCTCTTGCGCAATTCTTCAAACGTCGTCTCGTTTTTGCCGACCTGGGATAGGCCTCCGCGTTCGGCTACTGCATCCTTGACGTGAGCGGTCATGCCCCGCACCTCCTAATATGGCAGCCACTACGTGGCGGCAGCCGATCCTGAACCTCGCAATTCTCAACGCCTTCACCCTGTCGTGGTTCCCCTTACCCCGGCGAGCTTAGCGCTCAATGAAGGAACTTCGCGTAGGCTAGGACGTTCTAACCGAGCCATTAAGTACCCGGAGGGATGGCCCCCGGGCCCACAGGAGGTCCCACATGAGCTTTACATCTCCGCGGAGCACCGGCTCCGACCCCAACGTCAAGTCGGCCGCCAGCGACGTCGGCGACAACGTTACGGCGTTGCGCGAGGACATTGCGAGCCTCGCCGATTTGGTGAAGCGCCTTGCCGCCGAGCAGATCGGCACGAGCGTGGAAGACGTTCAGGACAAGGCCAAGGAGAAGGTTGGCGAGCTCGAATCCGCCATCCGCCGCAATCCGAGCCAGTCCGCCCTCATCGCCGCCGGCATCGGCTTCGTCATTGGCATCATTCTCGCGCGCTAAAGCGCACTTCGGCTCAGGAGGCCCATCATGACCACCCAATACACGCGGCCCGCCACCTCGACGGCATCCGCGACCGTCGGCGACATGGCGAGCGCCGCGCAGGATAAGATTTCCGAAACCGTCGATCAGGCGCAGGCGATGGCGCATGACCAGTACGACAAGCTCGTCGCCTCCATCCGCCGCAACCCGCTGCAGGCAGCCGGCGTCGCGGCTGGCGTCGGCTTCGTGCTCGCGCTTCTCGCGCGGAGATAGTCATGATCGGGAATGCCGTACTTTACGCGGCAAGCCGGGCGACCTCGAACGCCATCGAGAACGTAACACGACGGATAACGTGGACGGCAATCGCCGTCACGTTTCTGTTGTGTGCGCTCGTGTTCGGGCTCTTTCTGGTGTTCTGGCTGCTCGAGGCGAGGTTTGGTCCCCTCCAGGCTGCCGGCGCGATTGCCGCCGCTTCCGCCATCCTGGGGCTCGTCTGTCTCATGATGCCCGCGATGATCGAATGGTTCGAGAAACTGGGCAAACGCCAAGGCTCGGCGGTTGCCACCACGGTCGCTGCGGTCGATGAGGAGGCCAAGGAGGCCGTCGATTACTTCGGTGCGCTGCAGGTTGTCGGTGCCGCATTTCTGTTCGGACTGGGCGCCGCACGCCGCCTGAAGCAGCGCTGACAAGCTGACGTAAGACAAAAAGAGCGGCCGCAGAGGGCGGGCGGTCGAGGGAGCACCATGGCTATCCTGCGCATTTCGCCCGCCAACACTTCCAGACCCAACGCCGCCGTCCCCGAGCTGCCGGTCTCGCCGGTCGAGATCGCGCTCGTGGGCTTCATCATCATTGTCGCGCTCTACCTCGGTCAGGCGGTGTTCGTCCCCTTGGCGCTTGCCGTCATCCTGTCGTTCGTGCTGGCCCCGCCGGTGCGCGTGCTCAGGCGCTTGGGCCTGCCGAACTCGCCGTCCGTCATCCTCGTCGTCGTGCTGACGTTCGCCGTCATTTTCGGCGTCGGCGCCGTCATCACGCAGCAGGTGACGGGTCTCGCGCAGGAGCTTCCGCGCTACCAGCTCACGCTCAAGGACAAGATAAAGGCGCTCAAACTCGCCGCGGCCGACAGCGGCGGCGCGATCGAGCGCGCCAGCGCAACCTTGAAGGACCTGCAGAAGGAGCTGGAGAAGCCCCAGGACGCGTCTCCCTCATCCGATCCCGCCCCCGTGGCGCCAATCAATCGCGGGCTCAATCCCAGCTCCGCTCCGATCCCCGTCGAGGTGCACGATCCCAACCCGACCCCGCTGGATCAATTGCAGGGCATCATCGGTGTGGTCGTGGCACCCTTGGCCACGGCCGGCCTCACCATACTTTTCGTGCTGTTCCTGCTGTTGCAGCGTGAGGACGTGCGCGACCGGGCCATCCGCCTGCTCGGATCGCACGACCTGGAAAAATCGACCGCCGCCATGGATGACGCCGGCGATCGGCTCAGCCGCTACTTCCTGGCGCTCACCGGTATCAATGCAGCCTACGGCATCGTCATAGGCACGGCGCTGTGGTTCCTCGGCGTGCCGAGCCCCGCGCTCTGGGGCGTGCTGGCGATGGTGATGCGGTTCGTACCGTTCATTGGCTCCTTCATCGCCGCTGCGTTTCCACTGCTGCTCGCCGCCGCCGTCGATTCGGGCTGGACCATGTTCCTGGCGACGCTCGCCCTCTTCGTGGTGGGCGAGATCATCATGGGCAACGTCATCGAGCCCGTCATCCAGGGCCAGCGAACCGGCTTGTCGCCCTTGGCGATCGTGCTCTCCGCCGCGTTCTGGACGCTGCTGTGGGGGCCGATCGGGCTCTTGCTCGCCATTCCGCTCACCGTCGTGCTCGTGGTGCTCGGCCGCCACGTGGAGCGGCTCGAGTTCCTGCACGTGTTGTTGGGCGACACGCCGCCGCTGTCACCGCCCGAGCGCTTCTACCAGCGCATGCTTGCCGGCGATCCGGCCGAGCCGGTGGAGCAGGCGGAACGGTTCATCAAGGATCACACGCTCGTCGACTATTATGACGACGTCCTCGTCGGGGGTTTGCGTCTGGCGCAGATCGACGCCAACCGCGGCACGCTGGAGCCGGAACGTCTGCCCGACATTCGCGAAACCGCAGAGGTCGTCATCGATGCGCTTTCCGACTACGACCTGCTGCCGCGCAAGCCGGCCAAGGTAAGCGCGGCGGAGTCCGCCGCGGACGAAGCGAGCGACGACGATTCAGGGACGGAGCACGATCCCGTGCTCGATCTCGTCGCGACCGTCAATGAGGAGATGATCGCCCCCGAATGGCGCCAAGAGAACGCCGTCGTGTGCGTCGCGAGCCGCACGGCCCTCGACGAGACGGCGGCGCTCGTCCTGGCGCAGCTGTTGGAGAAGTGCGGCATCGGCGCCAAGGTTCTTGCCCCCGATCAGGTCAAGCACGGCGCTTTGCGCGGGCAAGATCTCGACGGCGTTCGCCTGATCTGCATTTCGGCCCTCGATGTGCGGGAGCGCAGTGCGCACGCACGCTTTCTCGTGCGGCGCCTGAAACGGTCGGCGCCGGACGCCATGCTGCTCGGCGGCTTCTGGAAGCTCGATCCGGACCAAGAGCGCGACAGCGCCATCATCGACAGCGTCCCGGTCGACAGCGTCGTCCATTCCCTGAAGGATGCACTTGGCGTCTGTCTGCAGGCCGCAACCAGCTCCACATCCGCTCGCAGCGGGCTGGAAACGCCTCCGGCGGTCGCTAGCCCTCCGGCTCCTGTCGAGCGCGCCTCTTGAAGTAGCTCGGCGTCACGGCGCGCGCCGCCGACCACGCCGCACTCCCCGCCTGCTTGCCGAGCCGGGTGACGCTCCATCGCGGCGCGGCATCCTCCATGAGACGCAAAAGCTGGGCGCGCTGGGCGTCGGGCACGTGGGCGGCGATGCGCTCAGCGAGCTGCTCGACGTTGTAGGGCGGCCGCCCTGCGGCGACGCTCACGGCAACGATGTCGGCAAGCGGCAGATCGAGGCTCCCTGCAACTCGCTCCATGGCCGCGCGCATGGTGAGCGCTTTGTTGCTCGTCGGCGTCGCCGTGTCGTAAGGCGGCGACCACTCGGACGCCGGTGGCAACGCGTCAATGTGGGTCAGAGCAACGATTATGGGCGGCTCGCGCCGGTGGGGACGCTCGTAAAAGTGCTTGCGCACGGAGGTCAGCGCTTCGCGGTCGGCCGCATCGTTGGGCTCGGCGGCGTTGACCGCCCACACGATCAAATCGCTGTCGCCGGCCTGCTCGGAAAAACGGCGATGCTCCTTCGTGGTCGTGCCCACGCCCGGGGTGTCGATCACCAGCGACGTGGCGAGGCCGGCCAGCTGCTGCAACTCGTGCGCTTGGGCTTTGCGCGTCGGCGCCACGGCATCGACGATGGCGCCCTCCGCCTTCGACAGGGCATTGAGGACGCTCGACTTGCCCGAGCCCGATTGGCCCGCGACGAGGATCCGCAACGGTTCCGCCATGGGCGCGCCCGCACGGCGGTCGCGCAACGTCGAGCTGCTCACATGGCCGGCAAGCGCCGACTCCGACACGCGCAGGCGTCCGCCGTAAAGATCGATGGCGGCGCGCCCGACCTCGCGCACATAGGCGCGCGTCAGCTGCCGCGCGAGCTGGTCGCGCACGGTGGCGTAAAGGTGCTTGGTGATCTGCTCGCGTGCCTCCTGGGCCGCGGCCGTCACGGGATTGACCAGGCGCACCAGGCGCCAGATGTCATAGGCCTTCTCGGCAAAGCCGACGGCTGAGCGCCAGCGGTAGATCTTGAGAACCTGTCCCACCGTGAGCTGGTCGCCCAGCGGCACGCTGTCGATCACGAACGGACGCAGATCGGCACTGACGCGCTCCACGAGTGCCAGCGCCTCCGGGATCGTGAACTTCCACAGCGGGTTGCGGTCTTGCGGATGAATCTCGCGGGCGACGGCCTCGATCGTGCGCAGCCCCAGGTTGAGGAACTTGTCGCGATCGGTGATCGCGTCCGGGCGCACGTCGGCCGCAATCGTCTCGACCGCGCCCCAGGCCGCCTGCTCGCGCGCGGTCCAGCCCGGGTCGGCCCGCGTTGCGCTCGCGTCCTCGGTCAAGGTGGTTATGGGCGTCTCCGCCACACTCCGGCGCAGGGCGAAGAGCTGCACAAGAAAAGCCGTCGCGCTGATCGCGAACGCAGCGGCGAGCCAGTAGAGCGCGTATCCGTTCTGCCAGAGCCAGTACCAGCCCAGCGGCAGCAACGATAGCAGCGGCAGCAGCAGCGCCAGAAAGATCATGGCACCGCGGAGGTAGAGCAGCGCTAGTCCTTTTCGCTTCGCGCGTTCCATTTCCCGCTCAGTATACATCGCCCGGGGGCAAACAAGACAGGCGCCTTGCGGCGCCTGTCTCTAGATACCAACCATATTGCGCGGGCGGTGCGCGCTGCAACGCAATCTTCCTTAGTTGGACGAGGCGCCGCTCTCTTTGGTCGTCGACTCGGACCGGTCGTCCTTGTTCTCGGCCGACTTCATGGTGGGGACCTGGTCGCCGACTCGGTTCGTTGGCGCGTGCATGGTCTCCGCCTTGTGCTCGCCATCGGCCGCCTTCGGGGCCGCTGCGTCGTCCTTGTTGGAGGGCGCCGTCATGGTCGGCACCATGTCACCCACGCGGTTGGTCGGGGCATGCATGGTTTCTGCCTTGTGAGCAGGATCCTGCGCCGATGCGGAATTGTTGGCCTGAACCGGCTGCGCCGCCATGGCGATCGCCATGCCTGTGGTGAGCAATAAATACTTCATACGTACCTCCTTTGCGCCCTCTTCGAGCGGGGCGTCTGTGGGGGCAACGAGGTCGTGGATCGATCGTTGCCCGATCTCACGGAGTTGTGTTGTTAGGGTGCGGTGGTGTCCGTCGTGTCGGTCGCCGCCGGTGCCTCGGGAACGCCGATGGCGCTGTTGGGGTAGGCGAACACGGCGTAGTAGAGGATCGCCCCTACGGCGACGAGCAACACCATGGAGACCACGAGCACGCGGAGGTTCAAGCGCCGCGGCGAAGCCTGCCGCGCCTCGGTGGGTGTCAGTACTTCGGTTCTCTCGTGCATTGTTTGGTCCTCCCAAACCCATAAAACGCGCAGGCTGCGGTGCTGGTTCCCGCCACCACCCGCATTTTTCCACGCTTGTGTGGTTAAGAAAAAGTACGGCCCGGATCGCTCCGGGCCGCCAGTTAAACGCTAAGACTGTCTGCCGTCTTACGAGCGGTCGTCCGGCTTCTTCCACTCAGGGGCCGACTGCAGGCTGTCCTTCGTGACGTTGGCGGTCACGACGAGGTTGCCGTCGCCGTCACGCGTGAACGACAGCTGCTCGTAGGGCAGGGCGACGTTCTTCTCGCCCAGACCCAAGAAGCCGCCGACGCCAATCACGACGGCTGCGATGTTGCCGTCCGCGCCGATGCGGAGGTCGTTGATGTCACCAACGGTCTCGTTGTTGGCGTTCTTGACGCTCTTGTTGATGAGATCGTTGACCGACAGCTCGCCCGTGTAGGCGGCGGTCTTCGCAGGCGCCATCTCATTGGCAGGGGCCATCTCGTTCTGCGCGGCCGGCGTCTTGGCCGGCTTCTCCATGGTCGTGTCCTGCGCCAACGCAGGGCCGGCCATCAGCGCGATAACGGAGGCGGTTGTCAGAATGGTCTTCATGATGTGCACTTCCTCTCATGTTCCTAAAACGCTCGTGTGCCGATCAAACGGATCGGCAATGGGCGTCGGCTGTCCGTTTTCGGACACCTGCTGTTCAAACGGTCTCGCCAAAAAGCAGTTCCAGTTTTACTGCACGAACTTTCGACGATCGTTGACGCAATGCGCGCGCAAACAAAAGCCGGCCGCGGGGTTCCGCGACCGGCTTTGCAAATCCGTCAAGCAAGATTAGCGGCGACGGTGGTGCCGCCTGTGATGACGGTGATGACCGCGATGCCGGCTACCGAAATACAAGCTAATTCCCGGCCAGCCATAGCTGCGGTAGTGGCGGCGTCCGTGACAGCGGCGATGACCGTGACGCCAGTGACAGTGGCGATGGCGGCGCCAATGCACCTTCGTCGCCGACGAGTTGACCGTCGTCGTCGCCCTTGAGCGAACCGAGACCGGCCGGCGCGGCGCTCGCCGGGCTTGCCATCAAGCCCGCGAAGCTCAACGCGGCAACGATAGTAAGAGCTCTCCAACAAGACATATGGACCGTCTCCTTTGGTTTTCTGGTTGAGTGACCCAGCCGGTCAACTCGCCATGGGTAGATCGGTTCCGTCCGTCGCCGGATGCCGGTGCGCGTGCGCGATCAGCGCGCCGAGGTCCACTCGGCGCGATAAAAATTTTGCGACGCAATTTCAGGTGGTTGGGGACGATTTCTAGGTGTTTTTGCGGGGCGGACGTCCGGTTGTGTCGAGCAACGCGTCTTCCTTGCTCCACATATGTTGCTGGCCGCACGCGGGGCAGAGAACGGGCGAGGCCGCAACGTTGGGCAGGCCGGCGAAGCTGTCTTTGTCCGTATTGATGCCGACCTCGACCAATTGGTCTGTTGTCGGACAGCGGATCATGATCGCACCCATTTCTATCCTCCACCTCGAGTGGCGCAGCAGCGACCTCAGTCGTTATGTTAGTCGCCGCCGAGTGGTTTCGCTAGGGCGATTGGACACCGGTCGCAAGTCATGAGCGAGCCTGCGGCCAGGGGGCGTGACGTTGCGCGAGGCTCGTCGAATCATGCGCGTTTCCCCGCGCATAAATAGGGGAAAATCGGGCCGTTTAATGGTCCTCCCCAATGGGTCGGATTGGGGGAAAATAGTCAAGTGTCGAGGCCAAATGCCAGAAAAAAGGCATGCCGGAACCGGCCGGGAACCATAGCTCGCGGGCCGGCGTTGCGGTGGACTGAAACATGCTGCGGAGAACGCCCCCATGAAAGTCACCGATCTCAATGACCTGTTCTTGCACACGCTCAAGGACATCTATTTCGCCGAGCGCCAGATCGTCAAAGCGCTACCGAAAATGGTGAAGAATTGCGATTCCAAGGAACTCGCCAAGGCTTTCGAGAGCCACTTGGAGGAGACCAAGGAGCACGTGACCCGGCTTGAGGATATCTTCAAGGCGCTCGGCAAGAAGGCCGAAGGCGCGGAGTGCCCCGCCATTGAGGGCATCTTGAAGGAGGCCGACGAGCTTATGAGCTCCATTAAAGATCCCGACACGCGCGACGCTGCCATGATCGCGGCGGCACAGGCCGTCGAGCACTACGAGATCACGCGCTACGGAACGCTGGTCTCCTGGGGCAAGCTGTTGGGGCTAAAGGACGCGGTGAAGCCGCTGTCCGCCACCCTCAAGGAAGAGCACAACGCCGATTCCAAGCTGACCAAGATCGCCGAAAGCAAGCTGAACAAAGAAGCAGCGTGAGCTGTTAATTAGCGCTCGTTAGGTCAGGCAAACGTAGGAAAGCCAGGGCGGTACCCTGGCTTTCTTTGTTTCCCCAACATTCACGAAAACGTGTCGGTCGTCGAATTGGCCGAACAAGGGCCCAAATCGTGTGGTTTCTCTGACCGTCTTGCCTGCCCAGCCATCCGCTTTCCTCCCAATACATCAAATGACATCGCGGGGATTGCGCGCGCGTCCTACAAACTGACAACGCCCTGGCTCCCTGAGGGCGACAGGCAGTAGGACTAGTCTGCAAATGGCAGAGTTCCCTTCGACAGGTTCCGTCTCACAACTCGCGGTGCGGGTCATCGACGGGCCGCTTCCCCGCCGAACGAGCATGAAGAGCACTGACACACCGCTGGCAGGCAAGCTCGTCCTCCTGGTGGAGGATCAGACTTTGATTGCGCTCGATACCGAAGGGCTGCTGCGCGAGCTCGGCGCCGAGACGGTGGAGACGTTCACAACTGCCGAGGCGACGCTTGCTTGGCTCAAGTCGGCCTCGCCGGACGTCGGCGTTCTCGACATCAATCTCGGCGAGTCCTCGTCTTTTGCGATTGCCGATGAGCTGGTCCGGCGTTCTAAGCCCTTTGTGTTCACGACGGGCTACAGCGATACCTTCGATGCCCTCGACACCTATCGCAGCGTGCCGATCGCTCGCAAACCCTACACGCGTGACGCGCTCGCTGAGGCGCTGGCCGCCTGCCTGACACCAGACCGGCCTGCCAATAAAGACGGCTAAAGCAGCGGACGTATTGTCTCTGGCAACTCCACCTCGCCGGCGAGCTCCGACAAGCGGTTGCGATTGAGGATCTCGAATTCGTGCTCCTTCCAGCGGATCACGCGGTCCCGGATCAAGCGGCCGAGCGTGCGGTTGGTATGCACGAGAGATAGCCCCAGCGTGTCGGCGATATGCTGCTGGGTGATCGGAATGCGCACCTTGTTGGGCGCGCCAGCGAGCTCGAGCCCCTCGGCGCGGGTGGCGAACAGCAACAGCAGATGGGCGCACCTTTCCATGGCCGAGCGTCTCCCGATCGACAGAAGCTGCTGATCGAGAATCTGCTCTGAGCGCGCCGCGAGCCAAGTGACGTCGAACGACAGGCCTGCATGCGTTTCGAACAGGCGCCACAATCCCTCACGCTGAAAAACGCACAAGACCATGTCGGAGAGCGCCTCGATCGAGTGCTGCATCTCCTGCATGACGGAGCCCTGCAGCCCGATGAAATCGCCGGGAAAGGCATAGTTGAGGATCTGCCGGCGTCCGTCGGGCAGCAGCTTGTAGCGGAACGCCCACCCGGACAGAACGGTGTAGAGATGGGCGCTGCTCGCCCCTTCCAGAAAGAGCATGGACCCGGCCTCGGCCGTCAGCTCGCCCGTCTTGAGGGTTGCAACGAATGCCAGCTCCTCCGCAGTGAAGGGCCGAAAAATTTTCAATTTCCTGAGAGGACAGCGCTGGCAGGGGACCTGACGCTTGGCGGCGTCTCGCGGATCCGGGATCGGCGCTTTCCTTTTGTTGCTGGGGCGCGGCATTACACTCCTGCACTTGGGGCGGGCCAAGCCGCTGCCCAAGGAAGCACACGGGCCCTGCCTGTGCAATCGACGGCTCGGTTGTGGGGTTGCCTCACGTCGGCGAATGCGGTGGAGGCTCTTCCCGCAAGGGCTAGGCCGTTCGCTCGTCGGCTTCCGCAGGGCAACGCGCCGGACGCTCTTCCATTTCCGCGCGCCTCAACATGAGAAGGCCCCGCTCGATCTCGGCAGGCAGGGCCTGGCAAGTGTCGAGGCCCGGGAGCTCCTTGAGGCGCTTTCCGATTATCTTAACGATCTCTTTTTCTTTTTCAGCCGGCACGTCGAATATCCAAGAAACGAGGGTTTGGAAGGTGTTCGAGCGACTAACCGCGCTGTATTGAGAAAAGTTCCGCCCTCGGTACGTGCATCTTGGTCGCGCACCGCAGCCCGTCCCCTCACTCGCGCCAGAGAATATGATTGGCGGGGATATCGAGGGTCCAGCGAACGCCTTCGGGCCGGAATTGCAGGTCTGCTGTGCCTTGCAGAGCACGCGCGGTGAGCTGCTCCATGACCACCTGGCCGAAGCCGCGCTGCTCGGGAGGCGACACCGGCGGGCCGCCTTGCTCGGTCCACTCCATCTGAAACCGCGGCTCCTCGGCGCCGTTGCTGGTGCAAGTCCATCCCACCTGGACGGCTCCCCCGGGCACCGACAGCGCGCCGTACTTCGCCGCGTTGGTCGACAGCTCGTGCACCGCGAGACCGATGCTCTGCGCCGCTTCGGGCGTGACGATGACCTTGCTTCCGTTGATCTCGATCTGGCTAGCGTGTTCATCGAGGTAGTGGCCGAGCTGCGACCTGACGAGCTCTGCGACCGGAACGCCGTGCCAATCCCGCTGCACGAGGAGATCGTGTGAGGCGGCGAGCGCCTGAAGCCGGCCTGAGAACCGCGCTTCGAAGTCAGCCACCGTGCGGCTGCCGACCTTGCTCTGACGCGCCATCGCCTGGATCACCGCCAGCAGGTTCTTGGAGCGATGCGTGATCTCGCGCATGAGAAATTGGGTGTGCTCCTCCCACTGCTTGCGCTCGGTGACGTCACGCGCCGTTCCCGTCATGCGCACCGCCTTGCCGCTGGCGAAGTGCGCGCCGCCCTTGGCCGCGACCCAGCGTTCCACCCCGTCACGCACCCCCTTAACTCTGTACTCGACGTCGTATTCAACCGGCTCGCGCGGGTCTTGCGCGGCCTCGATAGCCTCCAGCGTTGATGGGCGGTCGTCGGGGTTCAGGGCGGACAGGAACGTGTCGTACGTCACCTCGTCATCGGGACCCAGGCCCCACAGCTCGCGCATGCGCTGGTCCCAGGTAAGAACGTTGGTCTTGAGGTCCCAGTCCCAGGCGCCGGTGCCGGCGGATGCCAGCGCCAGCCTCAGCCGGTCCTCGCCTTCGCGCAGAGACTGCTCCATCTTGCGGCGCGTCTCCGATGCGCGCACCAACGCGTCGCCCACATCGTGCACCTCGCGAATGGAGGTCTCGACCGGGCGCACCAGCTCGCCACGGCCCAAGGCACCGGCGCCTTCCACCAGTTGATGGACGGGGTCGGACAGGTTGCGACCGAACAGGAATGCGAGCAGGACCGAGAGCAATCCGAAGCCCAATGCGAGCGTGGTGACGAGCGCCCAGGATCGCTCCATCGGCTGATTTGCGATCGCCTCGGGCACGCTGACGGAAACGAGCCAGCCCGACTCCTGCGAGCGCGTTGCGGCCCGCAGCACGGAGGCGCCCTTGGTGTCGGTCGAGCGCCAGATTCCGGAATGCTGCTGCGAGCCTACCCAGACATCGCTGCCGAGCGAGCTTCCCACACTCTCCGTGTGGTCGCTGCTGCGGGCGATGATCTTGCCCTCGCGATCGGCCACGGAGGCGATCCATCCGGCATCGAGGTTCTCGTTCTTGAGGATCTCGAAAATACGGTTCGGCGTGAGCGAGGCGCTCAGCACGTAGCGGGCGCGCTTGCCTTGCTTGACGGGGACACTGACGCTGAACGCAGGCCCCCGCGCCATAATCCCCTCGTACAGGCCCGACACCTGCGGATTGTCCGACTCCAGCACGGTCTTCCAGTCGTTTGCCGACCGCGCCGGCAACGGCGATCCCCAGGGTGCGCGCGTGTTGACCAGCTGTTTGCCGTCGCGGTTGGTCAGAAAGAAGTGGGTGCCCCCCACCTGCTGAGCGGCGGAGGCCTGACCGTAGAATGCCTTGAGGTCCCCCTCCGACAAGGAGGGCGAGGACGCGAGCGCCTGCAGCGTCGTCGTCGTGGCCTCGAGCTCGCGGTCGATGGCGACGGAGACGGATCGGACCACGTCCTGGATCTGCCGCTCCATGCTCTCGCGCTCGAGCGCGGCAGAGCGCCAGAACATCAAACCGCTGAAAATCAGGGCCGGGATCAACAGCGCTAGGCTGTAGAACAGGAATTGAACCTGAATCGGCCAATTGCGCTGGCGTATCCGCTCAAGCATCGATGGGGGCGATCTTGTTGTTCATGAGGACGGAGAATCGGGCCCGTTGTTTGCGCGTGCCCACGAGCGAACAGGGTTAAACGCCGCCGTACCGCTCGGGTTCCGATGCACATCTAAAAAAGACCGTATAGCGGGGTCATGCCGGATTTCCTCGTCATCAGCGCGTTGCCGAGCCACTCACCCGTGCCGCCCTTGGAACCTTTAACAGCGGGCTGCCGTTTCTGTGCCGATACTCATTTGTTTCAGAGGAGAAGGCATATGAACTGGGATCGCATCGCCGGCAATTGGAAGCAGTTCCGAGGCAAGGTGAAGGAGCAATGGGGCAAGCTCACGGACGACGAGCTCGACCAGATCAATGGCAACCGCGAGCAGCTCGAAGGCAAGATCCAGGAGCACTACGGCATCGGCAAGGAAGCCGTGAAGGAGCAGGTTGACGAGGCTATGGGCCGCTGGTGAGGCCCAACGCGTCTGCTATTTTCCTAGGGCCGACCCTCCCCCTGTCGGCCCACCGCAATGGAGCCTGCCACGCAGCTACGCTCGCTGCAGGCTCCATTGCTCCCCGAGCCCCCAATTCCTGCTAATCTGGCCACCCATAAGAGCCCCTGAGAGATTTTCGGGGGTACAGGGAACCTTTTGGTCGGAAGGGCGTTTACGGCCCTTACGGCCATGCGATTTGGCCAGAGAACCGATCCGCGCGCCCCGGTTGGAAGGGCCGACATTCGGGCTGAAGGGACGGCCCGAACAGCGGAAATATCGGTCAATTGGAGGAGGGAGGCGGCTTAATGGCCGATGAAGATAAGGCTGCGCGGAAAGATTGCGGACCCCAGCCTCAACAGTCCCAGGACGGCAAGCGGGCAGGCAAGCGCGCACCCGACCAGGATGTCCTGCCGGGTATTCTCGGTAAGCAGCTGAAGGCGGCTTACGGCGAGTTGTTGAATGCGCCAATCCCCGATGAGTTCAAGGAGCTCATCAGCCGCCTGGAAAACAAAGAGCCCGCCGATCGCTCGGCCAAACCGCAAGGTGAGGAGAGCGAAGAGTGAAATCCAAAGCCCAGGACAGCCCGCTCCGCGACGACCTCGTGGCAGCGATCCCCAACATGCGCGCATTCGCGATCTCGCTGTGCGGCAACCGGGATCGCGCCGACGACCTCGTGCAGGAAGCGCTGGTTAAGGCCTGGAACCACTTGGATTCGTTTCAGCAGGGCACCAATCTCAAGGCGTGGCTGTTCACCATCCTTCGCAACGCCTACTTCTCCGAGCTGCGTAAAACGAAGCGGGAGGTCGCCGACAGCGACGGCCTGCTGGCGGCACGCGTCGCGGTTCCGGCCGAGCAGCATGGTCATCTGGATCTCAGCGATCTCTCCAAGGCTCTGACCCAGCTTCCCGTCGATCAGCGCGAGGCGCTGATTCTGGTTGGAGCGGAAGGATTCTCCTACGAGGACGCCGCCACAATCTCGGGATGCGCAGTGGGAACCGTGAAGAGCCGCGTCAACCGCGCGCGCGCGAAGCTTTCCGAGCTGATGTCGGCGCCCGGGGAAAAGGCTGCACAGGAGTCTGCGAGCAGTGACGGCGCGGAGCCCGACAAGGGCAAGCGCACCCGCATCACCTCGTCCACCTAAGCGGCACGGCACTCGTTGCGTGAAAAGATAGAGCCGGCCGCTTTTTGGGCGGCCGGCTTTTCGCTATCTATGTCGTCGCCGTCAGGCGGACGCCGCCTGGGCGTCGGGACGGCGTGCCTTGTAATCGAAGAACAGCGCTTGGCTGATCACTGCCTGCACGGTCTCGGTCCTGAAGGGCTTGTTGACCAGGAAGGTCGGCTCGGGCCGGCTACCGGTCAGGAGACGCTCGGGGTAGGCCGTGATGAAGATCACCGGCACGTCGAACGAGCCCAAGATCTCGTTGACCGCATCCAGTCCAGAGCTGCCGTCGGCGAGCTGGATGTCGGCCAGCACCAAGCCGGGCTTATGCTTGCGGAAAGCCGCAACCGCTTCCTTGTGGGTGCGCGCGGTGTCGCAGACGGTGTGGCCCAGGCCGGTGACGAGGTCGGTCAGGTCGATGGCGATCATCGGCTCGTCCTCGATGATAAGCACGTTTGTCGCCACCTGATCGGCGATTTCGGAAGCGGCCTGATCGACAAGTGCCTTGACGGTTGCCTCGTCGGTGTCGAGCACCTGGGCGGCGTCGGGAGTCGAGAACTCCTCCACTGCGATCAGCAGGAACGCTTGCCGTGCCTTGGGCGTAATGGCTTCGAGCTTGCGGTCGGCTGCGGCAAGCCGCTCCGAGGTGGTGGTGTCGAGCGCCTTATGGTTGAGCCGCACCGAGTTCCAGACCTTGAGAAACGTCTGATACGCCGCCACGCGCGGCTCGAGGTTGGTCGGAAACATGCTGGGCTCGGCGGCGAGCGCTTCCAGCATCGCCACCACGTAGGCGTCGCCGCTTGATTGGCTTCCCGACAGAGCGCGGGCAAACCGCCTCAGGTAAGGAAGCTGCGGCGCGATGACGTCGGATATGGACATAGTCTCCCCTTCGTCCGGTTGGCCGGCACATATGTGTGCGGCAACGCGCTAAACGCGTCTGCCACTGGGTTGGTTCCGCCATAGCAGAAATGAGCCGCCTTCAAAAGTCCGCCTAACCTCTAACTTATTGAAAATACGTTGTTTACTTTGCACATGGGATTTGTTGGTCCTCCGGCGCGGCGGCAGGCCTCCTGCGTGCCACTCACCCTCGCCGCAGCATTCCGCCGACAAAGGCGAGAATGACCAGGATAATAGCGACCCAGAAGAGCAGCCTCGCGCCTTCGGTTGCGACGCCGGCCACGCCGCCGAAACCCAGGAATGCCGCGATCAGTGCGACGATGAGGAATACGACTGCCCAGTAGAGAAGGTTGCCCATTCGATATGCCTCTTTGGTGTGGGGCGGATGCAAGTTGCGAGATCAACGTCGGCAATGCTCCTTTGTTCCTGCTGGTGCGAAATGACGTTGCCTGGAGCTCCCGGAGAGGCCGCTAACGTAGATGTGTAATTTGAGATATCGGGTGCGAACGAGCTTGCATAGGATGTCGCCGAAACCGCCATGACCCTGCGTATGATGCATTCCTCAGCCAATGACATGAAGCGACGCATCCAGGCGTTCGACTGGGGGACGACGAGTCTCGGACCGGCAAAGTCCTGGCCGCAGAGCCGCAAGACCGCCGTCGATATCGTTACGGCCTCTCCCGTCCCGATGCTTCTGCTCTGGGGTGGGGACGGAATCATGATCTACAACGATGGCTACGCGAAAATCGCGGGCTCGCGCCACCCTGAGATTCTCGGATCCTCGGTTTTTGAGGCCTGGCCCGAGGCCGCCGATTTCAATCGCCACGTGCTCGAGGTCGTGTTTGCCGGCGAGCCGCTTTCCTACAAGGACAAGCACTTCGTTCTCACGCGACGCGGCGACGCGGAAGACGTTTGGTTCAACCTCGATTACGGCCCGGTAAGAGATGAGGCCGGAGCCGTCGCCGGCGTCATCGCCGTCGTGGTCGAGACGACGCCCTGGGTCTTTGCCGAGCGCGCGCAGCGCGAGAGCGAAGCGCGCTTTCGCACGCTCGCCGACAATATCGCGCAGTTCGCCTGGATGGCCGACGAGACGGGATCCATCTTCTGGTACAACAAGCGCTGGTTCGACTTTACCGGCACGACGCTCGAAGAGATGAAGGGGTGGGGCTGGCGCAAGGTGCACCACCCCGACCACGTGGAGCGCGTTGTCGCGAAGGTTTCTCACTGCTTCGAGACCGGCAAGGTTTGGGAGGACACCTTCCCTCTGCGCGGTCGCGACGGCACGTATCGATGGTTTCTATCGCGCGCGATGCCTATTCGCGACAAGACGGACAAGGTGGTGCGCTGGTTCGGCACCAACACCGACATCACCGAGCATCTTGAGGAGGCGGAGCGCAACGCTCAGCTTGCCACGATCGTGTCGACGTCGCCGGATGCTATCATCGCGCTATCGGAGGACGGGATCGTCCTGTCGTGGAACCCCGGGGCAGAGAAAATGTTCGGATACGCTGCCGATGAGATCGTCGGCCGATCCGAGCGCATCCTATTTCCCGAAGGTGCAGACCAGGAATTCGACGACAAATACGCGCAGTTGCGTCACGGCGGGCACGTCTTGCTGCGTGACGCCGTGCGCCAGCGCAAGGATGGCTCTCTCGTCGATGTGGCGATCAACGCCGGGCCTATGCGCCGCCCGGACGGGCGCGTCCTCGGCTACTCGGCGGTCCTGCGGGACATCACCGAGCGCAAGCGCGTCGAGAAGCACTTGCGCGTCGTGATGCGCGAGCTTTCCCATCGCACCAAGAACCTGCTCGCCGTCATCATGGCCATGGTCCGGCAGACCGCGCGGTCGAGCAACGACGTCGGCGTGCTGCAATCGGAGTTGATCCAGCGGCTGCAGAGCATGTCGGCCTCCCACGATCTGCTGGTCGCCGAGGACTGGGTGGGCGCCTCGGTGGAGGGGCTCGTGCGCGCGGTGCTCGAGCCCTTTGTCGGCAACACCTCCGAGGCGCTCGAGTGCGAAGGTGCGCGCGTCTTCGTCAATGCGACGGCGGCCCAGAACCTGGGCCTGGCGCTGCACGAGCTTGCGACCAACGCGGCCAAATACGGTGCGCTGTCGGTGCCGGAAGGCCATGTGCGGGTCACGTGGCGCTTCGAGCCCGACGCTGAGAAAATGCCGCGCCTGGTCATCCGCTGGGTCGAGCGTGGTGGCCCTGCGGTGTCGCCGCCCGAGGTCAAGGGTTTCGGCCACGTGGTCATCCAGCGTGTTGCCGCGCAGGCGCTCAATGCCCAGGTGAGCTACGAGTTTCCCGCCGAAGGCGTGCGCTGGTCGATCGCGGTGCCGAGCGACTTCGTCGTCAATTTGTACGATGAGGCGGATGAGGCCTTTTCGCACCTGAGCGGCTAGCTGCGCTGCGCGGGTCAGAGGGGTGGGGCCGGGGGACAATCGGAGGCGCGGCCGTTGGAGCTGCGCGCCTTCGCGGCGAGGCGCCGATACTCCTTGCGAATTCTCGTGATCTCATCCTGCTCCAGCTCCTCGAGATCGAGCAGCTTGTTCTGGGCGCCGTCGACGGCGCGGATCAGCTCGTCGAGCTTGACCTGAATCGCCTCGGAATCGCGGTTCTGCGAGTTCTGAATGACGAACACCATCAGGAACGTCACGATCGTCGTTCCCGTGTTGATTATGAGCTGCCAGGTGTCGCTGTACCCGAAAATTGGACCGCAGATGGCCCAAATGATGAGAACGCCTGCCGCCAATGCGAAAGCCGCCGGCCGGCCTGCAGCACTTGCCGCAGCCCGCGCGAACCGCGAGAACCAAGTGGTTTTTCTTTTGCCGATGAGCATGGGGCGCCCGAGGGTTGCAGCGTGGCGACAGCAAACGCACCAAGTCCGGCCGCGGTTCCTGGGATGACGATCCCGGCTGGTCTCAATCGCTTCTGTGCCGGCTTGTTTGGTTAAGCGATGCTCGCTCGGGAGGCCTTATGCGCTCTCAGGCGCCGCGGGTGCGAAACCGACGGGGCGCGCAACCGAACCGCTTCCGGAAGGCTCTATTGAAACCGGAGATGTCACGAAATCCCCACTTGCGGGCCAGCGCCGCGATCGATTGCACAGCCGCACCGGACATCAGCTCGTTCTTTACATGCTCGAGGCGTTGCGTTGTGACGTAGGAGCCGAACGTCTCGCCCGAGCCCGCAAAAATCTTATGCAGGTAGCGCACGGAGATCCCAAATCTTTCGGCGACACCGCGGGGGGAAAGCGTGCTGTCGGCAATATTGCGGTCGGTGTAGTCGAGTATGTTGCGCAACAGGCGATTGTCGGTCTGGGGCCCTTGGGTTGCGCTAGTGCCGCGCTCCAGGCGCGCCAGGAAAGAAATGCAAGCCTCGCGCAGCGCCGTCAGCTCCTCCTTGGAGGCGGATCGCAGGTGATCTGGGCGCAGCAGAGTGGGAAGACGGGACAGACCAGGCTCAACTTCGCGCGAACAGACATTGCTCTGCGCGCCTTCGGTCATGTCATGGCCCCCGCCTCGATTGGATCGTCCGGCGCAGCGGTCACCCCGCCGCGGCGCCAAGCGCGGACTTTGCCGCTCGCTTGTGAATGGCCGATGACAGTTGGAGGCTGGCGCGGTCGCGCCTGCGGCGCTGTTGCGCATCAGCACTCGGGGCGCGAGGCTAGCCCGGCAGCACGAAAGGCCGCCCGTCGGCCGGTGCGGCGTTGGTGCGCACGCGGCAGCCGTAGACCTGCGACAGCAGGTCGTCGCGCAGCACCTCGGCCGCCGTGCCGCAGGCTGAAATCTTGCCGGCACTCATGAGCACGATCGCATCGGCATAGGCGGCTGCAAGGTTCAGGTCGTGCAGCACCGCCAGCACGGCGCGCCCCATGCCCGCCTGCCGGCGCGCCTCGCCCAGCACGACGCTCTGGTGTGCGAAGTCGAGATTGGCGGTGGGCTCGTCGAGCATCAGCGCCGTCGTCTCGCCCCCCGGGCGGTCGGCGGATGCGAGCTGGCACAGCGCGCGCGCGATCGAGGTGCGCTGACGCTCGCCGCCCGACAGCTCGGTGTAGAGCCGCTGCTCGAAGCCGCCGAGACCCACCGCCTCGATGGCGTCGAGGGCGGTGTTGACGGCGCGCGGCTCGGCGATGTCGAAGCCCGGCACGCTCGCGCCCATCAGCACCACCTCGAGTACGGTGAAGGGAAAGGCGAGCGCGGTCGCCTGCGGGACGACCGCGCGTCGGCGCGCGAGCTCAGACGGTGCGACGCGCGCAATCTCGCGCCCGTCGATGGTCATCGTGCCTGTGGTCGGGGCGATCTCCCCGGAGAACAGCCGCAACAGCGTCGACTTGCCGGCGCCGTTCGGGCCCACAAGCACCATCAGCTTGCCGCGCGGCAGCGCCAGGTCGACGTCCGCCACCAGCCGCTTGCCGTTGATCGCGTAGGTGGCGCTACAGGCTTCCAGCATGGTGCTACCCGAACCCGCCGAAGCCGCGTTTCAACACCAGGTGCAGGAACACCGGCGCGCCGATGACCGCCATGACGATGCCGAGCGGCAGCTCGGCCGGTGCCACCGCCAGGCGGGCGACGATATCGGCGCCGAGCGCCAGCGAAGCGCCGAGCAGCGCGCTGGCCGGCAGCACGTAGGCGTGGTCCGGCCCCGTGAGCAGGCGCACGAAATGCGGGACCACGATGCCGAGAAAGCCGATGATGCCGGCGACTGCCACGGCCGCGCCGACGCTTGCCGCCGTCGCCACGACGACGAGCCGCTTGGTCTTCTCGACGTCCACGCCCAGGTGGAAGGCCTCCGCCTCCCCGAACAGGAAGCCGTTGAGCCCGCGCACCAGCCGCGGAACGAGGAGCACGAGCAGGATGCCGAACGGCGCGATTCCCATGACCTTGGCCCAGCTCGCGCCGGCGAGGCTGCCGAGCGTCCACAAGGTCAGGTCGCGCAGCGCGCGGTCGTCGCTGGCGAAGGAAACGAGCCCTATCAGAGACTGCGCCAACGCCGCGATGGCAATGCCGGCCAGCAGCAGCGTGCCGATCATGAGCTGGCCGTGCCGCGCGGCGATCGTCACGAGCACCAGGGTAGCGGCCATGCCGCCGACAAACGCTGCGATCGGCACCGCATAGATGCCGAGCAGCGCCACCACCGGCGCTGCAATCGAGTGTCCGAGCGCGATGACGCACACGGCCGCGAGCGCGGCGCCGCCGGAGATACCGATCACGGCGGGATCGGCCAGCGGGTTACGGAACAGGCCTTGCATCATGGCGCCTGATACGGCGAGTGCGGTGCCGATGAACATGGCGAGCAGCGTGCGCGGCAGGCGGATATCGAGAAGGACTAGCCGCTCGCGCGCCGTATCGACGCCGCTGCCCGTGAACAGGTCTGCGACGACCCGCGGTAGTGCGTCCAGCGAGATGCCGGTCGCGCCCACCGACAGCGACAGCACCGCCATGGCCGCCAGCAGCACCGCCGACGCCGCGATGACGTTGCGCCCTCTGCGGCGGCGCTCGCTGACCGCCTCGGTCATGGCAACAGCCGGAACGGCCACGTTCATTGACCGCTGCCCTCGGCTTTGTCATCCAGCTTGGGATAGAGCGCCAGCATCAGGTCGCGCGCGGCATCTCCTGCGCGCGGCCCGAAGTTCAAAAGATAGTTGCCGTCCATCTCGATGAAGCGCTTGTTCTTGGCCGCCGGCGTCGTGCGGAACTGCGGCAGCTCCAGGATATCGCGAGGCGCGCCGCCTGCTTGCGGGTTTTGCATGGCGATGATCGCGTCGGGCGCCAGATCGACCGCGGCCTCGTCGGTCAGCGGCTTGTAGCCGTGGAACCCGCTGGCGGCATTCTCCACGCCTGCGAGCGCGAAGATGGCGTCGGCCGCCGTGCCCTTGCCGGCGACGATGGCGCGCCCGTGCTGCACGGAGAGCACGAACAGCGCGCGCATCGGCTTGGCGATCTGCTGTCTTTTCTCCGCGAGCGCCGCGAAGTCGCGGGCGACGTCGCGCTCCAGCGCCTTGGCGTCCGCCTCGGCGCCGAGCGTGGCGGCGATGAGCTCGATCTTTGCCGCGATCCCCTCGGGCGTGGTGTCGTGCGGCACCTCCACGTAGGGCACCGAGGAGGACTTGAGCGCGGCGACGACCTCGGGCGGCCCCGCGTCCGCAGCCGCGATGATGACGCTCGGATTGGTGGAGAGCACGCCCTCGGTGGAGAGCATGCGCATATAGCCCACGACCTTCTTCTCCTTCAGCGCGCTTGCCGGATACGTGCTGGTCGTGTCGACCGCGACGACCTTGGGCGCCGCCTTCAGCGCATAGAGGATCTCCGTCACGTCGCCGCCGATCGAGACGATGCGCGAGGTATCCTTGGCGCCGCCTTCGGCCGCGGCCGCGCCGGCACTGCCGGCAAGACACAGGCCGAGCGCCAGGAGCGCGCCGGCCACTCGATGCGAGCCTCGGGTCATACGAAGATCCTTATGCTGCTGCGTGTGCGGTTACTTGGTCAGGATGAGCTTGCCGTTGGCGGTGATGCGCAGGCGGTAGTCCTGCCCGTCGTGCTCCAAAATCGCCTCGCGCCCACCCGCCAGAATGTCGGAAACCAGCACGCGAACCGGGCGCGCGGCCGCCGGACGGGGCGCTTCGGCGTTCGCGGGAGCCTGCTCGTCTCGCTCATCGGCTGCGCTCATTGATTGAAGTGTGCTCCACGAGGTTGCGAGGCTGAGAGAGGCCGGCGTCGTCGCGCCGGAGCATCGCCGTGGCGCGCCGGTTCGGGCGATGCGGCTGCGACGAAAGTGATGCCGGACTCGCTCATCCGATTTGTTGACTTTTATAGTAATCATTTATAGGCTTCGCAAGTCCGATGATCAATCGGGCTGCGTGACTGCTCAAAAAGGGGGGCGTCGCGCGGGGGGCAAGCCCGCTACACGCGCAACAAAAAGCGCGAGCCAGCCAGCCGACGTAAAGCGTAACAGCGCAAAGCGTATCAGCGCGTAACGAGTAGGGTTGGCGTACATGTGCAGGCGTAGCGTACGGAGGCTGCCTTTGGCAGCCGCAGTGGTCGTATTGAGTGGCGTAACGGCGACGGCTCAAGAGATCTCGCTCGAGGGGATCGTGGTGACCACCTCAAAAGTCGAAGAAAGCGCCATCGATGCGCTGTCGGGCTCCAGCGCCGTGGGCAAGGAGCAGCTCGACCAGCAGTTCCAGGCCGACGAGGTCTCCGACATCCTCAATACGATACCGGGTGTCACGACCTCTCAGACCTCCGGCGACACGGCCCAATCGATCAACATCCGCGGACTTCAGGATTTCGGACGCGTCAACGTGCTCATCGAGGGCGCGCGCCAGAACTTCCAGCGGTCGGGGCACAACGCCAACGGCTCTTTCTATCTAGAGCCTGAGATGATCGGCAGCATCGACGTCACCCGCGGCCCGACGTCGATGATCTACGGCTCGGGTGCCATCGGCGGCGTCGTCGCCTTCAACCTGCTCAATGCCGACGACATTTTGCGGGCCGGCGAATACGCCGCGGTGCAGACGAAGGGAAGCTACGCAACGAACGGCGACGGCCAGCTGGGCAGCTTCACGGGGGCGGCCAGGTCCGGCGGTTTCGATATCCTGGGCCAGACCAATTTTCGCGACAGCGACGACTACGAGGATGGCGGCGGAAACACCGTCGCGGACTCCGGCGACGAGACGCAGTCGAACATGCTCAACGCGCGCTGGCATTCCGATGAGGGCCATCAGATTACAGCTACGATTGTCGACCTCACGTCGGAGTTCGTCGACACCACGGCTGGCAGCACTACGCGGCGCGATACCACCGTCGATAACGACCAGTACACATTGGGATACAGCTTCTCGCGACCGGATTCGCCGCTTCTGGACTTCAGCGCCAAGATCTACCGCAACGACACGAACCTCGACCAGGTGACGATCGGCTCGGGCTCGTATCGCTACTTCGACATCAAGACCGAAGGCTTCGACGTGAACAATACGTCCCGCTTTGGCGAGGGGCCGTTCAAGGTTGCCCTGACCTACGGCGCCGACGGCGTGTACGACGAGGTCAAGACCTTCGACGAAGGCGGCTACGGCAGCGCGCTCACGCCGGGCGGCAAGCGCACGCTGGAAGGCGCATTCCTGCAGTCTCAGCTGACCATGTTCGAAATCGTCGAGCTGGTAACGGCCGTTCGCTACGATCGTTACGAGCTGGAAAGCGACACGAGCAGCAGCGAGGGCAGCCGTGTGTCGCCCAAGGTCACGCTCGGCGTAACGCCGCTCACCGGGTTCACCGTGTTCGGCACCTACGCGGAAGGCTATCGCGCGCCTTCGACGACGGAAACGCTGATCGAAGGCTTCCACCCGTTCCCGACGTTTGCGCTTCTTCCCAACCCGGATCTCTCGCCCGAGGTCGCGCACAACTTGGAAGGCGGCGTGAACCTCAAGTACGACAACGTCCTGAAAGGCAACGACGCGTTCCGCGCGAAGGTGACCGCGTTCCGCAACACGGTCGATGACTACATCGATGCGTCCTACGTCGATGGTGGCGGCAACAACGACGACAGCAACCCATTCGGGTGCGCGATGCCCCCGCCGGGTCCCGATCCATTCTATTGCTATCTTGACGACTCGTTCCAGTACGTGAACATCGCCAGGGCGCGCATCCAGGGCGTGGAGCTCGAGGCCTCCTACGACGCCAGGTCGTGGTTCGCGATCCTGTCGGCCCAGCACATCGTCGGCAAGAACGTCGATACCGGCGCCAAGCTGGTCACCGTTCTTCCCGACAGGGCCGTGGGCACGCTCGGCTTCCGCTTGTTCGACGAAACCGTGGTTGCGGGAACGCGCGTCAGCATCGTCGATTCGCACGAAGGCGGCGGTACGGAAGCGGGATCGATCTTCCCCGCTTCGGCCGCCTATACCCTCGTCGACCTCTTCGCCCAATATCGGGTCAACGAGGCCACGACCGTCAACCTCAACATCGATAACCTCTTCGACAAGGAGTACCTCCAGTATCTCAATCAGGAGAACAGCCCGGGGTTCAATGCGCGCCTCGGGCTGACGATGAGATTTGGAGCCCAATGAGGTCCGATGACACCCGGACCCCGCAGATCGAGACGTCGTGGGCCACGCCTGTGGTTGCGCCGGCGTGCTCGACTGCGGGGCACCGATCATCGCGACCCAGCCATCCCCAGCCAGGAGACAATTCCATGTTCATCGCCATGAACCGTTTCAAAGTGAAGAAAGGCTCGGAGCAGGACTTCGAGGAGATCTGGGCCAAGCGCGAGGGGCACTTGAGCGAGATGCCGGGCTTCATCGTGTTCCACCTGCTCAAAGGTCCGGAGCGCGAGGACCACGTGCTCTACTCCTCGCACACCATGTGGCGCTCGCACGCCGACTTCGAGGCCTGGACCAAGTCGGAGCAGTTCCGCAAAGCCCACTCCAGCGCCGGCGCCAACAAGCCGCTCTACCTCGGCCATCCCGACTTCGAGGGCTTCACCGTCATCCAGGAGGAAAAGGCGGACGGCACGCGCGTCATCGCCGCCGAATAGGCGCCGCGCAATCGCGACGAAACTTTGGAGGGCACCGGTCATGACGGTCGACACCATCATAGAGAGCGAGCGCAAGCCCCTGGCGGCGCGGCTTGCCCTCAACCCCGACGGCATCTTAGAGCAGATTGCGCGCGAGTATGGCGTCTCGACGCTCGATGTCGTGCGCAATCTGCTGCCCGATCAGCGGACGATCGTCGACGGCGAGCGCTTTGCCGCGATCATGGAGGACGTCGGCACGTGGGGCGACATCCTCTTCATCGTGCACACGCCCGACATCGTGCTCGAGTGCGAAGGTGCCTTGCCGCCGGGGAGTTTCGCCCGCGGCTACTACAACATTCATGGTGAGAGCCCCATCGGCGGGCACATTCGCGCCGAGAACTGCCGGGCGATCGCCTTCGTGGCGCGGCCTTTCATGGGCCGCGCCTCGTGCTCCATCCAGTTCTTCAACGAGGCCGGCGAGGCCATGTTCAAGATCTTCGTGCGCCGCGATGAGCAGCGCGCGCTGATTCCCGAGCAGGTGCAGAAATTCGAGGCTCTGCGCGCGCGTCTCCGCGAGGCCGCGGGAGCCGGCAACTGAACGCGATGACGACCGGGCACGTCCTTGCCGAAGACGCCATGGGCTTGCCGCCTCTCGATGAGGCGGTGGACGCAGGCGACATCGTGGCCACGCCTGTCGCTCCCGCCGCTGCGCTGCCGCCACGCGCGCGTTTGCGGGCGCTGCTTCCCGTCGCCGTCGTCCTATCGCTCGCGCTGCATGCCGCCGCCGCGGCCACCCTCCTGCTGTCGGCGCGGGCGCTCCCCGAGTACGGCGTGCTCAAGAACGAGACCGACGCGACGAGCCTGGAGACGGCCCAGTCGATCGTCCTGGAATCGACCATGAGCGAGCCGGTCGAGGCGGCGGCCGCCTCCGCCGCGGCGATGCCGGAAGGCTCAGTCGAGCAGATCGACGCCGATCCCGTCCCGGTCAAGGAGATCGAGGACCTTCCGGTCAAGGACGCCGCCGCCCCGGCTTCCATCAAGACCGCCAACGTCGATCCGAACGCCACCCAGGCCGACACAGAGCCGCTCGAGGTCTTGAGCGGATCGGCCGAGCCGGTCGAGGCGGTCCCCGCCAAAGCGGCCAAGGAGAAGGTCGACCCCAAGAAGTCGCGCCGCGAGAAGACGCCGGATAAGGTTCGACACGAGCGCACCAAGCGGCAGAACGCCGGCGGCACGACCAGTCGATCCAATGCCGCCAAGGGCAAAGGAAGTGGGCGCGCCTCGGCGAGCCGTGGCAGCATTCTGAGCTATGCCGCACGCGTGCGCGCAAAGGTGTCCCGCAACAAGCCATCGGGCGGTGGCCACCGCGGCACGGCGCGCGTCTCCTTCGCCGTATCGAGCTCCGGGGGCTTAAGCTACGCGCGGCTCGCCAGCTCGTCAGGCAACGCCGCGCTCGATCGTGCGGCGCTATCGGCCGTGCGCCGCGCAGCCCCGTTCGGCGCGCCGCCCGCCGGCGCCTCCGCAGGCCAGCTGCGCTTCAGCATTCCGTTTTACTTCCGCTAGGTAGCCAGGTTCGCCGCGCGCGGGTGGACGCGGCGGGCATGGTCCTGTAGAGACCGGGCGCGGCGGCCGCCGCCTGTCCTGCAACCCCTATCTCAAGAGCTGTGATCCCATGAAGCTGGTGCGCTTTGGCAATCCCGGTGCGGAGAAACCCGGTCTCGTCGACGCCGACGGGGCGATCCGCGACCTGTCCGGCCACGTGCCCGATCTCGCCGGTGCGGCGCTGTCGCCGGCCTCGCTGGATAAATTGCGCGCCCTCGATCCCAAGACGCTGCCGCTCGCACCCGCCGGCGCCCGCCTGGGCCCGCCCGTTGCCGGCAGCCGTAACTTCATCGCGGTGGGGCTCAACTTCGCCGACCACGCCAAGGAGACCAAGCAGGAGATCCCGGCCGAGCCGATCCTGTTCTCCAAGGCGCCCAACTGCATCGTCGGCGCCTACGACGACGTCATGTATCCCAAGAACGCCGTCAACATGGATTGGGAGGTGGAGATCGCCTTCGTCGTCGGCACACGCGCGCGCTACGTGGAGGAGGCCGACGCGATGTCGCACATCGCCGGCTTCACGATCTGCAACGACGTGTCCGAGCGCCGCTTCCAGGTGCGGCGCGCCGGACAGTGGCTCAAGGGCAAGTCGGCGGAGACGTTCGGGCCGCTGGGCCCCTGGCTCGTCACGCCCGACGAGATCCCCGACGTGCAGGACCTCGCCATGTCGCTCGACGTCAACGGCGAACGCAAGCAGACGGGCACGACCAAGACCATGATCTTCTCGATCCCGTTCCTGCTCGCCTACGTTACCGAGTTCATGGTGCTCGATCCCGGCGACGTGGTGACGACGGGTACGCCGCCCGGCGTCGGCTCGGCGCGCAACCCGCGCGAGTATCTGAAAGCCGGCGACGTGATGACGCTGCGCATCGATCGCCTGGGCGAGCAGCGCCAGACCGTCGTGCCGTTCAAGCCGTGAACGGTGTCTGACCCCGGTTCTACCCTCCTCCTTTCACGGACGATGCGAGCTGGCGTGGATCGCGCGCCAGCGCGATGACTGTGTTGCACCGCCACTTCGTCCCCCCTCCCCCTCGCGGGGGAGGGAGAGGGTGGGGGATGCGCACCGGCTCGATGTCGGCCCGTCGTCCTGTGCCGACCCTGCCGTTGACGCGTGCAGAGGCAGGGGCAAAGCTCGAGCCTCCGAGCCTGCCCCCTCTCGCCATCGGGGAGGGGAACAGATCGGCGGGTCAGGCAGCTCGCACGTCAATACGCCTGCTGCACCTTGGCCTTGTGCTGCTCGGAGCGCATGGCCTTGCGCGTGCGGTTCCAGTTGTCGGCGTCGAGGTTGTCGGCGGCCTCCAGGCTCTGCTTCTCCAGCTCGTTGAGCATGCCGATCGACGCCGTCGGCGCCGCCGCCGTGCCCGAGCCGTACTTCTCGTAGGAGCGCTTGATGTAGGTGGCGTTGTCCTGCAGCGCCTTGCGCGCGCCCGCGATGTCGCCCTTGTCGCGCAACTCCACCGCCTTCTCGCTCGTTTCCGTCGCGATCTGGGCGGTGACCTGGCTCATGACGGCCTTGTTGAGCCCGTCCTCGACCTCCTTGGCGCTCTTGGAAAAGCGCACGGCAGGACGCGCCTCGGCGTGGGCCGGGGCGGCGTCCTTGTCGAGGTCGACGTAGTCGACGCGCACGTCCGCGATGTCGGCTGCGCCTTCCGAGCGGCCTTCCGGCGCCTGCAGCTCGACCACCACGTAGCGCTCGTTCTCCGACTGCAACTGGTTCAGCTTCAAGGTGATGCGGTCGCCGTCGATTGAGCCGTCGCGGCCGAGAATGCGGATCGGCTTGAAGCCGAGCTTGCACTCGATCGTAATGGTGATGTCGCGCGCCGACACCGACAGCGCGTCACCGAACTCGCGGTCGAAGATCTCGGCCAGATCGCTGGGGCGCTCGACGAACACGTGGTTGCCGTCGCTGGCCGCGGCCAGCCGCTGCATCAGGTCCTCGTTGTAGTCGAGCCCGAGACCGATGGTCGAGACGGAGATGCCGCGCGAGGCGAGCTTGCGCCCGAGCTCGGCGAGCTCATAGGGCGACGACGGCCCCACGTTGGCGAGCCCGTCCGACAACAGGATGACGCGGTTGACGTTGTCGTCGGAGACCAGCTCCTCCACCTGCCGGCCGCCTTCCTTCACGCCATCATAGAGCGCGGTGGTGCCGTCCGCGCGCAGCTGGTCGATGGCGCGCGTCAGCCGATCGCGCGCGCCGCGCAAGGGGGCGGCCGGGCTCAGCACGTCGACGTTGTGATTGTAGGCGACGAGCGCGATGGCATCCTCCGGCGATAAGCGCTCCAGCGCCACCCGCGCGCCTTCCTTGGCGGCGGCGATGCGATCGCCCTGCATGGAGCCGGAGCGGTCGATGACGATCGCCGCATTGATGTGCGCGCGGTGCTCGCGCTTGCCCGCGGCGAGGCTCTTGAGGCTTAAGCGCAGATACACGGTGCCGGGATCGGAAGTCGGCAGCACGGCGCGGCCCAGGTCGGCTTCGACCTTGACCTCGGCTGCTTGCGACAGGGATGCGGTGGCGAAAGCGACAATGGCGGTAAGAGCGAGCGCGAGCACTGCGCGAAGCATGGTGGGCATGGCGAAATGGCTCCTCAAGCTGGAAATGCAGCTCAAGCGCTAGCAGCGGGGCACGGCGTAAGCGGGCTCACCCGGTGGCGAAAGCGGGGCGGTATGCTGAACCTAAGATGAAGGGGGCCGAACGTGTTTCGTTCGACACTCTAGTGCTCGCCGGGATCAGAAGAGCTGTAACCTAGTTCAGCGTGCGGCCGCCGTCATCCATGGCGATGCGCGGGTCGCCGCCGCGCGGGGCCTGGTTGAAACCCGCTTCCAGCCGGCGCCACGACAACTCGTTGGTGCGCGCGTTGGCCCGGAACGCCTTGGTGAGCCCCCGCGCGATCTCATAGAGCGCGTTCTCCTCGGTGGACAGCACGCCGGCACCGGCATCGGGCTCCAGCGCCTCGACGATCTCCTTGAGCACCGTCTCGTAGGGCCCGTTGGGCAGCAGCATCAGCACCGACCAGCACTGGTCGATCTCGTGGTAGGCGTCGCCCAAATCGTCGAGGTCGCGGCTGTCGCTGGCGCGCAGTTTGCCCTTCAGCAGCGAGTAGGCGTGGTCGAGCGAGATGCGCGCCTGCTCGTCGCGCTCGGTGAGCTGATCGTCGAGCGCCTTGTTGGCGTGGCGGGCGCGTGCGAACGCCTCGTTTGCGGCCACCGCGGCGACGAAGGCGGAGCCCCCGATGCGCTGATAGGTGGCGGGGTCGAGACGCAGCGCCTCGAGCAGCTGCGCCACACAGCGCGCGCGCGCATCCCGTTGGGCCTCGGGGTCGTCGTCGTCGTCCTCGATGGCGGCGGGCGGCAGCTGCTTCTGGGGATGATGCGCGATCGCCTTGGAGTGCTCGGTGACCGAGCCGCCGAATTTCTCACGCTTGCCGTCGGCCGCGATCTGCCGCTGGCCGTAGTCCAGCATCAGCGTGCGCGCGCGGATGAGCGCCAGCGTCTTATAGAGATCGCGATGGATGAAATAGTGCGTCGCGTCCTTGCCGGCGCGCTGCACGCGATCGAGCGTGGCGCCCGCATTGAGCGTGCTGCGCACGGTGCGCAGGTGGTCGGGCCCGACCTCGTCGAGCTTGATCTCGGCGGTGAAGCCGCGGTCCTCGCTGATGGGATGCATGTAGTGCAGCACGATCTCGGCGTTCTGGCTCAGGTCGGGCAGAAGCGCCACGCCCACGATCTTCTCCAGCTCGGCGAGGCTCACGTGGTGCTCGTTCGATTCGAACGCCTTCTTGGCGACGACCGAGAGGAACTCGAACAGCTCCGAGCGCACCAGATAGCGGTGCTGGGCCTCGTCGTACTCCACCGCGTGGATGGTGGCGCCGGCGTTGAGCACGCCCATCACGCGCGCCGCCGTGTGCGGGTCGAGCGTATCTGGACGCACCTCGGCCATGAAGCCGGCGACATTGGTGATCGGTCGCAGCGACTGCAGCGTGACGCGCGCGTTCTCGAAAGTGTCGGGCAGCAGCGCGTTCTCGATGATGGCTTCCAGCTGCTGGGCGGTACGCGCCTTGAAGCTCGGCACGTCCGACAGGGGCGAGCGCACGGCGTTGGCGCCGAACAGGCCCGACATGAACACCAGCGTATCGATGGCGATGGCGATCGACAGCGCCAGATACGCGAGCCGGTTGCCGTCCTCGAAGGCGTTCCAGGTCACGACGAAGCGGTGGGCCTTGTCGTCGCGGTTCAGCTCGGCTCCGTTGATCTTGGTGCGCAGCTGATCGGTTTCCTTGCTGGGCAGGCCTGAGTCCGCCAGGCACTTGCGCGCAAAGCCGAACAGCTGGTCGGTGCCCTTGTTGGATTCGAGCTTCTCGCCGCCGGCGCAGGCCGCCGTAAACGTGCGGGCGCCGGTGTTGAGGGCGAACATCAGGCTTGCCGCCTCGCTCGCCTGCTTGGGATCGCAGTCGATGCCGCGCACCTTCTCCTTGGTCGCCTGGGTGCTGGCCATGGCGCCCAGCAGCTGCGAGCACTGCTGCTGCAGGCTCGCCAGGTGCTCAACCGTCGGCTTTTGGCGGAACTCCCCCTTCGCCGCCTCGAAGCCGGTCAAAATGCGCGCCGGGTCGAGGCGCTTGGCCGCCTCCTCGGTGTCTGCGCCTTGCGCGAGCTGGATGCGCTGCTCGGCGGTCTGCGCCTCGGCGCCGTAGGTGGCGAGATCGCCGTCGATGGTCGCGAGCTCGCGATCGATCTGCGCAATCCGCGTCTCGACCGTGTCCAGGCGCTTCTTGGCGTTGCCGGTGCGCTCCTCGGCGATCTTGTAGGCGGCGCGCAGCTTATAAAGCTCTTCCATGCGCTGGCGGTAGACGGGACCTTTGCCCTCTTTGCCGGTGCCTTCCACGCCCTTGTCCTCGGCCAAGGCCTCGACGCGCTTGGCGTCGATCTCGCGCGCCTTGGCGTCGAGATCGTTCTTCTTCTGGGCATAGTCGGCAGCGAGCCCCGGACGCTCGGAGGCGAGCCGCGCGCGCTCGTCCGTCATCGATCCTTTCTTGGCGGCAAGACCGGCCTGGCTGCTCTGCGCCGTGGCGATGCGCTCCTGCTGCTCCTTGACGGTGCGGTTCTTGGCCTCGAGCTGCTCGTTGAAGTAGCGCTCGATCTCGCCCTGCGCGCCCTGCGCCGCGTGAGCGAGCTTGGTCAGGTGCTCGTCATAGGCCTGCCAGCCGGGGCTTGCGAACAGCGCCTCCGCCTCGTGCGCGCTGCGGTGATCGATGGTCTGGCCGATGTCGGCGACGATGCCGGCCACCTGGTTCTGGGCGCGCAGCTCGGCCGCGCGCACGCGCTCGGATTGCGGGAAGATGGCGGTGAAGAGGGAATCGAAGGAGAAGAACACCGACGTCGTCATGCAGGCCAGGAACATGACCCACAACACCGCATTCTTAGCAATGACGCGCGAGCCCTGCAGGTACGGCTTGATGATGTCGCTCGTCGCATAGACGACGATGAGCGCGAACACGAGCAGCCCCACGACGGCGAGCAGCACCTTGTCGCCGAGCTTGCTCCAGGAGAGGTCGGCTGAGCCGACGTTGCGCCAATCGATGGCGCCGGTGCTTTGCGCGATAATCGCCGCCACGGCCAGGAACAGCAGCGTGCCGGTCGCCAATCCGATCGCCGCCTGCACGCCCTTGTTGAGTCCGCGCGGCGCGTTGCCCGCCGTCTGCTGGTTCATGCCGATGGCGAAGCTTTCGCCGATCAGCCACGCCACGATCAGCATCACGCCCTGGATGCCGAAGGTGATCATCAGGGAGAGCAGCGGCTCTTGGGTGAAGTTCCGCATGCCGTCCCAGGTGGTCCAGCCCGAGGCGAGCGAAAGCACTAGGCCGGTGGCGCCCAGAAGCGCGAGCCGCCAGTTGGAGAGGATCGTATCCTCGATGCGCCGCCAGACCGGCTTGCCGATCTTGGCGACGAGGAACCACCCGACGACGAAAACCAGGGTGTAGGTGATGATTTCTTTCGAGTGCACGGCAAACCAATCGCCGACAGAGCCAGCCCCGCTGGCACCCTGCATCACGTCC
Source organism: uncultured Alphaproteobacteria bacterium (assembly GCA_963776675.1). Taxonomy (GTDB): domain Bacteria; phylum Pseudomonadota; class Alphaproteobacteria; order Rhizobiales; family Hyphomicrobiaceae; genus Hyphomicrobium_A. The sequence continues at coordinate 12,485 of CAVZNR010000022.1, read as the reverse complement.
ATGTCGTCTCAACCTCCTGCCCTGCGGGGAGCTCTCCCGCGGACCATCTGCCGTGGCGGCCTGCTGCGGCCTGCGCGCCACCATTCGGTGCACATTGACCACAGCTCTCGGCCACTTCGGGGCAGGATTGCGGCGATCCAAAGCCGTAAACGCACGATCACCCTGCCGGGATGCAGCCCATTGAGACAAGAATTGGGGATTTGTTAGCCTTGCGACAAGCGCTGCGGCTGTCTTGAGTAAACGGAGGCGGGCGTCTGCCGCGCGGCCAGGAGACGGGAGCGGTCGCTCAGAACCGCACCGTCACGCCGCCGTACGCGGCAAAAGGCTGCGAGGGAACGACGGTGCGCGGGTCGGTGAAATCGATGGTGCCGAGAGAGGCCTCGCTCGCCGCCTCCGTGTCGAAGTAGTTGCCGAACGTTCCGAAACGCGCGTCGAAGAGATTGTTGATCAGGCCGTAGACCCGCAAGTGCTCGTTGATGTCGTAGGAGGAGTGCAGGTTGACCTGGGCGTAGCCGGCCAGCCGCGAATTGAGGTTGGCCTCGTCGCCGTAGAACACCTGGCTGCTGGAGGCGATGAGGTCGGCGCCGAACTTCCACTTGCCCGTAAGCCAGTAGTCGAATCCGGCCTTGAACTTGTGCTTGGGCACGCCCGGCAGGGTGTCGCCCGGCTGGACCTGGATGCACATGGGCGCGTCGGGATCGAGCGGATTTGCGACCGGGGCACAGGGTGGCCGATGGATTGTTCGGCGACGGCAGATTGATCGGCGTCTCGAACGTCGCATCCGTGTAGCTGTAGTTGGCGTAGACGAAAACGTCCTTGGCGCGGTAGCTGACGTTCGCCTCGATGCCCTGGCGCAATGTATCGCCGGCATTGGTGAAATAGCCGCGGCCCGAGGTCGGCGCGGCAACGCTGATGATGTCGTCGACGTTGAGCGTGCGGAACACCCCGAGGCCCCACTCCACCCGCTGACCGCCCCACGAAGCCATCTGTCCGCGCAAGCCGGTCTCCCACGTGTGCGACACCACCTGCTTCAGCGGCGGATCGCCGGTGAGGAAGCTTTCGATCAGGCAGGGATTGTCGGGATCGGCGCAGGCGAGCTCGGCGGGGGTCGGCGCGCGGTTCGCTTCCGAGTAGCTGCCATAGAGCGAGAGCCCTTGCATGAGCTCATAGGTGCCGCCGGCCACCGGGTTGAAGCGGGAATAGGTGTGGCTTGCGTTCAAGAACGGATCGTTGCCGGTCTGATCCTCGAGCGTCAGATGCGCGACATTGAAGCGGCCGCCGAACGTCAGCGCGAAACGATCCGTCACATCGAGCGTGTCTGAGAGATAGAGACCGTAGTAGTCGTTGGTGGTGATCAGGCTGCGCGGCGACACGTCGTCGGGACCGGTCAATTGGATGCCGAGGCCCGGACACGACGAACAGAGGGCCGATCTCACCCAGCTCGCTCGATGCCGCGTACTTGACGCGCCCGTGGTCGTAGCTGGCACCGATCAGGAACTGGTTGGAAAGACCGAAGACCTTCGACTTGTCGACCGCCTGCAGCGTTGCCCCGAAGCTCTCCGCATCCTGCGAGGTGTTGTCGATCGACGCGAGCGGAAATGGATCGGCGATATCGAAGGGAATGGCGACCGTTGACGCCGCCGCCTTCGCCTACGGCCTCCTCGCCCTCGATGCACAGATCAGTGTTGGGAGCAACGGAGCCTCGCATTCGTCGGCCTCGAGGATGTTGGCGTCGATGTGACCCTGCTTGAAATGGCGGTAGTAGGTGACGCCGGACAAGCTCAGCGTCTCGCTGGCCTTGACGGTGCCGTTGGCCGACACCATCGCCAGCTCGTTGTCGGTCGTCTGCGGCGAGGTGTAGGTGCGGTTCCAGCTGAGATCGAGCAGCTCGACGGGGGCCGCCGTTACCGCGCCGATGTGGTTGTTGGCACCGGTGAAGTTGATGTGGAACTCCGAGCCATCGCCCTTGAAGCCAAGGTCGGCGTAAAGACGCTTGATCTCCGATGGAGAGAAATCGCGCCAGCCGTCGTCGTTGATGCCTTCGACGGCGATATAGGCCGCGGCCGGCCCGCTGCGGGCGCCGGCCTGCGCGGCGATCTGCTCGCGCCCGAATGAGCCGGCGCGAACATCGATCTCCGAACCCTGAAAGCCGAAGCCGTCCTTCATGCCGATGACGATGGCGCCGCCGAGCGCGTTGAGCCCGAACACCGGGTTTCCGCTCATGACGGTGATGCCGTCGATGGCGTTGGAAGGCAGGAAATCCCAGTTGACGATGTCGCCGAAGGCTTCGTTGATGCGCACGCCGTTCTGATAAACGGCGAGCCCTTGCGGAACGCCGTTGAGCGGCGAGGACTCGAAGCCGCGATACTGGATGTTGGTCTGGAACTCGTTGCCCTGCAGGTCGGTGACGATGACGCCGGGGACGCGGCTTTCGAGCGTATTCTGGATGATGCCGGAGCCGTCGCGCGCCACGTCGGCGGCCGATACCGTGCTCACGCCGCCCGGAACCTTCCCGATCGGAATCTCGCTTCCGCCCACTGGCGACATCTTCACCAGCGTCTGGGCTGTCGTGGGCGCCGCGGTCGGCTGTGCGGGTGCAGGCGCCGTCGCGGCCGCCTTCTTTTTGGCGGCGGGTTTCTTTTGAACAACCTTGGGCGAGGGCTTCGGCGTCTCTTGTATGACCTCGACTTCCGGCAGCACGTCTCCAGCGGGTGCTTCCGTGGTCGGCGCTGCCGCCTGCGCCTGCGTGTCGTCTGCGGGCGGAGCGGCCTGTTGGGTTGTCTGCTGGGCGGCAACGCCCGCCGGAATCAGGAGACTGGCGGCTAGAATGAGGACGTGACGGCCTGCGGCCCGGCGCGCGGACCCACGGCAGGCCCTCCGCGCCACCCCGATACGCTGGGACATGAACGCTTACTCTTGTACGTATTCCCCCCGACACGTTCACTACAGTCGCTGGCCGCTAGGGTGGTCAAGCGTTAGGCCGTCCATCGCGGCCAGGGAAGAATTGGAAGTGATGTTTGGGCATCACTCCCACGCGTTCTCGGGAATAATTCCCGAGAAAATCGGGAAATCGCCCCGGTTGCTTATTAGAATGAGCGCCATCGCAAGCAGCTGTGGTGGCTCGCAAATGGCGCGACGACATTGGTCCCCGAAGGAAACGGCCAAGGCTCTCAAAGCTGGCAAGCTGCCGGACCTCATCGGCAAGGATGCGGTCTGCGCTCTCACCGGCTGGACGAATGCGCTCCTTGAAGTGAAGTCGCGCACCGGTGCGTTTCCGAAGCCCGTGGTGGTCGCTCCAGGCGGTGCGCTGCGTTGGAAAACGGTGTTGGTTGCCAAGTGGCTTCGCGACCATGGCGTAACGCAGCCGCCAAAGCCGGTGCCGTGGCGGGGGCGGGAACCCTACCTGAGGCGCAAGAAGGCGTCCTCGGCGGCGGGCCGGTCCCGCGCGCAGGCGACACAGTCGCCTTAGGGTCCCTTGCGCCTTGCAGCCTGGGGTCGTACCCGGAAGGCGAGCACCTTGGCGCGCGGAGGCCAGCATGAGCGACCGCCTGCTGCATGTGGGCCTGATTGTCGGCGTCTTGGTGGCCGCCGCCCTCATCGGCAAGGCCGTCTATGACTATCGGCAGTTTCGTACGCTAGCCGAGGAGGGGCGGATCGCCACGGCGACGGTGCGTGAGCTGCGGCCTGCGCACAATCGGCTCGGCCGCGAGGGCCGCTGGCTCCTCTTCTACCGTTTTCAGACGCCGGCCAACGAGACCGTCGACGCGGCCGTCGGCGTGCGCAAGCACCTGGCGGAGCAGCTGCGCGTCGGCCAGCACATCGATGTCGTGTACGCCCCCGACGACCCGTCGCTGACGGCGCTCGACCCCGAGCAGGCCTGGGCGGTGGTGCTCTACGACGAGCGCCTCCTGGTGCCGTACATGGCGCTTTTGATCGTGCTCGCCTGGAACGTGATCGAGCGCCATCGGGGACGGCGCTCCTGACGGGTGCGAGGTTGCCTGGCTCGACCCTGCCGCACCGCTTTTACGGAGGACATTTGTGCTCCGCCGACGGGGTCTGGTTGATGCACTCGAAGCTAAAGATCGCGGACGGGCTTTCCGTCGCCGACATCAACAACACTTCACAGACCGCCTGCTGATCCCCGACCGTGGCACCGTGGAGGTAAACCTTCTCGCCTATCTTCATCGGGAAGCGCAGCGTGCAGCTCTCTCCGTGCGGGTTGAGCAGAACAACGGCTCCGGTTGGCGTAATCTTCTCCAGCGAGAGCGCGTCGCCGCCTTTGCCGCCGAATTCGGCCGCCGTCCATGGGGTCAATTCGAGCGTTTCCTGGGCAAGCGCGGCGCCCAGCGATGACGTCACGAAAACCCAGACGGCAAGCCGAAGTGCTCTGGCGGAATGGTCCATCCGTCATTTCAATCCGCGAGTGGTAGCGCCGGACTTAAATAGCTAGGCGCATTCCGAGATGTCGAAGCGCCAAGCGATAGACCGCCTCGGGCAGCACCGCCAGCCCCATGCCGCCAGCACGCCCCGTCGCAAAAACTATTCCTGGGCGAAAGTGGGCAGATCGAGTTGCACCGCGAGACCGCCAAGGTCCGATCGGCCGAGCCGGATCTCACCGCCGTAGAGGTGCACGAGGTCGCGCACGATGGCGAGGCCCAGTCCGGAGCCGCCCGGACGGCTATCCCACCGCTCGCCGATGTTGAGCACGACCTCGCGGGCTTCGGGCGGCAGGCCCGGGCCATCGTCCTCCACCACCACGCGCACGAACTGGGGCGGCGCGTACGTCTCAAGGCGCATCACGAGGCGGCTCTTTGCGTATTTGCAGGCATTGTCGACGAGATTGGCGAGTATCTCGTGGAGATCCTGCCGCTCGCAGGCGACCATCACGCCCGGCGGGATCTGGTTCTCGATCTTCAAGCCACGCTCGACGTGTAGGCGCTCGAGCGCGCTCACCACCGCCTGGGCGTTGTCGGCGAGCGATGCGGCGGTGCCGGGCTGTCCGCGCGAGGCGGCCGCCCGCGCGCGCGCAATCTGGTAATCGATCTGGCTCTGCATGCGCCGGCACTGGTCTTGAATGACCGCCGCGGCCTCCGCGTTGCCCTTTTCGTGCAGGCGGTGCGCCTCATCGACCAGGATCGCGAGCGGCGTCTTGAGCCCGTGGGCGATATTGCCGGCCTGCGCGCGGGCCCGCTGCATCTGCTCGCCCGACGACGCGATGTGGCTGTTGAGGTCGTCGATAAGCGGCTGTACCTCGTCGGGAAAGGTCCCGCGCATGTCGGGTGTTGCACCGGAGCGGTAGTTGGCGAATGCGGTCCGCAGGTGCCCGATCGGTGCCATGGCAAAGATCAGCAACAGGCCGGCCACCACGATCATCGACAGCGAGAAGATGCCGAGCGACCACAGGAGCGTCGTGTTGAATTCCCCGAGCACGCGATCAAGCAGGCGCTTGTCGGTGCCGATGATAATGCGGATCGGCTGCTTCTCGCCGTTGAGCCAGCGCAGCCGCTCTGCGATCAGCAATTCGCCCGTGGGGCCAGAGATGCTGTGGGTATGCACTTGCGTGTCGCTGCCGCCGTCGACGGGCACCTTGAGCATGGGTCCTTCGAGCGAGTTCGAGCGGGCGGCGCTGGCGCCGTTCTTCTGCACCTCCCAATAGAAACCGGACAGCGGGATCGAGAAGCGCGGGTCGCTCAAGACACGCTGCATCCGGATCTTGCCGCCCTCCTCAATTGCCATCACGCCTTCGAGCTCGTCGAGGTGCTCGTGCAGTTCGTGATAGAACTGCTCGGCCAGAAAGCCCTTGAATTCGGACGACAAGAGAACTCCGGCGACGAGGACACCCGCCACGACCCAGATCGCGGCGACCGCGATCAGCCTAGCCCTGAGACTACGTATGCCGGGAAGGGTTAGCATCCATCAATCCATGCGGTAGCCGAGGCCGCGCACGGTCGTGATCAAATCGCGCCCCAGCTTCCGCCTCAGCCGGCTGATGTAGACCTCGATGGTATTGGATTCCGCGCTGTCCTCCAGGGCGTACAAATGTTCCGTAAGCTCGGCCTGCGAGATGACGCGGCCCAGCCGGTGCATGAAGTAGCTGAGCATACGCAGCTCCGAGGCGGTCAGCTCCACATCCTTGCCGCCGACCGTTGCCTTGCCCGCTACGGTGTCGAGCGTGATGTCCTTGTGGGCGAGCAGCGGGCTCGCGGAGCCCGACTTGCGGCGGATCAAAGCGCGCAGGCGTGCCACGACCTCGGGTATGTGGAACGGCTTGGTGATGTAGTCGTCGGCACCCGCGTTGAGACCTTCCACTTTTTCCGTCCAGGTTCCGCGCGCCGTGAGGATGAGGACGGGCATGTCGCGGCTTTCCGCGCGCCATTTGCGCAGCACGTCGAGCCCTTCCATGTTGGGAAGACCGAGGTCGAGGATCGCGGCGTCGAAGGTATCGTGCACGCCCATCTCGTGGCCATCCTCCCCATTGGCGGCACGATCCACGACAAAACCCGCCGGTTGCAGCCCGCTGATGAGCCGCCCGGCGATGTCGTCGTCATCCTCAACCAGCAAGATGCGGATAGCCGCTCTCCAAAAGTCCGGTTCCAGGGACGCCTAGACCCCCAACCTGAAAGCCAGCTGAACGGTGGTGAGCCCCCGCATCAAGCCAAAAGGCCGAGGTGTCGCAGGGGCGTTTCAGGTTGGTTTCAGGTGGGCATGCGAAACGCCGTAACCACAATGGAGGTTACGGAAGATGTCTTTAAGCAGGGTTCTCGCGGCAATTCTGGCAATCGGTCCTTCCGGCCTGGTGGGGCTGGCGCCGACGACGGCTGGCGCGGCCGAAATCGCCATCGGCCAGGCCCAGATCGAGGGCCTCGAAATCAAGCTGGAGGACGTACGTCCCGCCGCCGACGAGGCCATTGCGCTGCTTCCGGGCACCGTCATCCCGCCCATGAACAGCCGCATCGCCGTGCCGGCGCCGTTCTCCGGCACCGTCGTGTCGGTCGACGTGCTGCCCGGCGAGACGGTGGAGAAGGGCCGTACGCTCATGACCGTCGCCAGCCGCGAGCTGATCGAGACGTTGTCGCAACTGCGTCAGGCCGAGTCCAATCTCGACGCCGCCAAGGCGGTCGCCGATCGCTATCGCACGCTCGCAGACAAGAACATCGCCTCGCCGACGCGCGCTGCCGAAACGGAGGCGCATCGTCAGGGTCTGCAGGCCGTCGTCGAGGAGCACAAGCGACTCGTATCGCTCGGCAACATCAAGACCAATGCGGATGGCAGCTACGCGCTCATCGCGCAAAAAGCCGGTCGCATCGTCGAGGCCAACGTCGCGCCCGGCGCAAGCATTGCAGCCATGGCAGCCGCCGTGCTGATCGATACCAGCGATGAGCTGTGGGTCGAGGCGCAACTCCCCGCCGCCTTCATGGGCAAGGTGCATCCCGGCGACAGCATCCATCTGAGCGACGGCGCCACCGGCAAAGTTCTCTCCGTCGGCCACACCCTCGATCCCAAGACGCGCTCGGCGACGCTCATCGGCAGCATCCCCTCCAACGCCGGCTACGTCTCGGGACAGATGGTGACGCTCAGCATCCATCGCGAGGCTGCCGCCGGCGGCTTTGCGGTTCCCGCCCAATCGGTCGTGTGGCTTGCAGGCGCGCCCAACGTGTTCGTGCGCACGCCCGCCGGGTTCGCGGTGCTGCCGGTGACGCTCAAGGGCAAGACGCTGCACGGCGCCACCATCGAGGGCGATCTGAGCCCGGGCCAGCAGGTGGCCGTCTCCGGCCTGGCGCAGCTCGAGAACATGGCGGCAGCGGAGTAGGTGATGCTGCGCAGGATCGTCGAGTTCTCACTCACGCAGCGTGCATTCGTGCTGCTCTGCTCCGCGCTCGTCGCGGCGGCGGGCGTCTACGCCTTCCTGCGCCTTCCCATCGATGCCTTTCCCGACATCTCCTCGGTGCAGGTCAAGATCATCATGAAGGCGCCCGGCATGACGCCGGAGGAGGTCGAGACGCGTGTCATCACGCCGGTCGAGCTGGAGCTGCTCGGCATCCCGCGCCAGACCATCCTGCGCTCCTCGGCCAAATACGCGATTGCCGACATCACCCTCGACTTCGAGGACGGCACCGACATCTATTGGGCGCGCCAGCAGGTGGCCGAGCGTCTGGCCAACGTGGTGGGCGAGCTGCCTTCGAACGTCGAGGGCGGCATGGCGCCGATCTCCACGCCGCTGTCCGACGTGTTCATGTTCACCATCGAGGGCGGGGACCTCACGCTCGAGCAGCGGCGCAGCCTGCTCGATTGGACCATCCGCCCGGCACTACGCACCATCCCCGGCGTCGCCGACGTCAACGCGCTGGGCGGGCTGGTGCGCACCTTCGAGGTGATTCCCGACAGCGCCGCGCTCGCCGCCACCGGCATGAGCATCGCCGACATCAAGGACGCGATCGCCGCCACCAACCGCAACGACGGCGCCGGCCGCCTGTCCGACGGAGAGAAGGCGCTGGTCGTGCGCGCCGAGGGCGCAATCCGCACTCCCCAGGACCTGGAGCAGGTCGTCCTCAAATCGGACGGCGGCAAAGTCCTGCGCATCCGCGACGTGGCGAGCGTCGGTATCGGCAACATGACGCGCTATGGCGCCGTGACCAAGGATGGCGCCGGCGAGGCAGTGGAAGGCCTGGTGCTGTCGCTGCGCGGCGCCGACGCGAGCGCCATCGTCAAGGAGGTGCGCGCCCGGCTCGAGAGCCTGAAGCCGAGCCTGCCCAAGGGGGTAACGCTAAAGAGCTTCTACGATCGCTCCGACCTCATTCAGCGCGCCGTCGGCACCGTCAAGAAGGCGTTGCTGGAAGCGACCGTCCTGGTCGTCATTCTGCTGCTGGCCTTTCTCGGCAACCTGCGCGCCTCCGCGGTCGTGGCGGTGACGTTGCCCATGGCGGCGCTCGTCACCTTCTTGATGATGCGCCTGTTCGGCATGTCGGCCAACCTGATGAGCCTCGGCGGTCTCGCCATCGCCATCGGCCTCATCGTCGATGCCGCCGTCGTCGTCGTCGAGAACACGGTTGAACGACTCAACCATCACGCCGGCGACGCGCGCGTTCCCAGCCTGCATCACGTCTATCAGGCCGCCGCCGAGGTGGCGACGCCGGTGGCCTCCGGCATTTTCATCATCTGCCTCGTGTTCGTTCCGCTTCTGTCGCTGCAGGGGCTCGAGGGCAAGCTGTTCGCCCCCGTGGCACTGACCATCGTGTTTGCGCTCGCCGGCTCGCTGCTGCTGTCGCTGACGCTGATTCCCGTGCTGTCGTCGCTGATGCTGCGCGGCCACGCTCACAAACCGCCCATGCTCATGCGGGTGCTGGATTGGGCGTATCGCCCGCTGCTGCGCTTCTGTCTGGCGCATCCGTTTCCCGTCTACGCGGTCGCCGCGGGCGGCGCCGCCGCGATGGTGTTTGCTTACGTCGCCGTCGGCAAGACGTTCATGCCGACCATGGACGAGGGCTCGGTCATCATGCAGACGACCAAGCTGCCTTCGATCAATCTCGCCGAGAGCATCGCCACCGATCAGCGCATTCAGAAGGCGCTGCTGAGCAAGGTGCCCGAGGTCCAGAACATCATCGCCCGCGTGGGCTCCGACGAGCTGGGCCTCGATCCCATGAGCCCCAACGATACGGATGCCTTCCTGGTCCTCAAGCCGAAGGACGAGTGGCGCGTGCCGGACAAGGAATGGCTGCTGCGGCAGCTGCGCGCGGCCATGGCCGATCTTCCCGGTATCGAGTTCGCCTTCACGCAACCGATCGAGATGCGCACCTCCGAGATGCTCACCGGCGCGCGCGGCGATCTCGCGGTCAAGATATTCGGACCTAATCTCAAGGTGCTCGCCGATCTCTCCGGGCGCGTGCAGACCGCGATCGCCGCCGTTCCGGGTGCGGCGGAGGTGTTCACCGCCTCCAACGACACCGTCGACTATCTGCAGATCGACATGGACCGCCTGATGGCGGGCCGCACCGGGCTGTCCGTCACGCGCATCGAGGACGAGCTGCGCGCGCTTCTGGAAGGTGCTCCCGCCGGCATCGTGGCGGAGCCGCAGCGGCGCACCAACATCGTGATCCGCGGGCCCGCAGCGCTGCGGGAGGCGCCGGAGCTATTTACGCAGAGCCAGCTTGTGGCGGGCGACGGCGGTCTCGTGCGCGTCGGCGACGTGGCGCAGCTGCGCCGCACCTCCGGTGCCGTGAAGGTCGACCGCGAGAACGCCTCGCGCTTCGCCATAGTGCAGGCTTACGTATCGGGGCGCGATCTCGTGGGCTTCGTCGAGGATGCGCAGAAGGCGGTTGCCGATAAGGTCAAGCTGCCGGCCGGCTATCGTCTCGTCTGGGGCGGCGAATTCGAAAACCAGCGGCGCGCGGCGGCGCGTCTCACCGTCGTGGTGCCGATCGCGCTGGGGCTCATCTTTCTGGTGCTGTTCGCCACCTTGCGATCCGTGCGCCAATCGGCGCTCATCCTCGCCAACGTTCCCTTTGCGCTCGTCGGCGGGATCCTCGCGCTGTGGATCTCCGGCGAATACCTGTCGGTCCCGGCCTCCGTCGGCTTCATCGCGCTGCTCGGCATTGCCGTCCTAAACGGGCTGGTGCTCGTCAGCTACTTCAACCAGCTGCTCGCCGGCGGCATGCCGCTGTCGCAAGTCGTCTACGAGGGCTCGCTGCGCCGGCTGCGTCCCGTCTTGATGACGGCGAGTATCGCCGCCTTCGGTCTCGTGCCTCTGCTCTTCGCCAGCGGGCCGGGCTCCGAGATCCAGAAGCCGCTCGCCATCGTCGTCATCGGCGGTCTCGTCACCTCGACCGCCCTCACGCTCGTGCTGTTGCCGATCCTGTTTCGCAGGTTCGGCGTTGCCGCGCGCTCGGCTGAATTCGAACAACGGAGCCTCGCATGGATCAATCCACTTGCAAGCTGACGCTCGTTTATCCGCCGGGCGCGGAGGACAGCATCATTGAGCTGATGCTGAATGCCGAGCCCTCGCTCACCGGCTTCACGACCTGGCTTGCCGAAGGCCATGGCCACGACTTCACCAACGCGAGCGCGCGCGAGCGCGTACGCGGACGCGTCATGCGCGGCATCCTGACCGTGATTACGCCGCGAGCGCGCTTGGACACGATCCTCGATGACGTGCGCACCAAGGCGGGGATCATAAACCTCGTCTACTGGGTCGAGCCTGTCGAAGCTTTCGGGCGGCTCGCACACGTCGAGCTGGCGGGCGCATGATGCTCGAGGATCTCCCCTCTGTTTTGACGGTCATCCGCTTCGCGCTCCTGTTCGCAGGCGTGGTGGCCCTGGCCGTGTGGGCGGCGCGGCAGCCCGATCAGGAGACGGCACTCATCAAGAGGTTGACGCAACGGCGCGGCAAGAGCGCCGACACTTAAAGAAAATGCGCGCCAGAGGAACAAGGGGCGCGATGCGGCGGGCGGAGTAGCAGCCACATCCTCATAGGAAGGAACCGACATGTCTAAACGCGTACTTCTATCAGCCTGCCTGGCGCTCGCCGCCGGCATCCCGGCAACGGCGAGCCCATCCGCCGCCGCCACAGTCTATGCGCAACCGCCAACCGCGCACGCTGCAGCGCTTCACTGCAGCGTTTGGCGGCATCCTCCAGCCCGCCGACGCGCGCACCTACTACCACTGCCACAACATGCCACGGCGCGTGCGCTGCCACGCCAAACAACACCTGCCGGTCAACTGGCCACCCAACACGAACACGCCGGGAACCGCGAGCCTGCGGGGGGAAAAGCGCGCCGACAGGATCGGCATATGCTCTAGCGATCCCAGGGGAGGCAGCTGCCAGCGCTAGCCGGCCCCGGCAACCGGCGGAAGCTGACAACGGTGCCGTTAGAGTGCCCGTTGGCGAATGGAGGCCTCAAGTTCGCCCGCGCCGGAGGCCTGCGCCTGGCGCTGTCGGCCAAACGCCTTGGCTGACCAGATAGGCGCGCACGCGCGTGTCGGCCATTTGGCTCTCCACCGAGCGGTCCACGAGTTGCGGAAAGAGCCTTTGCACCAGCACGAAGAGGCGCTCGGGGCCCTTGGCGTAGACGCTGTCGGCGTCGCGGGCAACCGCGCCCAGATATCGCGCGCGACCTTCTCGGGAGCGTCGATGCGCATCTGCATGGGGCCGACGAGGCGGGCAAACGCGCCCGCCGCGTCGGTGTTGGTTGCCCGCGGGGCCGCATAGGTTATGCCGATGCCGAATTCCTTGAGCTCGCGTCGCAGCGCCATCGAGAGTCCGCGCAACCCGAACTTGGAAGCCGAGTAGGCCCCAAACAGCGGATACGCGATGTCGCCGAAGATCGAGCCGACATTGACGACGCGTGACGGGGCCGCCCTGTGCAACAGCGGCAGCAGCTCGCGAATGAGGGCTGCCGGCGCGATGACGTTGGTCGCCATCAGCCGCTCCAGCTCGGCATCGCTGGTGCGCGCCAGCGGGCCGACCGAAACCACGCCGGCATTGTTCACCA